>CBIHPE010000006.1:0-45998 GCA_966212015.1 uncultured Frankiales bacterium | reverse complement strand
CGGCCGGCATCTCGGGCCAGAGGGTCCTCGGCTCGCCGAGCTGAGCCACCGGGGGCGCTGCCCCGTGGCCCCGGCTACGGGGCAGCGTCCACCTGGGCCCGGATCGCCTTGCCGGGATGGCCGGTCCGCGGCTCGATGAAGATGCCCTCGGCCTCGGCCAGCAGCTGGTCGCCGAGGAAGGCCTTGCCCCACGCGACCACCTTGCGGCCCTTCACCTCGCTGACGCCGGCCTCGTAGTCGATCCGCTGGTTCAGCGGGGTCCCGGCGTGCAGCCGGACCGACAGCGTCCCGGTGAAACCGGCGATGCCCGACGCGGCCTGCGCGACGCCGAGCAGGTCGTCGAAGGCGCTGATGACGTACCCGCCGTGGACCAGCCCGGGCGGGCCCTCGTAGTGCGCCGGGTAGGTCGCGTGCCCGCGGGTCGTCGTACCGTCGAACTCCAGGGTCAGCGGGGCTGCCAGGGCGTTCGACAGGCCCGAGAGCGGCGACCGCTCGAACAGCGAGCTGTCGACCTTCGTCCAGTGCGGTCCGGGGTCACGGATGTCCGGCATCTCGGTGAACGTCTTGCGGAGCAGGGCGATCCGGACCTCGGCCTCCGCGAGCGTCTCCTCGTCGGCGTTCTCGACGTCGAGCATGAGGACGTCACCGACGAGGCCGCGCACCTCCTCGGCGAGGGCGTGCTTGCGCGCCTGCCGGGGCGAGGGGTCGAGGTACTCCGGGTGCCAGCTGCTCATCGGTTGGCGAGCAGGTCGCCCAGGGACTCCAGGGTCCGCTGGGCACCGCCGAGGGAGAGCTCGAGCACCTTGCCGATGAGGAACCACTTGTGCAGCGGGTAGCTGACGTCGACGCCGAGCCCGCCGTGCAGGTGCACGGCCTTGCTGACGACGTGCTGGATGCCGTCGGACCCCCAGTAGGCCGCGATGGCCGTCTGCTCGGCCGCGTCGAGGCCCTGGTCGAGGCGCCACACCGCCTGCGCCGCCGTCAGCCGCATCGCCTCGACGGCGATGTAGCAGTCGGCCACCTGGTAGGTGATCGTCTGGAAGGCGGCGAGCGGCTTGCCGAACTGCTCGCGCGTCGACACGTGCTGCGCCGCGATGAGCAGCGACGCCTCGGCCACGCCGACCCCGTAGGAGCAGGTCAGCAGCGTGTGCCGCGCGACAGCGTCGGCGACGGTGGCCCTGAGCGGCGTTCCGGGTGTGCCGTCGAACGTGATCGTTGCCGTGGGCTCGAGCGAGCTCACCTTGACCGGCTCGAGGGTCACGTCGCTCGTGGCGACCAGGTAGAGCGCGCCGCTCGCCGCGACGACGACGTGCGACGCCTCGGGTGCCCAGGCGACGGCGAGCTGCGTGCCGGTGAGGGTGCCGTCGGTGGCGGTGACGCCGGCGTTCCAGCCGTCGGCGTTCAGAGCGGGCACGACGATCGCGTCGCCGCTCAGCACCTGCGCGACCAGGGCAGCGTCCTCCAGGAGCGGGAGCACGGACAGGACGGGCACGACGGGGACGCGGCCGGCGGCCTTGCCCGCTGCCTCCGCCACGACCGCGCTCACGGCCAGGGGGAGGCCGCCGCCCCCGAGCTCCTCGCTGACGGACAGGCCGAGCAGGCCGCCCTCGACGAGCTTGGTCCAGAGCGCGGTGTCGAAGCCCTCGACGCCGAGGCCCGGGTGGGTGGCGGTGGCGAACAGGTCGGTCGCGAGGCCCGCGACGGCGGCCTGCTCCTCGGTGGGGGTGAAGTCCATGGTTACCGCGCTCCTCGGGGCAGGCCGAGGGCGGTCTGCGCGAGGATCTCGCGCTGCACCTCGTTGGAACCGCCGCCGAACGTGCGGACGGGGGCGCTGCGGTAGGCGTGCTCGATCGCGCCGTTCAGCTCCGCGCCGGGGGAGCCCTTCTGCAGCATGCCGGCGCGGCCGATGACCTCGAGCAGCAGCTTGTAGCACTCGATGTCGTTCTCGGAGCCGAACACCTTGCCGGCGCTGGCGTCGGCCGGGGTCAGCGTGCCCTGCTCGGTCTTCCAGGCCATTCGCCAGTTGAGCAGCTTGAGCGCCTCGAGCCGCGCGTAGACGCGGGCCAGGGTCTGCCGCACCCAGGGCACGTCGATGAGCCGCTCACCGGCGGCGTTGGTCTCCTGGGTCGCCCAGGTGCGGACCGCCTCGAAGAGCTCCAGCGACTTGCCGCCCATCGCGGCCAGGGCGACCCGCTCGTGGTTGAGCTGGCCGGTGATGAGCCGCCAGCCGGCGTCGACCTCGCCGATGACCATGTCGGCCGGCACGTGCAGGTCCTCGTAGTACGTGGCGGACGTGACCTCCCCGCCGACCGTCGTGATCGGGGTTGCCGTGAACCCGGGGGACTTCGTGTCGACCATGAGGATCGTGATGCCCTTGTGCTTGGGGGCATCCGGGTTGGTGCGCGCGGCCAGCCAGATCCAGTCGGCCGTGAGGCCACCGGTCGTGTAGACCTTGTTGCCGTTGACGACGAACTCGTCCCCGACGCGTTCGGCCTTGGTGCGGAGCGACGCGAGGTCGGTGCCGGAGCCCGGCTCGGTGTAGCCGATGGCGACGTCGAGCGTGCCGGCGAGGATGCGCGGCAGGAAGTACTCCTTCTGCGCGTCCGTGCCGTGCTTCATGATCGTCGGGCCGACGGTGTTGAGCGCGATCATCGGCACGGGAGCGCCGGCGCGGGTGGCCTCGTCGAAGAAGACGAACTGCTCGAGGACGGAACGGCCCTGGCCGCCGTACTCGGTGGGCCAGCCGATGCCGAGCCAGCCGTCGGCTCCCATCTTCTGCCGGATCTCCAGCGACGTCGGGCCGTTGTGGCCCTCCGCCTGCATGGCGGCCTTCACCGCGGGCGTGAGCAGGCCGGTGAAGTAGGCCCTCAGCTGGTCCCGAAGCTCGTGCTGGGCAGGGGTGTAGTCCAGGTACACGCTGTTCCCCGATCTAGAACGTGTTCTCGTTTCAGTGAAGCATCAAACGGGCGCGAGCGCACGGGCAGTGTCCCGGTCCAGGTGCTTGGCGCCGAGCAGCATCAGCGCCGAGCCGACGAGGATGACGGGAGTGGTGCAGAGGAAGGCGAAGCCGAGGTCGCCCTTGAGCTCGCCGGTGTGGATGATCGTCTTGCGGCTGTCGGCGATCAGCCCGATGACCAGGGGCGTGAGGGCGCCGAGCACGTTGGCGCCGAGCTTGAGCAGGCCGAAGGAGGTGCCGCGAAGCGTCGGTGGCACGACCTCGGCGGTGATGCACGTGATCGGCGGCAGGCAGCTGACGACCAGGCCGACCCCCAGCATCTGCAGCGGGAGCCGCACGGCGTAGACGGGGATGCCGCCGAGGAAGCTCGTCCAGAGCAGCGCGGCCCCGGCGGCGGTCACCCCGGCGGTCAGCAGCATCAGCGCCCCCGGGACGCGACCGCGGACCTTGTCCGTCGCGATGCCACCGCCGACACCGCCGGCGATGGCTCCGAGCAGGATGACGCTGCCGGCGATGGCGGGGGAGGCCGACTCCGAGAGCCCGGAGGACCGCACGTGGTAGGCGATCCCCCAGAAGCCGAGCGCCGTGAGGATGCCGTTGATGAACGCCGTCGACACCAGCAGCACCCGGATCGACGGGACGGCCAGCGCCGCCTGCACCGCCTTCCAGCCACCGAGGGACTCGGTCGGCTCGACCGCGTCGTCGCTCTCGCCCCGTCGCGGCAGGGGGAGGCCGCGCACCATGAGCGCCACGAGGACACCGGGGACACCCACGGTGACGACCGCGACCCGCCAGCCGAAGAAGTGCAGCAGCACCCCGCCGATGGCGGTGCCCAGGCCGAGGCCGACCGTCGGCACGACCCGCTGCCAGGCGTAGGCCCGACCGCGGATGGCCGTCGGGTAGTAGTCGCAGACGAGGGACTGCACCGCCGGGTCGTTGATGGCGTCGCCGGCGCCGAGCGCGGCCCGGGTGGCGAACAGCTGCCAGAACCGCTGGCTGACACCGGCGAGGACGGTGGTGGCCGACCACAGCAGCAGGACGCCGCCCATCAGGGTGCGCCGGTCCATCCGGTCGGCCAGCCGGCCACCGGGGACGGCCAGCGACAGGGCCGCGAGGATCAGGGCGGTGTTGAGCAGCCCCGCCTGGCTGTCGCTGATGCGGAGGTCGCGCTGAACGGCCTCGAGGACGGCCGGCAGCACGCCGCGGTCGAAGGAGTCGACCAGCCCGACGAGGCAGAGCACCAGAAGCGGCCGCTTGCCGTAGCGGCCCCACTTGGCGCTCTGCGTCACATCGCTTCCCTCTGGAAGATGCGTCGCGCGTGCGCCTCGGTGAGCCGGAAGAACGTCGCGGTCGCCGTGACCGTCACCGTGCCGTCGCAGGTGATGGTGCCGGACATCTCGACGATCCGCTCACCTGCGGCGACGACGTGCGCCTCGAGCACGAGGTCCTTCAGCACAGGGGTGGGTGCGGCATACCGGAGCTCGAGGCCGACCGTCATGCCGGCGACCTTCGCCGCGATCCCGGCCTCGCCGAACACCTGGTCCATGACGAGCGCGAGCATCCCGCCGTGCACGAGACCGGGGGCGCCCTCGTAGACCGTGCCGAAGCGGACCTCGGCCCGCACGCCGTCGGTGTCGTGCTTCGTGAAGGCGACCGGCGGCGCGATGGGGTTCCCATGACCGACGACCGGGTTGTACGGCGACGGCAAGGTGCCGCCGACCACCCACGGCCCCTCGCGCAGGTCGCCCAGCGCCGCCGTTGCCTGCCGCACGAGGGCGGTCGCTGCCGCCACGCCGTCCGCGTCCTTGCTGCGGACGGCGTGCTCGAGGAGCTCGCGGACGGCGACCGCGAGGTCGTCGCCGCCTGGGGTGAGCTCCGTCGGCGTCACGTGCCGGTGAAGTTCGGCTGACGCTTCTCGGCGAACGCGCGCGGCCCTTCCTTGCTGTCGTTGGTGGCGAAGACCGGGATGCCGATCTCCAGCTCGATCTTCAGCGCGTCGGGCTCGGGCAGGCCCTCGGTCTCCTTGAGGCTGCGCAGCACCGACCTCACGGCGATCGGGCCGTTGGCTGCGATGGCGTCGGCGATCTCGTGCGCCTTCTTCAGCGCCTCGCCGTTCGGGACGACGTGGCCGATGAGGCCGTACTGGAGGGCCTCCTGCGCCGTGATCGTCTTGCCGGTCAGCAGCATCTCGGCGGCGATCGTGTAGGGGATCTGGCGGCGCAGGCGCACCGTCGAGCCGCCCAGCGGGAACAGGCCGCGGCGGACCTCGGCGACGCCGAACGTCGCGCTCTCGCCGGCGACGCGGATGTCGGTGGCCTGCAGGATCTCGGTGCCGCCGGCGATGGCCGGGCCCTCGACGGCGGCGATCAGCGGCTTCGTGAGGCGGTAGTGGCGCAGCAGCGCCTTCCACGCCAGGCCGGCGTCCTCCGAGTAGCGGCGCGCGTGCTCGTCGCCCGGGTCCGGGGCGCTCATCATCGCCTTCAGGTCGGCACCGGCGCAGAAGACCTCGGTGGAACCCGTGAGGATGACGACGCGGATGTCGTCGTCGGCGTCGGCCTGCTCCCACGCGCCGAGCATGCGGCTCAGCATGTTGGGGCTGAAGGCGTTCTTGGCCTCCGGCCGGTTCATCGTGCAGACCAGCGTATGGCCGACCTTCTCGGTGATCAGGTGGACAGGCGCGTCCGTCATCAGGGGAACACCTCTTCTCCGGTGGCGATGTCCTTGGCGGTGATCGCCTCGACCGGGCAGCTCTCGAACGCCTCGAGGACCTCGGGCGTCTCGGTGACGGGGTTGCTCTTCACGAAGGACTTGCGGTCCTCCTTCTGCCCGAACACGTCGGGCGCGAAGTTGCGGCAGTAGCCGCTGCTGATGCAGGTGGGGCCGACCTCGACCTCGAGCTCTCTGGACATGCTGGGGACCGTAACGCCTCCGTGCCGATCGTGCTAGAACCTGTTCTCGTTCTGTCCCGTTCGGCAGAGGTGGTCCGCGTGAAGATCGACGTCCGGCTCGACGCCGCTCTGCCCGACGTCCCACACGCCGTGGCCGCGCTGAAGGAGGCCGGCGTCGCCGGCACGTTCACGTACGAGGGCCCGAACGACCCGTTCCTCCCGCTCGCCGTGGGTGCGGGGTCGGGGCTCGACCTCTACACGAACCTGGCCATCGCCCTCCCGCGGTCGCCGATGCACCTCGCCTACCTCGCGCAGGACCTGCAGCGCGCCTCCGGCGGGCGGTTCTCGCTGGGCCTCGGCTCGCAGGTGCGCAAGCACGTCGTCGAGCGGTTCGGCAGCGAGTGGACTCGGCCGGTCGCCCAGATGCGCGAGTGGGTGCTGGCTGTCAAGGCGATCCAGACGTCCTGGGCCACCGGCGAGCCGATGTCGTTCGAGGGCGAGTGGACCCGGCACACGTTCTGCCCACCGCTCTTCGTGCCGAGCGATGTCGTCCCGGCGCCCGTGCTGGTCGGGGCGCTGGGGCCGAAGATGACCGCCATGGCGGTCGAGGTCGCCGATGGCCTGCTCGTGCACCCGTTCTGCAGCGAGGCGTCGCTGGAGCAGACGCTCGCCGACGTGCCCCTCGACTTCCCCGTCGTGGGGCAGTCGATCGTGGGGGTCGCGGTGACCGACGAGGAGCTCGTGACGGCCACTGCCGCAGTGAGGTCGCTCATCGCGTTCTACGGCAGCACCCCGGCGTACCGGCCGGTCCTCGACGCCCACGGGTGGGGGGAGCTCCACGAGGAGCTTCGGCAGCTCACCAGGCTCGGGAGGTGGGAGTCGCTGTCGGACGCCGTGCCGGACGAGGTCGTCTCGACGGTGGCGCTCGTCGGCTCGCCGTCCGACGTGGCGGAGGGCCTGAGGCGCCGGTTCGCCCGGTGCTCCCGAGTGGCCCTGTCCACCCCGTACTCCGTGTCGCTCGAGGCGCTCGCGGAGCTCACGAGTCTTGCCCGCTGACTGGAACAGGTTCTAGGTTCGGCTCACCAGCAGAGCAACACCGACGAAGGGGTCGTGATCGTGCCTGCCAACTCCCAGCGCGACGTCGAGCAGTCCAGGAAGGCCCTCGCCACCTGGCTCGGCGAGAAGGTCGGTGCAGAGGTCTCCCTCGGGGACTTCGGCGGACCGGGCGCGACCGGCTTCTCGAACGAGACGATCATCGTCGACGCGACCTACAACGGGCAGACCGACAAGCTCGTCGTGCGCGTCGCGCCGACGGGCTACACGCTCTTCCCGGACGCGGCCTTCGAGGAGCAGTACCGCATCCTCACGACGCTCGCGGCGAAGACCTCGATCCCCGTGCCCGCGGTGCGCTGGTACGAGACCGACACCTCCGTCCTCGGGGCCCCGTTCTTCGTGATGGAGTACATCGAGGCGCTGATCCCCTCGGACAACCCGCCCTACACGATGGACGGCTGGCTGAAGGACGCCTCACCCGAGGTCCAGGAGAAGGTCTTCTGGGGCGCCATCGACTCGATCGCCGAGGTCGCCGCCCTCGACCCCGACAGCCTCGACCTGCCGCCGCTGCTCGACGGCCTCGACGCCCAGCTCGACTACTACGAGGGCTTCATGGTCGGCGTGGAGCAGAGCGGCGAGGAGCTCGCCGTCGCACGCCGGGCCTTCGACTACCTGAAGGCCAACAAGCCGCAGGACGACGGCCGGGTCTTCATCTGGGGCGACTCCCGCGTCGGCAACGTCATGTACGACGCTGACGGCAACCGCCTCGCCGTCGTGGACTGGGAGATGGCCTGCTACGGCTCGCCGTCCCAGGACATCGCGTGGACCTGGTTCCTCGACCGGCACCACGCGGAGGGGATGGGCGCCGAGCGGCTGCCCGGCTTCCCGACGAAGGAGGCGATGATCGCCCGCTTCGAGGAGCGGTCCGGCCGGTCGGCCAAGGCGTTCGACTACTACGAGCTGTTCGCCGGCTTCCGCTTCGCGGTGATCATGGGGCGGCTCGCGGTCATCTTCAAGGACTGGGGCCTCCTCGAGGCCGACAACGACATGGGGCAGAACAACGCGCCCGCCCGACTGACCGAGCAGATGCTGAACGAGCTGGGAGCCTAGAGATGCTGTCGCCGCTGGACGAGCTGCCGATCCACCAGGTCGCCGAGACGATGGCGACGGTCGGCACGTCCGACCGCAACTTCTACGACCGCTGCTACTTCTCCATGCACGGGTCGACCGACGAGTTCTTCATGGCGATGGGCCTCGGGCAGTACCCGAACCTCGACGTCACCGACGCGTTCATCTGCGCCTCGTACGGCGAGACGCAGACCGTCGTCCGGGCCTCGCGCCCGCTCGGCCTGAACCGCCTCGACACCAAGGTCGGCCCGCTGCGGGTCGAGGTCATCGAGGGCCTGAAGAAGGTCCGCTTCGTCTGCGAGGAGACCGACGGGTTCGCCGTGGACGCCGTCTGGGAGGGCCTCGTGCCCGCCTACGAGGAGCCGCGGATGACGATGGAGTCGGCCTGGGGCCGGCAGACCATGAACACGATGCGCTTCCTGCAGACCGGCACCTGGACCGGCTCCCTTCTGCTCGACGGCAAGGAGATCGCGGTGACGCCGGACCGCTTCGGCGGCTCGCGCGACCGCTCGTGGGGCGTCCGCCCTGTCGGTGAGCCCGAGGGCGGCAAGGCCACGATGCCGTCGAACGGCTTCTACTGGAACTACTTCGTGGTGCGCTTCGAGAAGAGCTCGATCGTCTACATGTGCCAGGAGGACGGCCTCGGCCGCCGCTCGCTCGAGGAGGGCATCCGGCTGCACCCGGACGGCCAGGTCGAGCAGCTCGGCCGCCCGTCGCACTCGCTGCGCTTCCAGCCGGGCACGCGCATGGTGACGGGCGCGACGGTGACCTTCGCGAACGGCCTCGAGCTCACCGGTGAGGCGATCCGCCCCGTGCACCTCGCCCGCGGCACCGGCTACGGCTTCGACCCTGACTGGAAGCACGGCATGAACCAGGGCGACGACCTGGTCGTGCAGCGCGTCGACTTCGACCTCAACGACCCCGCGATGGTGCCGATCCCCGGCGCGATCGTCGACCACCTCGGCCGCTACTCGACCAACCAGGGCGACGGCGAGGGCTGGGGGCTGCTCGAGGTCATGACCATGGGCCCGCACCCGCAGTACTTCCAGGGCTGGGACGACGTCGCTCCGTGACCCAGCCCGCTGGCAAGGTGCAACCGCCCGTCGAGAAGGTCGCGCCTGGCATCTGGTGCGTCCCGACCGTCGTCCCCGACAACCCGATCGGCTGGACGCAGACCTACCTGCTGGAGTCGGACGACGGTCCCTACCTGATCGACACGGGCTGGAACCACGACCGGGCGTGGGCCGACCTGACGGCGGGGCTCGTCGAGTGCGGGACGTCGGTCGAGGAGATCCGCGGCATCATCGTCACGCACCACCACCCGGACCACCTCGGCCTGGTCGGCCGGGTCCGGGACGTCTCGGGGTGCTGGGTCGGGATGCACGACGCCGACACCCACCTGGTCAAGCGGCACCGCGAGCTGCTGGCCGACGACCCCGAGGTCTTCGACCAGGACACCCAGGCCAAGCTGCTCGAGGCCGGCGCCGGGCAGTGCGACGTCGACGACGTCGTGGCAGCCGGCAAGAAGGTCGTCATGCCGATGCCGGCGCTGCCGGACCGGTCCCTCGACTCCTCGGTGCTTCGCCTCGGGGATCGGGTCGTGGAGCTCGTGCACACCCCCGGACACACGCCCGGCCACCTGTGCCTGCGCATCGACGGCCGGCTGCTCACCGGTGACCACCTGCTCAAGACGATCAGCTCTCACGTCGGGCTCTACGGCTTCGAGGCGCCCGACGGCGACCCGCTGGGCGACTTCTTCGGCTCGCTGCGGCTGCTCACGGGCGCTGAGCCCGAGGAGGTGCTGCCCGCGCACCGCGGCCGCTTCCACGGCGTCGACGCCCGGGTCGCCGAGCTGCTCGGCCACCACGAGGACCGGCTCGAGGAGCTCCAGAAGGCGCTGGCCGACGGTCCGCTGACACCCTGGGCGCTGTGCCGCGCGATGACCTGGAACCGACCCTGGGACGAGCTGCCCCGGATGATGCTGCGGGCAGCCCTCGCCGAGACGATGGCGCACGTCCGGCACCTCGAGCTGCTCGGGGTCGCCACCGTCGACGTCGGGAACCCGACGCAGGTGCGGCTGACCTGAGGGTCCCCGGGGCGCGCTGGGGCGTCACCGGCGAGGAGGTCGCCCGGCACTACCCGTGCGACGACCTGGTCTCGGGCCTTGCCGTGTGGCGGGGGGTGTCGGTGTCGGCCCCGCCCTCGCTGGTGTGGCGGTGGGTGCGGCAGATCCGGCTGGCGCCCTACTCCTACGACTGGGTCGACAACCTCGGACGGCGCTCGCCCCGGGTGCTCTCGGACCTGCCCGACCCGGTCGTCGGCGACCCGTTCACCGCGTCGGCCGGCCGGGCCCTCGGACGCGTGCTGCACGTCGTGCCGGGGGAGTCGCTGACGGCGTCCATCACCGGCGCCGTGATGTCCTACGTCGTCGTCCCGTCGGGCGACGGGTCGCGGCTGCTGCTGAAGATCGTGGTGCCCCGGCACTGGTGGTCGGTGCCGCTCGCCGTCGGTGACTGGCCGATGGCCCGCAAGCAGCTGCTGACCCTCAAGCAGCTGGCCGAGTCCTCGTGACCCTGCGCTTCGCCCACCGCGGGGGCCTCGACGGCGGTGCTCCCTGGAACACCCGCGCAGCGTTCGTCGACGCCGTGGCCCGTGGGTGCGACGTCGAGTCAGACGTCCGGCTCTCGCGCGACGGCGACCCGGTGCTCGTGCACGACGCGATCCGCGGTCTCGTCGTACCCAGCCTGTGGCGCACCTCGTGGCTGGAACGTCGTGGTGTCGTACCCCTTGCGTCCGTCTTCGACGTGCTGGGGGACCGGCACCTGTCGCTCGACGTGAAGCAGCCCTCGGCTGTCTCCCGGGTGCTGGCTGCCCTGCCTGCGGACCGCTCGCGGGTGTGGCTCGTCCACGCGTCGCTCGACGTGCTGTCCCGGATCCGGGCGCTCGACGCGTCGGTGCGGCTGGTGCACGAGGCGCCCGTGCGCGCGCTGCTGCCCGACCACGCCTCCGTCCTGGCCGCGCGGGGCATCGACGCGCAGAACACCCACTGGAGCGGCTGGACCGCCGCCCTGCTGGACTCAGCCCGCGCCGCGGACGTGCTCGCGTTCGGGTCGATCGCGAACACGGCTGCCGACCTGGCGGTGGCCGCGTCGAAGGGCCTCGACGCGATCTACAGCGACCACCTCGCCCTCATGCTCGCCGCCTTCCCCTGACAGCCGCGAATGGATACGGGCACTCGACTTTCGGCGCGAAAGTCGAGTGCCCGTATCCATTGACCGCGAGGCGGGGACGTGTTCAGGCGGCGCGGCGGGCCCCTCGCCTCGCCGCGCCGCCGAGTCCTAGAGGCGCTGGATGATGGTCGCGGGGGCGAGGGCGCCGCCCGCGCACATCGTGACGAGCGCGAACTCCTTGCCGGTGCGCTCGAGCTCGTGCAGGGCCGTGACGATCAGACGCGAGCCGGTCGAGCCGACGGGGTGGCCGATGGCGAGGGCGCCGCCGTTGACGTTGATCTTGTCCATCGGGATGTCGTGCACGCGCTGCCACGACAGCACCACCGACGCGAACGCCTCGTTGCACTCGAACAGGTCGATGTCGCTGATCGACATGCCGGCCTTCTTGAGCACCTCACGCGTGGCGTCGACGGGGCCGTCGAGGTGGTAGTAGGGGTCGCTGCCGACGTTGACGCGGGCGACGACGCGGGCGCGCGGGGTGAGGCCCTCGGCGAGCGCGCGCTCCTTGTTCATCCAGAGGACAGCGGCTGCGCCGTCGGAGATCTGCGAGGACGTCCCGGCGGTGTGGATGCCGTCCGGGAGGACGGGCTTGAGCTTCGCCAGGCCCTCCTTCGTCGTCTCGCGGAGGCCGCCGTCACGGTCGACGATCTGCGTGCCGGTGACGTTGCCCTCGGCGTCGAAGGTCGGGGCCTCCATCGCGAAGACCTCGCGGTCGAAGCGGCCCTCGTCCCACGCGGCCTTGGCGCGGGCCTGCGACAGGACGCCGAGCTCCTCGATGTCGTCGCGCGTGATGCCGCGGTTCTTGGCGATCCGCTCGGCCGCCTCGAACTGGTTGGGCATGTCGAGGTCCCAGTCGGTGTCGTGCGTCTTGCCGGGGCCGTTGATGACGTTGGCGCCGAGACCGACGCGGCTCATCGCCTCGACGCCGCAGGCCATGCCGACGTCGATCGCACCCGAGAGGATGAGGCCCTCGATCATGTGGTTGGCCTGCATGGCCGAGCCGCACTGGCAGTCGACCGTGGTCGTGCCGGTGGTCCAGGGGAGCCCGACGCCGAGCCACGCGTTGCGGGTGATCGACGAGCCCTGCTCGCCGGCCTGCGTGACGCAGCCGCCGATGGCCTGGTCGACGGCAGCGGGGTCGATCCCCGCGCGCTTGATGACCTCGACCTGCGCGGCGCCCAGGATCTTGGTGGCGTGGAGGCCGGCCAGCTGGCCGCCTCGCTTGCCGATGGGGGTACGCGTCGCGCCGACGATCACGGCCTCGGTCATGCGGGTTCTCCTCGTCGAGATGGGTGCTGCAAATGTAGAACGTGTTCTCATCCCGAACAAGGGATGAAGGGGCGAAACTAGAACAGGTTCTTGACCGGGTCGGAACGCGCTGGTTACGTTCCGGACATCACCTCTGAGGAGTTCCGTGTCTGACCCTGCCGCGCTCATCGCGGAGGCACGCACCCACCTCGGCGGTCCCCCGGGACCGCTGCGCGTGGGGCGTGACCCCGTCAACCTGCCGATGATCCACCACTGGTGCCAGGCGCTGGACGACCAGAACCCGGCCTACCTGGACGAGGCGTTCGCGGCCGAGACCCGTGGCCACCTGATCGCCCCGCCGGGGATGATGCAGACCTGGACGATGGACGCGCCGCGCGGTGAGGGGCTGATCGGCTCCAACGACCACGTGAACCGGCTGCTCGACGAGGCCGGCTACACCAGCGTCGTCGCGGTCAACTACGAGCACGAGTACCTCCGCGAGCTCAAGCTCGGCGAGCGCATCTCGGTGCGCTCCAGCGCCGAGGACCTCTCGGAGGAGAAGAAGACCGGCCTCGGCATGGGCTACTTCACGACGGTCAAGCACGAGTACCTCACCGACGACGGCGAGGTCGTCTGCATCGCCCGGATGCGGCTGCTGAAGTTCAAGCCTCCTGCCAAGACGCCTGAGGTCGGCGCGCGGCCGACCCCCGCGATCGGCCGCGACTCGAAGTTCTTCAGGGACGGCGTCGAGGCCGGCGAGCTGCGCAAAGGCACGTGCAACCCCAGCAGGACGCTGCACCACCCCCCGCAGCCGATCTGCCGCTCGTGCGAGTCGACGGACATGGGCTGGACGGTCAGCAGCGGCAAGGGCGTCGTCTACAGCCATGTCACGCACCACTACCCGAAGCTCCCGGGCGTCGAGCTCCCGCACACCGTGCTGCTCGTCGAGCTCGAGGAGGGTGTCCGGCTGGTCAGCGAGTGGGCCGCCGGCTCGGCGCCCGAGTCGACCTTCATCGGTCAGCAGGTGCAGGTCGCGTTCACCCCCGTCCCCGGCGGCGAGCTCCGCCCGACGTTCAAGGTGGCCACATGACGGCCGTCGGCGACACCCTGCCCGACCTGACGATCGACGCGAGCGTCCGCAACATCGTCGCGACCGCGATCGCGAGCCGCGACTACCAGGACGTGCACCACGACGTCGCGACTGCCCAGGTCAAGGGCAGCAAGACGATCTTCACCAACATCCTGACCAGCAACGGGTACGTCCTTCGCTACGTCACCGACCACTTCGGGCCGCTGTCGGTCATCAAGTCGTCCAAGCTCCGGCTCGGCGTGCCCAACTACGCCGGCGACGTCATGACGATGCGCGGCACGGTCACGGCCGTCGACGGGCAGCTCGTCACGCTCGACGTGAAGGGCTCCAACTCACTCGGTGACCACGTCATCGCGACGGTCACCGTGGAGGTCCCCGCATGACGCGCTCGTTCGCCCGCCAGGTCGCGATCGCCGGCATCGGCGCCACGGAGTTCTCCAAGGACTCCGGCCGGTCCGAGCTGCAGCTCGCCGGCGAGGCGGTGCTGCACGCCGTGCGCGACGCCGGCCTCACGCCGCAGGACGTCGACGGCCTCACGACGTTCACGATGGAGACCAACTCCGAGATCGAGGTCGCCAAGACCGCGGGGCTCGGCGACCTGAAGTTCTTCAGCAAGATCGGGTACGGCGGTGGCGCGGCCTGCGCGACGGTGCAGCAGGCGGCCCTTGCCGTCGCGACCGGCGTCGCGGACACCGTCGTCTGCTACCGCGCCTTCAACGAGCGCTCCGGCCACCGCTTCGGGTCAGGAGCTCACCGCGGCGAGCCGACGTCCGAGGGCATCGCGATGAGCTGGGTCTCCAGCTTCGGCCTGATGACGCCGGCCTCGTGGGTCGCGATGTTCGCCCAGCGCTACATGCACGAGTACGGCGCGACCTCGGCCGACTTCGGCCTGGTCGCCGTCGCCGACCGCAAGCACGCCGCGACCAACCCGAAGGCCTGGTTCTACGAGAAGCCGATCACCCTCGAGGACCACCAGAGCAGCCGCTGGATCGTCGAGCCGCTGCACCTGCTCGACTGCTGCCAGGAGACCGACGGCGGCCAGGCCCTCGTGGTCACGACGGTCGAGCGTGCGCGCGACCTGCCGAACCCGGTCGCGGTCGTCAGCGGCGCCGCGCAGGGGTCGTCGCAGGGGCAGCAGTCGATGGTCAGCTACTACCGCGACGACATCGCCGGCCTGCCGGAGATGGGCCTGGTCGCCAAGCAGCTGTGGGCGCAGTCCGGCCTCGGCCCGCAGGACATCCAGACGGCCGTGATCTACGACCACTTCACCCCGTTCGTCCTGCAGCAGCTCGAGGAGTTCGGCTTCTGCAAGCGCGGCGAGGCGAAGGACTTCATGGCGAACGGCAACATCGAGCTGGGCGGTGGCCTGCCGATCAACACGCACGGCGGTCAGCTCGGCGAGGCCTACCTGCACGGCATGAACGGCATCGCCGAGGCCGTTCGGCAGATCCGCGGGACGTCGTACAACCAGGTCCCGGACGTCGAGAACGTCCTGGTCACCGCAGGTACCGGTGTGCCCACCAGCGGGTGCATCCTGTCGCAGGACTCCTAAGGAACCAGCATGCGCACCGAGCTCTCCGACTCCTTCGGGATCGACTACGGCCTGTTCGCCTTCAACTACATGCCGGACGTCGTCATCGAGGTCTGCAAGGCAGGTGGCCTCGGCGTCCTAGGCGCGGTGCGCTTCACGCCGGCCGAGCTGAAGGAGGCCCTCGACTACATCGAGGCCAACGTCGGTGGCCGGCCCTACGGCGTCGACGTCGTCATGCCCATGAAGACCGAGGCCAAGGCCGGCATGGACGTCGACTCCATGACCTCGATGCTGAAGGACATGATCCCGCAGGCCCACAAGGACTTCGTGGAGTCGGTCCTCGACAAGTACGACGTGCCGAAGCTCCCGGAGGGCCAGGCCCAGCAGGGCCGGGGACTGCTGTCGTGGAACGACACCGAGGCCCGCGAGCAGGTCGCCATCTCCTTGGAGCGCAAGCAGGTCAAGCTCATCGTCAACGCGCTCGGCCCGCCCCCGAAGGACGTCGTCGACGAGGCGCACAACGCCGGCGTCCGGGTCGCTGCGCTGTGCGGTCGCCTCGACCACGCCATGAAGCAGGTCGCCAACGACGTCGACATCATCGTCGCGCAGGGCACCGAGGCGGGCGGCCACAGCGGCGACATCGCCACGATGATCCTCGTCCCGGAGATCGTCGAGGCACTGTCCTCCACGCCGGTGCTCGCGGCCGGCGGCATCGGCTCCGGGCGGCAGGCGGCCGCGGCTCTCGCGCTCGGCGCGCAGGGCGTCTGGACCGGCTCGATGTGGCTCAACACGGTCGAGTGCGGCCAGAGCGACATCATGCAGAAGAAGTTCCACGAGGCGAAGTCCCAGGACGCCGTCCGGTCGCGCGCCTACACCGGCAAGATGGCCCGCCAGCTGCGCACCGACTGGACCGAGGCGTGGGACGACCCGGACAACCCCGACCCGCTCGGCATGCCGCTGCAGTACATGCTCTGCTCGGAGGCCCTCGAGCGCATCCGCCTCGCGGGTCGTGAAGAGCTCATGGGCACCCCCATCGGCCAGCTGGTCGGCTCCTTCAAGGAGACCAGGACCGTCGCCGAGACCATCGCCACCCTTCTCGCCGACTACGAGAAGGCCGTCACCTCTCTTCCTCGCCTCACTGCGTCCGCCCTGAAGGAGCACTCCTCATGACCGCACCCACGAAGGCGGACGCCCCCCGCTGCCCGTTCCCCATCGACCTGATGGACCCCGACACGTTCGAGAACGGCCTGCCGCTCGACAACTTCGCCACCATGCGCAGCGAGGCGCCGGTCTTCTGGCACGACGACCCGGGCAGCTACGGCGACGGGTTCTGGGTGGTGACGCGGCACGCCGACGTCATGGAGGTCTCGCGGACCGCTGAGGTGTTCTCCTCGTACGAGCGCGGCTCGCTGCTGCTTCCCCGCAAGGGCGCGACGCCCGAGGAGGAGGAGATGCAGCTGGCCATGACGCGGATGCTCATGCTCAACATGGACCCGCCGGAGCACAGCGACTACCGCAACATCGTGCAGCGCGCCTTCACCCCGCGCACGATCCGCAACCTCGAGGGCCGCCTGCAGGAGTTCGCCGACGACATCGTCGACCGGGCCCTCGCCAAGGGCTCGGGCGACTTCGTCACCGACGTCGCTGCCGAGCTGCCCCTGCTCGCGATCTGCGAGCTCGTCGGCGTGCCGGCCGAGGACCGCATCGCGATCTTCGACCTGTCGAACAAGATGATCGGCGCCGACGACCCGGAGTTCTCCACGACGCCCGAGGACCAGCAGATGGCCTCGGCGGAGATGTACATGCACGCCGACAAGCTGGCTGCCGCGCGCCGCGAGTGCCCGATGGACGACGTGGCGACCAAGCTGCTCGAGGCCGACGTCAAGGGCACCTCGCTCACCCAGGAGCAGTTCGACGTCTTCTTCATGCTGCTGATGGTCGCCGGCAACGAGACCACCCGGAACGCCATCAGCCACGGCATGCAGGCCTTCTTCGACCACCCCGACCAGTGGGAGCACTTCAAGGCGAACCGGCCCGAGGTGCTCGACACCGCGGTGGAGGAGATCATCCGCTGGGCCACCCCGGTCATGCAGTTCCAGCGCACGGCGAAGTCGGACTACGTCCTCGGCGGCCAGCAGATCAAGGCGGGCGACCGCGTCGCGATCTACTACGCCGCGGCCAACCGCGACGAGAACGCGCTTCCGGAGCCGGACCGCTTCGACATCACCCGCAAGGACAACGAGCACATCGCGTTCGGCGGCGGCGGCCCGCACTTCTGCCTGGGCGCCAACCTGGCGCGCGCAGAGGTCCGGATCATCTTCAACACGATCGCGGACAAGATGCCCAACATCCGGCGCACGAGCGACGCCCGCTACCTGCGCTCGCAGTTCATCAACGGCATCAAGGAGATCCCCGTCAGCTACACCGGCTGACGTCGTACTGCTCCCGCGAATGGACACTGCGCTGCGCTTTCGAGGCTGAAGACCGCAGCGCAGCATCCATTCGCGTGCAACCGGGCTTGTACGAAACTGGAACGTGTTCTAGCGTCGCAGGACGCAGCTCGAGGAGGAGAACGGCGTGGCTGAGCTCGGCTTCTGGAACATCGCGGCGCAGGACCCGGACCGGGTCGCGCTGGTCGAACCGGACGGCACGGAGCACACCGCAGGCGACCTGCTTGCCGCCACGAACCAGGTCGTGCACGGCCTGCGGGCGGCCGGTCTGCAGCCCGGTGACGTGGTCTCGATGCTGGTGCCGAACTGCGTGGCCTTCGCCGAGGTGATGCTCGCGGTGCAGCAGGCCGGCTGGTACCTCGTGCCGATCAACTACCACCTGGTCGGCCCCGAGATCGCCTACATCATCAACGACTCCGAGTCGAAGGCGTTCATCACGCACGAGCGCTTCAGCGCCGAGGCGACCCGGGCCGCCGCCGAGATCAGCATCCCGCTCGAGCACCGCTTCTCCATCGGCGAGGTCGAGGGCTTCCGTCCCTATGCCGAGCTGAAGGAGGGGCAGCCGACGACGCTGCCGGAGGACCGCGCGACGGGCACGCTCATGAACTACACGAGCGGTACGACGGGCAAGCCGAAGGGCGTGAAGCGGCCGCTGCCGCCGATCAGCCCCGACGACATGGCGGAGATGGGCACCTTCCTGCACATGCTCTTCCAGATCCCGGCGAAGGACGGCAACGTCCACCTGACCGTGGCTCCGCTGTACCACACGGCTGTCGGCCAGTTCACGTTCAACGCGATGCACGCCGGCCACGGCGTCGTGCTCATGGACAAGTGGACGCCGGAGGGCACGCTCGAGCGGATCGCGAAGTACAAGGTCACGACGAGCCACATGGTCCCGACCATGTTCCACCGCCTGCTGCAGCTGCCCGACGACGTCCGAGCCGCGGCCGACGTCAGCAGCCTGCGCACGATCATCCACTCGGCCGCGCCGTGCCCGATCCCCACCAAGCACCGGATGCTCGAGTGGTGGGGCCCGGTCATCTGGGAGTACTACGCGGCAACCGAGGGCGGCGGCACGACCGCGAGCCCCAGCGACTGGCTGAAGAAGCCGGGCACCGTCGGCACCGCCTGGCCCAACAGCGAGGTGGTCATCCTGGACGACGAGGGCAACGACCTGCCTCCGGGGCAGATCGGCACCGTCTGGATGAAGATGGGCGACCGGACCTTCGAGTACCACGGCGACAAGGAGAAGACGAAGAAGTCCTGGAACGACAGGGGCTTCTTCACCGTCGGTGACGCCGGCGAGATGGACGAGGACGGCTTCCTGTTCCTGCGCGACCGCAAGGTCGACATGATCATCGCGGGCGGCGTGAACATCTACCCCGCCGAGACCGAGGGCGTGCTCATGCAGCACCCGAAGGTCGGCGACTGCTGCGTCTTCGGCATCCCGGACGACGACACCGGCGAGGCCATCAAGGCCGTGGTGCAGCCCGCCGAGGGCGTCGACACCGACGGGCTCGAGAAGGAGCTCCTCGACTTCTGCTTCGAGAACCTCGCGAAGTTCAAGGTCCCGCGGTCGATCGACTTCCTCGACGACTTCCCGCGCGACCCCAACGGCAAGGTCTACAAGCGCAAGCTCCGCGACCCGTACTGGGCCGGCCGCTCCTCACAGCTCGTCTAGAAGAGAGATCCCCGTGTCCGAAGAAGTGCTGTCGGCTCCACACGTCATGGAGTTCCCCTACACCCGGTCCACCGGTCCGGTCGTGGGGGCGTTCCTGACGGGCCTGCGCGACCAGAAGGTGCTCGGCTACAAGGGCTCCGACGGCCGGGTCGTGTGCCCTCCGCCGGAGTTCGACGCGGCCAGCAACGCGCCGGTCGACGCCGCCTCGCTCGTCGAGGTCGGCACCGAGGGGGTCGTGACGAGCTGGTCGTGGAACCCGGTCCCGCGCAACGGGAACCCCTTCGACCGGCCCTTCGCGTGGGCCCTGGTCAAGCTCGACGGCGCGGACTCGAGCATCCTGCACGCGCTCGACGCCGAGCGCGACGCCATCTCGACCGGCATGCGCGTCAAGGTCCGCTGGGCCGAGGAGCGGGTCGGCTTCATCAACGACATCGCCTGCTTCGAGCCGGCGTAAGGAGATCTGACGATGTCTGACCCGATCACAGGTATCACCACCCCGATCAGGATGGAGTACCGCTACACGCCGGGCACGGCCACGAGCCAGTTCCTCCGGGCCATGAAGGAGGGCCGGTTCGAGGGCCGCCGCTGCCCCTCGTGCAGCAAGGTCTACTTCCCGCCGCGCGGCGGCTGCTCGATGTGCGGCGTGGAGTTCGCGGAGACCGTGCCGCTGAAGAACTCCGGGACGATCGCGACCTACACGGTCGTCAACGTCAACTTCGCCAACCGCACGGTCGACCTGCCCTACATCGTGGCCGAGGTCGTCTTCGACGGTGCCGACGTCACCACCGCGCTGCTGCTGAAGGGCGTCGCGGTCGACGAGGTGCGGCAGGGCATGCGGGTCGAGGCCAAGTGGATCCCCGAGGAGGAGTGGGACTTCTCCCTCACCAACATCAGTCACGTCGAGCCGCTGGACGAGCCCGACGCCCCCCTCGAGAGCTACAGGGACGCCATCTGATGCGCGACGTCGCCATCGTCTCCTTCGCCCAGCACAGCCAGCGCCGCGAGGACAGCCGCAACGAGATCGAGATCCTGCTGCCCGTCATCCGCGACGCCCTCAAGCCGACCGGCCTGACGACGCAGGACATGGGCTTCACCGTCTCCGGCTCGACCGACTACCTCGCGGGCCAGGCGTTCGCCTTCGTGAGCGCGCTCGACGCCGTGGGCCCGTGGCCGCCCATCGCCGAGTCGCACGTCGAGATGGACGGCGCCTTCGCGCTCTACGAGGCCTGGGTACGGCTGCAGCACGGCGACATCGACACCGCGCTCGTCTACTCGTTCGGCAAGAGCAGCCCGGGCGACGTCGGCCGGGTGCTCGCCCTGCAGCTGGAGCCCTACCTGCTCGGCCCGCTGTGGCCCGACGCCGTGTCGCTCGCAGCGCTGCAGGCGCGGGCGCTGCTCGACTCCGGCAAGGCGACCGAGAAGGACTTCGCCCGGGTCGTGGCGCGCAGCCGCAAGCACGCCCAGTCCAACCCGTTCGCGCAGCTCAAGGGCGACGTCGACGAGGCGGCGCTGCTCGACGAGCCGCTCTACGCCGACCCGTTCCGGCTGCACGACGTCCCACCGGTCACCGACGGTGCCGCCTGCATCATCCTCGCGGCCGGCGACAAGGCCCGGGAGCTGTCGGACAACCCGGTCTGGATCAGGGGCATCGACCACCGCATCGACCTGCAGGCGCCGGGTTCGCGCGACCTGACGGTCAGCCCGTCGACGAAGCTCGCCGCCGAGAAGGTCGGCGTCCCCGCCGACGTCGACATCGCGGAGATCCACGCGCCCTTCAGCTCCCAGGAGCTCATCCTCATCGAGGCGCTCGGCCTCGACGAGACGAAGACGACAATCAACCCGTCGGGCGGCGCGCTCGCCGCCAACGCCGTCATGGTCGCGGGCCTGCAGCGCTTCGGCGAGGCGTTCAACCGGATCCAGGCAGGTGAGGGCAAGAACGCGGTCGTGCACGCGACCGGCGGCCCGTGCCTGCAGCAGAACCTCGTCGCTGTCCTGGAGGGCAACAAGTGAGCGGGAACCTGGCCGCGGTCCTCGGGACCGGGCAGACCAAGCACGTCAGCGCGCGCAAGGACGTGAGCATCGCCGGCTTGGTCCGCGAGGCCGCCGACCGCGCGCTCGCCGACGCCGAGCTCGAGTGGAAGGACATCGACGCGGTCGTCCTCGGCAAGGCCCCCGACATGTTCGAGGGGGTCATGATGCCGGAGCTCTACCTCGCCGAGGCCCTCGGCGCCGTGGGCAAGCCGATGTTCCGCGTGCACACGGCGGGTTCGGTCGGCGGTTCGACGAGCGTCGTCGCGACCCACCTGGTCCAGGCCGGCATCCACGAGCGGGTGCTCACGGTCAGCTTCGAGAAGCAGTCCGAGTCCAACGCGATGTGGGCGCTGTCGATCCGCATCCCGTTCTCGCAGCCGCTCGTCGCCGGCGCCGGTGGCTACTTCGCCCCGATCGTCCGCGGCTACATGCAGAAGTCGGGTGCCCCGGTCGACACCGGCTACAAGGTGACGCTGAAGGACCGGCTCAACGCGCTCAAGAACCCCTACGCGCACGTGCACGACCACACCATCACCTACGAGCAGATCGCCGAGTCCCCGCTGCTGTGGGACCCGATCCGCTATGCCGAGACCTGCCCGTCGTCGGACGGGGCCGCGGCGATGGTCATCGGGTCGGAGGCGGCCGCGGCCAAGCAGACCAAGCCGGTCGCCTGGATCCACGGCACCGCCGTCCGCTCGGAGCCGACCATGGGAGCGGGGCGTGACCGCATCAACCCGCACGCCGGTCGCGACTGCGCCAAGGCCTGCTACGCCGAGGCGGGCATCACCGACCCGCTGACGCAGATCGACTGCGCGGAGATCTACGTCCCGTTCAGCTGGTTCGAGCCGATGTGGATGGAGAACCTGGGCTTCGCCGAGGAGGGCGAGGGCTGGAAGATGGTCCACGACGGCAGCACCGCCCTCGACGGCAAGATGCCGATCAACATGAGCGGCGGGGTCCTCTCCACCAACCCCATCGGGGCGAGCGGCATGATCCGCTTCCTCGAGGCGGCCAACCAGGTGCGCGGCCTCGCGGGCGAGCACCAGGT
Organism: uncultured Frankiales bacterium; assembly: GCA_966212015.1. GTDB lineage: Bacteria > Actinomycetota > Actinomycetes > Mycobacteriales > SCTD01 > RYN-111. Next base: position 23,664 of record CBIHPE010000006.1, on the reverse strand, counting down.
GCCCGACGCGAGGGTCGCCATGGGACACGCGTACGGCGGTGGCTCGCAGTTCTTCGCGATGTGGGTCGTCGGCAGTGAGAAGCCGACCTCATGAGCAGTCCCAGCAGCACGGACCGGACCCGCCTGGACGGCCAGGTCGCGCTCATCACCGGCGCCGCGCGGGGCATGGGGGAGTGCACCGCCCGGCTGATGGTGAGCCGTGGCGCGAAGGTCGTCCTCGGCGACATCCTCCCCGAGGTCAAGGACGTCGCGGACTCGCTCGGTGAGGACGCCATCGCGGTGACGCTCGACGTCACGGACGTGCAGCAGTGGAAGGACGCGATCGCCGCGGCCGAGCAGGCCTTCGGCAAGATCACGATCCTCGTCAACAACGCCGGCGTGCTGCTCATGGACGACCTGCTCAACACGTCCGAGGAGCTCTACCGCAAGGTCAACGACATCAACGCCTTCGGCTGCTTCCTCGGCATGCGGGAGACCGCCCCGTCGATCGCCAAGGCCGGCGGCGGCGCCATCGTCAACCTGTCGTCGGTCGAGGGTCTCGGTGGCAACCGGTTCCTCGTGGCCTACACGGGCAGCAAGTTCGCCGTACGCGGCATGTCCAAGGCCGCGGCCATCGAGCTCGCGCGCAAGGGGATCCGGGTCAACTCGGTCCACCCCGGAGGCATCGACACCCCGATGGTGCAGGCCTTCCTGCCGGGCTCGGAGGACCGCGAGAAGTTCATCGGCGGCCAGGTGGCGATGCACCGCACCGGCAAGCCGGAGGAGGTCGCCGAGGCGGTCACGTTCCTCGCGAGCCCTGCGGCGTCGTACATCACGGGGGCCGAGCTGGCCGTCGACGGAGGGGCTACCGCCACCTCCGGGTTCAAGCAGTAGGAGTCGAAGTGCAGTTCAACCTGGCCGACATGTTCGAGAAGGTCGTCGACACGGTCCCCGACCGCGAGGCGCTCTACTGCGAGGGGCGGCTGCTGACCTACCGGCAGCTCGACGAGCGGGCCAACCAGCTCGCGCACCACTTCCTGTCGATCGGCATCCAGCCGGGCGACCACGTCGGCTGCCACATGATGAACGGCACCGAGTACCTCGAGACGATGCTCGCGCTGTTCAAGATCCGCGCGGTGCCGATCAACGTCAACTTCCGCTACGTGCACGAGGAGCTCCGCTACCTCTACGAGGACGCCGACCTGGTCGGCACCGTCTTCGACGCCGAGTTCGCCGATCGCGTCGCGGCCGTCCTCCCGATGACGCCCAAGGTGAAGCACCTCATCGCGGTCGGGCCGTACGAGGGCTTCGAGCTGCCCGAGGAGACCCTGAAGTACGAGGAGGTGCTCGCGGCGCAGCCGTCCGACCGCAGCGGGTTCCCGGAGCGCTCCGCCGACGACCTGCTCATCATCTACACGGGCGGCACGACCGGTATGCCGAAGGGCGTCATGTGGCGCCAGGAGGACATGTTCATGGCGGGCATGGGAGGTGGTCGCCCGGCGGGCGAGCCGTTCAAGACGCCTGAGGAGGTCGCGGAGAACGCCCTCGCCGGCGGCCTCGTCAGCTTCCCTGCCGCGCCGCTCATGCACGGTGCCGCCGAGCTCTCGAGCTTCATCTCCTTCTTCAGCGGCGCGAAGATCCTGCTCATCCGCAAGTTCTCCGGCCACGGTGCGCTGCAGCTCATCGAGGAGCACAAGGCCAACATGCTGATGGTCGTCGGCGACGCGATGGCGACGCCGATCCTCGAGGCCCTGGAGGAGAAGGACTACGACCTCTCCTCGCTCATGGTCCTCGGCTCCGCCGGGGCGCTGCTGTCGCAGACCACCCGCGACAAGCTCAACGCCGTCGCGCCGAACCTCTACATCAACGACTCGTTCGGCTCCACCGAGACCGGCTACAACGGCTCCGCGAAGCCCGGGACGAACGCCAAGGACGGCCTGAAGTTCGCGATCAACCCGCGCACCACGGTGTTCGGTGACGACGACAAGCCGATCGAGCCGGGCTCGGGCAAGGTCGGGATCGTCGGTCAGAAGGGCCACATCCCGCTCGGCTACTACAACGACCCGGAGAAGACCGCGAAGACGTTCCGCGTCATCGACGGTGTCCGCTGGGTCTTCCCCGGCGACATGGCCACCGTCGAGGCGGACGGCACGATGCACTTCCTCGGCCGCGGCTCGATCTGCATCAACTCCGGTGGGGAGAAGATCTACCCGGAGGAGGTCGAGAACGCCATCAAGACGCACCCCGACCTGCAGGACGCCGTCGTCGCGGGCATCCCGGACGAGCGCTGGGGCCAGAAGGTCGCGGCCGTCCTCCAGGTCAAGGACGGCCATGCCAAGCCGACGCAGGAGGAGCTCGAGGAGCACCTGTCGACGCAGATCGGCCGCTACAAGCTGCCGCGCTTCATCACCTACGTCGACCTCATGCAGCGGTCCCCCTCCGGCAAGCCCGACTACAAGTGGGCCACCAAGGTCCTCACCGAGGCAGCCGAAGCCGCCTCCGTCTGACTTCCCTGAAGCTGCGTGCACCAACGGGCTCCGCCACCGTCAGGGTCACGCTCAGGAAGGCCGGGGCGACCCCGGCGAGTGCACGCAGAATCAGGGAAGTGGGCTAGATGGACTGGATCACCACGGTCGACGCGCTCGTCCGCGCGCGGGCCGAGGACGACCGTCCGGGCCTGCTGTTCGAGGGCCGGTCCTGGACCTATCGCGAGTACGTCCAGGAGGCCGCCGCACGAGCGGCCTGGTACGAGCCGCAGCGCCAGGACATCCCGCACATCGGTGTGCTCCTGGAGAACGTCCCCGAGTACGCCTTCTGGCTGGCCGCTGCCGCGCTCGGCCGGTTCGTGCTCGTCGGCCTCAACGCCACGCGGGCGGGTCAGGGCCTGCTCGACGACGTGCGGGCCACCGACTGCCACCTGGTCCTCACCGACCGGCCCGAGCTGTTCGAGGGCCTCGACGTCCCGGTGCTGGACCCGCACGAGATCGCCTACGCCCCAGCGGGTCTGCCCGACTCCGAGGCGCGGACCGATGACCTCTACCTGCTCATCTTCACGAGCGGGACGACGGGCAGCCCCAAGGCCGTCATGTGCAGCCAGGGCAAGATCGCGACCCAGGGGCTCGGCCTCACCTGGCGGGTGAACCTCACGGCGGAAGACACGTCGTACCTGTCCATGCCGCTGTTCCACTCCAACGCCGTCATCGCCGGCTGGGCGCCGAGCCTCGCCGTCGGCGCCACGATGGCCCTGAAGCGGAAGTTCAGCGCCAGCAGCTTCATCAGCGACTGCCGCGACGTGGGCGCGACGTTCGCCAACTACGTCGGCACGCCGCTGTCGTACGTCCTCGCGCAGCCCGAGCGCCCCGACGACGCCGACAACCCGCTGACCCGGGTGTTCGGCAACGAGGGCGCCCCGGCGGACCTGGACCGCTTCGCGAGGCGCTTCGGCTGCGAGGTGATGGACGGCTTCGGGTCGACCGAGGGGGGCGTCAGCATCACCAAGGTCGAGGGCACTCCCCCCGGTGCGCTGGGCAAGAGCAGCATCGGTGAGGTGAAGGTCCTCGACAGCGAGACCGGTGAGGAGAAGGCGATCGCCGTGATCGTCGACGGTCGGCTGACGAACGCCGAGGAGGCGGTCGGCGAGCTCGTGAACGTCGACGGGCCGATGGCGTTCGAGGGCTACTGGAACGCGCCGACCGACACCGCGCACCGCAACCGCAACGGCTGGTACTGGTCCGGTGACCTCGGCTACAAGGACGCTGACGGCTTCCTCTACTTCGCAGGCCGCTCCCTGGACCGGCTGCGGGTCAGCGGCGAGAACTTTCCGGCCGCTCCCGTCGCGCGGCTGATGACCCGCCACCCGCACGTCGTCGAGGCGGTCGTGTTCGCCGTACCGGACGCGACGGCGGGGGACCAGCTGATGGCTGCCGTCGTCCCGGCCGAGGGGTTCGACCCCTCGACCTTCGCGCAGTGGGTGGCCGAGCAGCCGGACGCCAGCAAGACCTGGGTCCCGCGCTACCTGCGGGTCGGCGACCTCCCCAGGACGGCGACTGGCAAGGTCGTCGTGCGCCGCCTCGCCACCGAGCGCTGGGACGCCGAGGGGGTCCACGTCCGTGACGGGGACCTGATGCGGCCCTTCACGGCCGACGACCGGGCAGCGATCGAGAAGGCCTTCGCGGACTCCGGCAGGCAGCTGCTGCCTTGACCGTGTGACCGCGGCCACAGTAGAACGTGTTACAGGAAATCCCCACGAATCGAGCCGTATGTACCTGACCTACACCGACGCCCAGCGCGAGTTCCGCGACGAGCTGCGGGCCTACTTCGGCCAGCTCATGACGCCCGAGCTGCGGGCGTCGCTCAGCGAGGGCGAGCTCGAGGGGCCGGCGTACAAGGAGATGGTCCGGCAGCTGGGGCGCGACGGGATGCTCGGCGTCAGCTGGCCGAAGGAGTACGGCGGCGGCGGGCGCGACCTGCTCGACCAGTACATCTTCTACGACGAGAGCCAGCGCGCTCAGGTGCCGATCCCGTTCCTCACGCTCAACACGGTGGGGCCGACGATCATGCACCTGGGCTCGCAGGAGCAGAAGGACTTCTTCCTCCCGAAGATCCTTGCGGGCGACCTGCACTTCTCGATCGGCTACAGCGAGCCGGGCGCCGGCACCGACCTGGCCAGCCTGAGGACGACGGCCGTCCGCGACGGCGACCACTGGGTCATCAACGGCCAGAAGATGTGGACGTCGCTGATCCACCACGCCGACTACGTCTGGCTCGCCTGCCGCACCGACCCCGACGCCAAGCGGCACAAGGGCCTGAGCATCATCATCGTCCCGACCGACGCCGAGGGCTTCTCCTGGACCAAGGTGCACACGCTCGGCGGGGGCTACACCAGCGCCACCTACTACGACAACGTGCGGGTGCCCGTCGAGAACGTCGTCCTCGGTGAGAACCGGGGGTGGGAGCTCATCACCAGCCAGCTCAACCACGAGCGGGTCAGCCTATCGAGCGCCGGCAGCCTGCAGACCAAGATCGACCAGGTCCGTCGCTGGGCGCAGGACACCAAGCTCCCCGACGGCCGCCGGGTCGTCGACCAGGAGTGGGTGCAGAAGGCCCTGGCCGAGCTGACGGCCAAGACGCGCTTCCTCGAGATGATGAACTGGAAGGTCGCCTGGAGCGGCACCCAGGGGGCGCTCAACCCGGCGGACGCCAGTGCGGTGAAGGTGCTCGGCAGCGAGCTCTACATCGAGGCCTACCGGCGGCTGATGGAGGTCGTCGGCAGCAACAGCATCCTCGGTCACGACCTGGAGCGGTGGGCACGCAGCACCCTGGTGCTGACCTTCGGTGGAGGCACCAACGAGATCCAGCGCGACATCATCGCGATGGTGGGCCTGCACATGCCGAGAGCCCCGAGGTAGGCGGCCATGGACTTCACGCTGACCGAGGACCAGGAGGCCCTGCAGGGCCTGGCAAAGGACATCCTCGACAGGGAGTGCACCGCGAAGCACCTCGACGGGCTCACCGACTGGTTCGACGCGCCCCTGCACAAGCAGCTCGCCGACGCCGGCCTGCTCGGCGTGGCGCTGAGCGAGGACGTCGGCGGGGGAGGCCTCGGCTTCACCGAGCTGGCGATCCTGCTCGAGCAGGTCGGGGCGCATGTCGCGCAGGTGCCCGTGCTCGAGGCGCTCGTGCCCGCGCTGGCCGTCGACCGCTTCGGCAGCGACGAGCAGCGCCAGCTGCTGCGGGGCGTCGCGGACGGCACCGAGCTCGTCGTCGCAGCCCTCACCGAGACCGGCCGCGAGGACCCGGCCCGGCCCGCGACGACAGCCACGCTGCAGGGCGCGAGCACCTGGGTCCTCAACGGCGGCAAGTCCGACGTGCCCCTGCTCGACCGCTCGATCAGGGTGATCGTGCCCGCGGCGACCTCCCACGGCCCCGCGCTGTTCCTCGTCGACGGCGGGGCAACCACGACGGGTACGACGACGCACGGCCTGCCCGTGGGGGAGCTGCACTTCGACGGCACCGCCGCGGAGCTGCTGACGGACGACCCCTCCGCGCTCGGCTGGCTGCTCGACCGGACCTACGTCGCGATCGCTGCGACGGCTCTGGGCGTGAGCAGCAAGGCGCTGCGGCTCAGTGCCGCCTACACGACGACCCGCGAGCAGTTCGGTCGCGCCATCGCGACCTTCCAGGCCGTCGGCCACCGGCTCGCCGACGCCTACATCGACGTCGAGGGCATCCGGCTCACGACCCTGCAGGCGGTCTGGCTCCTCGATGAGGGCCTGCCGGCCCACGACGAGGCCCGGATCGCGAAGTGGTGGGCTGCCGAGGGCGGGCACCGCGTGGCTCATGCCGCTCAGCACGTGCACGGCGGCGTCGGCATCGACCTCGACTACGAGCTCCACCGCTACTTCACCTGGAGCAAGTACCTCGAGTTCACCATGGGCGGCGCGACCGCGCAGTCCCTCTCTCTCGGCGCCACGCTGGCCGCCGAACCGGTCTGAAGCCCGTCTCGTCCGTCCTACGTAAGGGAAGTCGTTGAGCACGTCACTCGAAGGAAAGTCCGCTGTCGTCACCGGAGCCGGTGCGGGTCTGGGGCGCGCGGAGGCCCTCGCTCTCGCTGCGCAGGGCGCGGCCGTGGTGGTCAACGACTACGACAAGGACGCGGCGCACGCCGTCGTCGAGGAGATCCAGGCCGCGGGCGGCCAGGCCGTCGCCGCGCCCGGCGACGTGAGCAGCTGGAGCCTCGCCGAGTCGCTCGTGCAGACGGCCGTCACCGAGTACGGCCAGCTGGACATCCTCGTCAACAACGCGGGCGTGCTCCGCGACCGGACGATCTTCAACATCTCTGAGGAGGAGTGGGACACCGTCATCGCGGTGCACCTCAAGGGCCACGCCGGTACGTCGAAGTTCGCGACGCAGCACTGGCGCGACCGCTCCAAGGCGGCTGACGGACCTGTCTACGGCCGGGTGATCAACACCAGCTCGGAGGCCTTCCTGTTCGGCTCTCCGGGTCAGCCCAACTACGCCGCGGCCAAGGCCGGCATCACGGCGCTGACGCTGGCCACCGCGGGCGCCTGCGGCCGCTACGGCGTGCGCGCCAACGCCATCTGCCCCCGCGCCCGCACGGCCATGACCGCGCAGGTCTTCGGTGAGGCCCCCGAGGGCGGCGTCGACCCGCTCGGCGTCGAGCACGTCGCCCCGCTCGTCGCGTACCTCGCGAGCCCGGAGGCCGACGCCATCAGCGGCCAGGTCTTCGTCGCCTACGGACCGATGGTCGTCCTGGCCAGCGCGCCGGGAGTCGAGCAGCGCTTCGACGCCAGCGAGCCGACCTGGTCGGTGGACGCGCTTGCGGACTCCCTCGGGACCTACTTCCGGGACCGCGAGGGCAACGCGACCTTCCGGGCAGACGCCTTCACATCCCTCTGAGCGGGACTCTGGCCATCAATGTCCGTTATTTGGTGCCGAACCACCCTCGACACGGAGAGGTAACACGCAGACGATGATGTCAGGCGTTGTGACCCAGACCACAGCGCTCCGTCGTGGTCCCCTGCCCCGGATCGGCGCCCAGCAGCCCCCAGGAGCACCGGTGTCTCACAACAGCAGCCGAGGCGGCGCGCTGTGAGCGATTTCGTCACCTTCACGGTGCTCGGCATCGTGCTGGGCTCGACCTACGCCATCGCCGCGTCCGGTCTCGTGCTGACCTACGCGACCTCGAACGTCTTCAACATGGCGCACGGCGCCATCGGCATGATCATGACGTTCGTCTACTACCAGCTGCTCGTCGAGCAGGGCTGGCCCGTGTGGTTGGCGATGCCCTTCGTGCTCCTCATCGCTGCGCCGCTCGCCGGCCTGGCGATGGAACGGCTGGTGATGAGACGGCTGACCACCGCCGACGTGACCACTCAGCTCGGGGTCACTGTGGGCCTGCTCGTGGCGCTGATCGGCTTCGCGCAGCAGTTCTACCCCCCGAAGGGACGCAACATCCTGCCGTTCTTCAACGGCAGCGGCATCACGTTCGGGCTGATCCGGGTCACGGCGCAGCAGCAGATCACGATCGCGGTGGCGCTGGCAGTCGCCCTCGGGCTCTACCTGCTCCTGAGCCGCACCCGCACCGGCACGGCCATGCGCGCCGTCGTCGACAACCGCGAGCTGCTCGCGCTCCACGGCGCACGGCCGAACCAGCTGAGCGGGCTGGCCTGGGCGCTCGGCTGCTCCCTCGCCGCGCTCGCCGGCATCCTGCTCGCACCGACGCTCCAGTTCGACTACTACGTCTTCACGTTCCTCGTCGTCAACGCCTACGCCGCCGCCATGGCCGGACGCCTCAAGAGCCTGCCGAAGACGTTCATCGGCGCCATCGTGCTCGGTCTCGTCATCAACTACGGCCAGTGGGTCTACCTCTCGCTGCCGACCAGCTGGATCGACAGCTCGCAGGGCCTCATCTACGGCATCAACAACTCGCTGCCCACGATCGTGCTGCTGCTCGTCATGCTGCTTCTCCCTCAGGAGAAGCTCCGGGTCGGGCGCATCAGCGGCACCAAGCTGCCGCGGCTTCCTTCCTGGCGCAGCACGCTGATCTGGTCGGCCGTGCTGCTCGTCGCCGGCTACCTGGTCACCTCGTCGCTGAGCCCCGCCAACAACTCGCGGTTCGGTCAGGCCATGTGCCTGCCGCTGATCATGCTCTCGCTCGTCCTGCTGGTGGGCTACGGCGGCGACGTCTCGCTGTGCCAGCTCAGCTTCGTGGGCATCGGCGCCCTCGTGGCGACCCGCGGCTTCGACATCCCCTTCACGGGTCTGGGCTTCCACCCGCAGGTCTCGCCGCTGTCGATCGTGACGGCGTTCATCGTGTCGGCCATCGCCGGTGCCGTGGTCGCGCTGCCCGCCCTGCGCCTGCGTGGCCTCTACATCGGCCTGGGCACGCTGGCGATCGCGGCCGCCCTCGACCGGTGCGTCTTCGAGACGAAGCTGGTCGGCTTCGGCGCCAACGGCTCGTCGCTCGACGCCCAGCGCCCGAGCTGGCTGCAGGGCGAGAGCGACTTCGCGATGACGGTCGTCGTCGCGTTCGTCGCGATGGCGATCGTCGTGCTCTGGATCCGGCGGGGGAAGTACGGACGCATCCTGCTGGCCACGCGCGACTCGCAGGCTGCGTGCGCAACCCTCGGCTTCAGCACGACGATGACGCGGATGGCCGTCTTCGCGGTGTCGGCCGGGCTCGCAGGCGTCGCCGGTGTCGTCACCGCCGGCGAGAAGATCAGCGTCGGCACCTCGGACTTCTACTACTTCAAGAGCCTGCCGCTGCTGCTGTTCGCCACCGTCTTCGGGATCACCTCGATCTCGGGCGTCCTGGTCGGAGGCCTGACCTACGGCCTGATCGGCTACGCCTCGCCGACCTGGGGCAACATCGCCTACATCGTGCTGTTCATCGGCATCAGGCTGCTCGTCAACAACCCGAACGGCCTGCTTGGCCTGTTCTTCGAGCAGGGTCGCCGCCTGATGTTCTGGCAGCGCCAGCCGGCCACGGTCGAGCCCTATCCGGCGAGCTCCGCGCCGCTGAGCCTGGAGGCCCCCGTTGGCTCTGCTTGAGGTCGACGACGTCCACGTCCGCTTCGGCGGCGTGGTCGCGGTCAACGGCGCGTCCTTCGACGTGGAGGAAGGCACCGTCATGGGACTCATGGGCCCCAACGGCGCCGGCAAGACCACCCTGTTCAACGTCATCACGGGCCTGCAGGCACCGACCAGCGGCACCGTCCGGTTCGACGGCCGCGACATCACGAAGGTGCACCCGAGGCTCCGTGCGCTCGCGGGCATCGGGCGCACGTTCCAGCGGCTCGAGGTGTTCGGCTCGCTCTCGGTGGCGGACAACATCCGCGTGGCGGCGGAGATGCGTGGTGCGGCCAAGCCTGCCCAGGTCCGCGACGCACTGCTCGAGCGCGTCGGCCTGACCGCCTTCAAGGACGTCACCGCCGACTCGGTCCCGACCGGGATCGCGCGGCTCACCGAGCTCGCGCGGGCGCTCGCGTGCGACCCCCGGCTGCTGCTCCTCGACGAGCCGTCCTCGGGCCTGTCGGAGTCGGAGACCGACGACTTCGCCCGCCTCATCCGATCGCTGTGCGAAGACGACCGGCGCTCGGTGCTCATCGTCGAGCACGACGTCGAGCTGGTGCTCGGCCTGTGCTCCACGATCCACGTGCTCGACTTCGGCTCCATCATCGCGAGCGGCCCGCCGGACGTCATCCGCTCGGACAAGCGCGTCCAGGACGCCTACCTCGGCGCGGACGACGAGGCAGCCGCAGAGATCGACGAGGCGGCGCTCGAGGGGGTGGGCTCGTGAGCGAGCGGGTGAACGCCCTCGACGTGATCGACCTGACGGCCGGCTACGGCCGCATCGAGGTGCTGCACGGCGTCTCCTTCTCCGTACCACGAGGAGCGGTCGTCGCGCTCCTGGGTCCCAACGGCGCGGGGAAGACGACCACGCTCAACTGCATCGCCGGGGTGCTCGAGCCGACGGGTGGCCACGTGCACATCGGGGGGCACCACCTCAACGGGGCCGCGCCCGACCGGCTCGCCCGGGCCGGCCTGTGCACCATCCCCGAGGGGCGAGGCATCTTCCCCAACCTGTCCGTGGCGGAGAACGTCAGCCTGTTCGGCTACGCGGCCAAGGCCAGCAGCCGCGACGTCGAAGAGCGCACTTACACGCAGTTCCCGCGGCTGGGCGAGCGAAAGACCCAGCTCGCGGGCCGGCTCTCGGGTGGCGAGCAGCAGATGCTCGCGATGGCCCGTGCGCTGTCCACCGACCCCGCCGTGCTGCTGCTCGACGAGCTCTCCATGGGGCTTGCCCCGAAGATCGTGGAAGACCTGTACGAGATCGTCGGCGAGATCGGGCGATCCGGTGTGTCGGTGCTCGTCGTGGAGCAGTTCGCCCGCCGGGCCCTCGCGGTCGCTCAGCTCGGCATCGTCATGGTCCAGGGCCGGGTCACTGCTCTCGGTGAGCCGGCCGACATCGCAGGCGAGCTGTCTGCCGCCTACCTCGGAGGTGCCGCATGACCCACAGGACACGCACGGCCGGACGGGTGCTCGCCGCGTCCGCGCTCACCGTGGGGGCGCTGCCCTTCGGGCCCTCTGCCGTGGCCGACGGACCGCGCACCGACACCAAGCTCGCCGGGTTCGTGGTCAGCGTCGAGGCCTCGCCGCTGCAGATCAAGCTGGACGACCCGGAGCTGCAGGTCCCGCGACCAACGGGCAGCGATGTCGTCGAGGCAGACCCGAACTACAGCTCAGCGGGCGTGAGCGCGGGGCCCAACGCCGTCGGCGTCACGAGCACGCTGTGGCCGGGCAACCTGTTCGGCACGGGTCTGTCGCAGATCTCGCCGCCCTACACGCCTGACTACCCGATCAAGGGTGTCGCGCGCTACCCCGACAAGCCCTACGACACGACGGGCAGGGACGGCGGCACCCTCAGCGGTGCCCACGCGCTCGGCCTCGACGCATCAGCGCACTCCGAGGGGCTCCCTCAGGGCGTTCCCAGCGTGGTGACCGCGGGCGGGGTGCACTCGCTCTCGACGGCCACCGTCACGACCAAGGACGTCGCAGAGGGCACCGCCTACAGCGCCGTCAACGACGTCGACCTGCTCGGCGGCACGATCCACATCGGGGCCGTGACGACGAGGATCTCGACAGGTGCCGACGGCAAGAAGCCCGTCACCTCCGGGTCGACGACGGTCAGCGGACTGACGATCGCGGGGCAGGCCTTCAGCGTCGACGACAAGGGCCTGCATGCCGCGGGGAACGGGAGCCCTCTGGGGGCGCTGGGCACCCCTGACGCGATCGCCAAGGCGACCGGCATCTCGGCCACCCTGATGAGCCAGTCGACAGGCAAGATCACCGGTGGGGCGACCCGCGCAGCGGGCGGCCTCGTCCTCAAGATCGACACGGCGCCGCTGCGCGCGGCGCTCTCCGGGGTGTCGACGCAGGTCAACCCCTACCTGTACCAGATCATCGGCAGCCTGCCGCCTCAGGCCGACCCGCTCGCGAGCCAGCTGTACTACTTCATCAAGGCCTCGCCGAACATCACGTTCATCTTCGGCTCCGCCTCGTCCAGCTCTTCCGCGACCCTTCCGCTGACGCTGCCGCCCTTCACGTTCCCGACCTTCCCGAGCACGCCCGGGTCCGTGGTCCCGCCCGGGTCGGGCACCCCACCGATCTCGTCGGTCGGCCCAGGCACCTCGGTCGGCCAGCTCGTCGAGCCCCCGGTCGTGACCAGTCCGCAGGGCAACGGGCCGGCGCCGGCACAGGTGCTCGGGCTCCGGCCGGCCTCGGCCTCGGCCAGCGGTGCGGGGCTGAGCGCCCTCTGGGTGCTCGGAGCACTGGCCTTCGCCGGGCTGGTCGGCTGGGGACTCGTCCGGTTCCTCGGCCTCGCGGGCCTGCCTCTTGGCCTCGGGTGCCGCCTCGGCGCACCCACCTCGGTTCCCAACCTCCGGAGCGTGACTGCATGACGTCGCCGACTGACGGCCGCCAGATCGGTGTGGAGCAGGTGCTCGCCGTGGTGAGCGCCGTCCTGCTGCCGCTCGGCCTGGCCCTGATCCTGCTCGGCTGGTACGGCGCCGCGCACACCCCCTACCTGTTCGAGCAGGTCCCCTACCTCATCAGCGGTGGCCTGCTGGGCATGGGTCTCGCCATCGTCGGTGGACTCGTCTACTTCGCCTCGTGGGTGGCCCGAGGGGCGTCTCAGCAGCGCCAGCAGGGTGAAGAGGTCGCAGCCCTGCTCAAGGACATCCGTGAGGAGCTGCGCGCCCGTCCCGCTGACCCGACCGCACGGGGGGTGGCGAGGTCAGTGACGAGCCCGAACGGTCACGCCAGCGACCTCGTCGCGACCGCGAAGGGCGGCATGCTCCACCGCCCTGACTGCGCGGTCGTCGCAGGACGCACCGACCTCCGACACGTGACCGACGCGGACGGGCTCGCTCCCTGCTCGCTGTGCGCCCCGCTCGACGCAGACGTCCTGACTCACTGACCCAGCACCCCACGAAGGAAGCCTCCCTCATGCTTGCCTCACGCCCCGCCGCCGTGCGCCTCGCCGCCGTCGTCATGCTCAGCGGCCTCGCGAGCACCGCCTGTGGTGCCCGGCTCAGCCCCTCGCAGCGCACGACAGCCCTCTCGCAGTACAACGGGAACGGCGGCTCGGGAGGGCCGGCCGCGCCCGGGAGCACCGACGGCGGGACGACCGGGGCGACCACGGGGGTCACCACCGGCAGCGGCACGACGACAGGAACGGGTCCCGCGACGACGGGCGGCTCGGGTTCCGGCGCGACAGGCACCGGTGGGACCACGACGGGTTCCTCCGGTACGACGACGGGCGCGACGACGGGCGGCACGACGGGCGACTTCCGGCAGGCACCGCCCGGGGGCAACGGCGGCGCGACTGACGTCGGCGTCACCAAGGACTCCATCACGATCTACAACATCAGTGACATCTCCGGCGCGGTGCCCGGCCTCTTCGAGGACGCGCGCTTCGCCACCCAGGCGTACATCAAGTACTTCACCGCTCAGTACGGCACGCTCTACGGCCGCAAGATCATCCTGAAGACCCTCGACTCGCAGCTCGACACCGGTCCCAACCGCAGCGCGGCGCTCGACCTGTGCGCCAACGGCTTCGCCGGCGTCGGGTCGATCTCCGCCTTCGACCAGGGCGCCGCCGAGCCGGAGAAGCAGTGCGGTGTCCCTGACGTCCGCGGTCTGGCCACGACCGACGAGATCAAGGCCGTCCCGAACGTCTTCCCGGCCAACGCGGCCGGCACGGGCAAGTACCGCGGGCTCGCGCAGTTCGGCTGGGCGGCCGCATCGTCCGACGCGAAGATCAAGGCCTCGATCAAGAAGGCCGGCTACATCTTCAGCGACGGGGCGGTGACGCAGCAGCAGTCGACGCAGGACGAGCAAGCGACCAAGAACGCGTTCGGGTTCAACTGGGTCGCCCACGTGCCGTTCCCGACGTCGTCCACCGACTACACGCAGCCGGTGGCGCAGCTGAAGAAGGCGGGCGCCGAGTTCGTCACGTTCTCCGGCGCCTACCAGCAGGCCGCGGGCATCCGGAAGGCCATGGACGCCCAGAACTACCACCCGACGGTCTGGCAGCCGACGGTGACGGCCTACACGCCGAACTACCTGCAGCAGGCCGGTGCGGCAGCTGAGGGCACCTACGTCGGCATCCAGCCGACGCTGCTCGAGGAGATCTCGCACAGCAAGGAGCTCGCGACCTACGCCACGTGGCTGCAGCAGGTCAACCCGAGCGCCGTGCCCACCGACCTCGGCCAGTTCGCCTGGGGCGCGGCGGCTCTGTTCATCGACAAGATGATCAAGCTCGGTCCCAAGCCCACCCGCAAGGGCCTGATCGCCCTGCTGAACCAGGAGCACAACTACACCGACAACGGCCTGTTCCCCGGCCAGGACATCGGCGGGCGCAAGCTGTCGGACTGCATCCAGATCATCCAGGTGCAGAACGGCAAGTTCGTGCGCGTCCTGCCCACTTCGGTCTACACCTGGCGCTGCCAGGACGGCGTGTGGGACTTCGGCTCCAACCGCAAGATCGCCGGCTTCCCGAAGTAGCCCCGAGACGGCGAGCAGCCCCCGGCTCCGGCCGGGGGCTTCTTCGTCTTCGGGTCCTCAGTCGTTGAGGACGAGCTCGATGGCGCCGTGGATGTCGCGCCACACGTCGGCCGCCTCGATGCGGCCGCCGAGCCAGGCGATCTGCCGCGCGAACCAGACGTCCTGGAGGATCGCGGCGAGCTCCGCCTCGTGCTCCTGCGGACCGTCGTTGCCGCGGATCGCCTGCACGATGAGGTCGTTCATCCCCTTGCGCACGGCGGCGACCTCGCTGGCGACCGTGGCGTCGGCGGCCATCATCGCGCGCACCATCGCCTCCGTGAGGAGCGGGTCGCGCTGCAGCGAGCGGGTCGACCGCTCGAGGACGAAGCTGACCCGCTCGGCGCGGTCCTTGCCCGGCGCCTGGCGCTTCTGCAGCCGCTGCGAGAGCTGGTCGACCTCGGACGCCATGGCCGAGACGAGCAGGTGCACCTTCGACGGGAAGTAGCGGTAGAGGGTGCCGAGGGCGACCTCGGAGCGCTCGGCGACCTCGCGCATCTGGACGGCCTCGTAGCCGCCGCGGGAGGCGAGGGAGAGGGTGGCGGTGATGATGCGCGCCCGGCGGGCCCGCTGAGCGGCGGTCTCGGTGTCGACCGGTGCCGCCGTCGTCGTCACGCGCTCTCCTCTGATCTCGATCGGCCCGAAACTAGCACCGGTTCTACCCCGATCCGGGGAGGCGAGACGTGCCAGAAACAGGAACGTGTTCTAGTATTCCACAGACCCGAGGGGAAGGCACCTGCAGATGTCGATCGGCGTGACCGAGGACCACGAGGCACTGGCGGCGTCGGTCCGCGGATGGGCTGAGCGGGCGGGTCTGCTGTCCAGCAACCGCGAGGCGTTCGAGTCCGACCAGGTCCGTCCGACGTGGTGGCCGGCGCTCGCCGAGCAAGGCCTGCTCGGTCTGCACGTGGCCGAGGAGCTCGGCGGTTCGGGTGGTGGCGGCGTGGAGCTGGCGGTCACTGTCGAGGAGCTGGGTCGCGCCCTCGCGCACGGCCCGGTGCTGCCCACCCTGCTCGCATCGCTCGTGCTGTCCCAGGTGGGGGGTACGGCGGCCAAGGAGCTGCTTCCGTCGCTGACCGACGGCACCGCGACGGGTGCTGTCGCCCTGACCGACGGGCTCACGGCGACCGCGACCGACGACGGCCTCACGGTCAGCGGGTCGGTCGCCGACGTCCTCGGCGCCTCGCTCGCCGATGTCCTGGTCCTCGGGGCCGGCGACACCTGGTTCGTGGTCGAGGCCGCGCAGGTCTCCGTCGTCGAGCAGACCGGGCTCGACGGTGCCCGCCGCCCGGCGACGGTCACCCTCGACGGCGTTGCGGTCTCCGAGGCCCGCGTGCTGACGGGTCTGACGAGGACGCAGGTCCGAGCACTCGCGGGTGTGCTCGCCGCGGCGGAGGCGTGCGGCATCGCCGGCTGGTGCCTCGACATCGCGTCGCAGTACGCCGCGACCCGCGAGCAGTTCGGCAAGAAGATCGGAGCCTTCCAGGGCGTCAAGCACAAGTGCGCCGAGATGCTGGTCCGCGCCGAGCAGGCCTACGCCACGACGTGGGACGCGGCGCGTGCCCTCGACGAGACGCCCTCGGCGGAGCGTGACCTGTCCGTGGCCATCGCCGTCTCGATGGCGATCACCGCGGCCGTCGACAACGCCAAGGACTGCATCCAGGTGCTGGGCGGCATCGGCTACACGTGGGAGCACGACGCCCACTTCTTCTTCAAGCGCGCGCTGTCGCTGCGCGCGTGGGTCGGCTCGCCCTCCACCTGGAAGGGGATCGCCTGCGACCTCGCCCTGGACGGCGCGCGTCGCAAGCTGGAGCTCGACCTCGGTGACACCAGCTCCCTGCGCACCGAGGTGCGGGGCTTCCTCGCCGGGCTGCCCGAGGAGCCGAAGGCCCGGCGCATCGCCATCGCCGACGCCGGCTTCCAGACGCCGCACTGGCCTGCGCCCTGGGGCCGCAACGCCTCGGCGGTCGAGCAGCTCGTCATCGACGAGGAGTTCGCGGCCGCAGGCGTGCAGCGAGCGGATCTCGTCATCGGCGGGTGGGCGGCCCCCACGATCGTCGCCCACGGCAGCGCCGAGCAGGCCGAGCGGTTCGTCCGCCCGACCCTGCACGGCGACATCGTCTGGTGCCAGCTGTTCTCCGAGCCGGGTGCCGGCTCCGACCTGTCGGGCCTGGTGACCAAGGCCGAGAAGGTCGAGGGCGGCTGGAAGGTCAACGGGCAGAAGGTCTGGACGTCGGTCGCGCAGCTCGCCGACTGGGGCATCCTGCTCGCCCGCACCAGCGGCAACGGCAAGGGCCCCGACCGGTCGAAGGGCATCACCTACTTCCTGCTCGACATGAAGAGCCCCGGCGTCGACATCCGGCCGCTGCGGGAGATCACCGGCCACGCCGCCTTCAACGAGGTCTTCCTCGACGACGTGTTCGTCCCTGACGACTGCGTCGTCGGCACGGTCGACGGGGGCTGGAAGCTCGCGCGCACGACCCTCGCGAACGAGCGGGTCGCGATGTCGGGCGGCTCCCGCTTCAACAAGGGCATGGAGGGCCTGCTCCACGACGTGCTCGCTGCGGGCGGCCCGGACCCGCTGCTGCGCGACAAGCTCGGCCACCTCGTGGGTGAGGCGTTCGGCCAGTCGCTGCTGGCCTTCCGCACAACCCTCCGCCAGCTCTCCGGTGCCGAGCCGGGCTCGGCCTCCAGCGTCCGCAAGCTGGTCGGCATGCGCCACCAGCAGGACGTCGCCGAGCTCCGCTTCGAGATCCGTGGCAGCCACGGCGTCTCCCGTGACGGCGACCTGCACCAGCTCGCGCAAGACATGCTCCAGACGCGCTGCCTCACCATCGCGGGCGGCACGAGCGAGGTCCTCAAGAACGTCGTCGCCGAGCGCATCCTCGGCCTCCCGAGGGATCTGTAGATGACCACTGACCTGAAGCTCGGCTACCAGTTCGGCTACTGGTCCGGCGAGGGCCCCGGCGACATGATCGCCCCGGCCAAGCTCGCCGAGGACCTCGGCTTCGACTCGGTCTGGACGGCGGAGTCGTGGGGGAGCGACGCGTTCACGCCGCTGTCGTGGATCGGCGCGCACACCAGCCGCATCCAGCTCTGCACGGGGCTCGTTCAGCTGTCCGCCCGCACGCCCGCCGGCACGGCGATGAGCGCCATGACCCTCGACCGCCTGTCCGGCGGCCGGATGAACCTGGGCCTCGGCGTCTCCGGCCCGCAGGTCGTCGAGGGCTGGTACGGCCAGCCCTTCCCGAAGCCGCTCGCGCGCACCCGCGAGTACGTCCAGATCTGCCGCGACATCTGGCGGCGTGAGGGGCCTGTCACCAACGCCGGCCCGCACTACCCGATGCCCTACCCGGGCGGCACCGGCCTCGGGAAGCCGCTCAAGGCCAACATCCACCCGCTGCGTCCCGACATCCCGATCTACCTCGGGGCCGAGGGGCCCAAGAACGTCGAGCTCGCCTGCGAGATCGCCGACGGCTGGCTCCCGATCTTCTTCCACGTCGAGAACGCGCCGGCCGTCTACGCCGAGGCCCTCGCGACGGCCAAGCCGGGCTTCGAGATCGCCTGCCCCGTCACGGTCGTCGTCAACGACGACACCCAGGCCGCGATCGACTGGGTCAAGCTGACCATGTCCTTCTACATCGGCGGCATGGGCGCCAAGGACAAGAACTTCCACCTCGACGTCGTCTCGCGCTTCGGCTTCGAGGAGGAGGCCCACAAGGTCCAGGAGCTCTTCCTGTCGGGTGACCGCGAGGGTGCGCAGAAGGCCGTCCCCGACGAGCTCTGCGACGGCATCGCGCTGTGCGGTCCGCTCGACCGCATCAAGGAGCGCCTCGAGCTCTGGCGCGCGTCACCCGTGACGACGCTGATCCTCGGCGGGGCAACGGATCCCGCCCATCTCAAGGCGCTCGCGGACATGGTCAAGTAGGTGGAGAAGCTCGACCTCCTCGTCTGGGACGACCAGCCCCTGAAGGTCGACGTACCGGGTCTCCGCTCGCTCACGATCTCGACAGCCGCCGGGCTCGAGAAGCCGTCGATCCTCATGGGGCGCGGCGCGGAGCTGAAGGCGCTCGTCGAGCTCTGGGTCGACAGCTACGACGTCTGGCGCGATGTCGTCGCCCAGGTGCCGGGCGACCTCTACCTCGTGACGTCGTCCGAGCCGCAGCAGAGGACCGACACCCCGGGCCTGCTGACTCACCTGTCGTTCTTCCCGAAGCCTGAGCGACTCACCGATGCGGAGTTCTTCCACGGCTGGCACGAGGTCCACACCCCCACGACCGGCGCGCTGCACCCGCTCCGCCAGGGCTACACCCGGGACGCCGTTGCCCGGGTCCTGACCGACAGCCCACCGGTCCGCGGCATCGTGTCGGAGTACTTCCTCACCGAGGACTACCTCGACCCGTCCCGACTGTTCGGCAGCAAGGAGGCGCTCCAGGCCTCCGTCGACGAGCTCCCGCTCTACGCCGACTTCGCCGACGTCTCGTCCTGTCCCCTCTACGCCCAGGAGCCGTGATGCTCGACCTGCAGGCGCTCTCCGACCGTCTCGAGATCCAGGACCTGCTGGTCCGCTACAGCCAGCTGCTCGACAGGTTCGCCTTCGACGACATGGACGCGCTGTTCACCGACGACGCGATCCTCGACTACAGCCAGACCGGCGCCGCCAAGGGCACCTGGCCGGAGCAGAAGGCCTTCATCGCCAATGCCTTCAAGGGCTTCAAGGGCACGCAGCACATCCTCGGCCTCCCGGCGATCACCGTCACCGGCGACACCGCGACCGCCCGCACCATCTGCTTCAACCCCATGGTGATCAACGACAAGAAGGTCTTCTACGTCGGCATCTGGTACGACGACGAGCTCGTGCGGGTCGACGGCAGCTGGAAGTTCAAGACGCGGGTCGAGGAGCTCTCCTTCTTCGACGGCCTCTAGGTTGCCAGCTGGGCCGCGCCGGCTGCAGCTGGCCGAGGGCTCGTCGCAGCGGAGCCTTCCCGACGGCAGAGTCCTTCAGCCCTGGGTCGGTGGCGCCCCCAGGGACGACCGGTCGTCTTCTTGACGGGCTGCCCTGACAGCCGCCTGCTCGCCCGCACCGGAGACGGCGCCGCCCGCGAGCTGGGCGTCCGGCTGATCAGCGTGAACCGACCCGGGTACGGGCAGTCCGACCCCTAAGCCGACTGACGCTCGCTGAGTCAGGAGGCTGTCGGCGTCGGGCCTGCTGACGGCTGCGAGGACGTCGGTGCAGACGACGGTGCCGGGGAGGTCGTCGGACTGCCGGTCGCGGCAGGGCTCGACGAGGAACCGCTCGACGGACCTGGTGACGTCGAGGCGGCGCCGGCGCTTGTCGCGGGGGAGGCCGAGGCGGTCGCCGACGCGGTGGCCGTCGCCACGTGCGTGGCGTCGACCAGGCCCGCATCGGTGAGGATCGTGACGACCTGCTGCTGGACCGCGTTGACGAGCGCCAGTACCTGGGGCGGGTCGAGTCCCTTGACGCCGTCCAGCCGGCCGAGCGCGGCCTGCAGCTGCTGCTGCACCTCGGCGCTGGGCGCCTGGTTGAGGGTGATCACGAGCTGCACGGCCATGGCGGTCGTCAGGCAGCGGACGCAGTTGCCGTTGGCCGCGACCGCCGCGTTCACAGGGGTGACGACGTTGCTCTGCCCGACGACGAGGACCACCTGGAAGGAGACGGCCACGGTGGTGCAGTCGGTGCAGCTGGCGAGCGCCCAGGCGTCGTTGACGTTGGTGACCGGGGCGCCGTCCGTCACGGTCACGAGGGCGTAGGCCACGTCGTAGACCACTGCACCGTCGTGCGTGTTCACGGCCAGGGCACGCGTCTCGCCGGGGCGGATGTCGTCCGGGAGCGCGAAGGGGAGGCTGTGCCCCACGCCACCCTTCGCCGTCGTGATGACGGTGCGCATCCCGTCGCCCTGGTGCGTGACGAGGAGGACGGGGTGGTCCTTGGCTGCTGCGCCGTGCGGGACCATCGCCAGTGCGAGCTGCTTGCGGGACGCCGCCACGGGCGCCGGGCCGGTATGGCTGACGCTGCGGAAGAGCGCACCCACGGTGCCCTGCTCGTGACCGCTCACGGGCTGGTACTGACCGGCCGGCCACCACGCCCAGGCCAGGACCGCGAGCACGAGCGCACCGGCGGTGGCAGCGAGGCCGCGGGCGAGAGGACGGCCCTCGGTGCGCCGCCAGGTCTTCGTCGTCGTGCGGTGCGCGACGCGCGTGATGATGTAGCCGGTCCCGACGACGGGCAGGACCAGGGCGAGGAGCTGGAGGAGCGCGGCGCCGACGCCGAGCACGTCGGCGTGCTCCGCCGCGCGGCCCAGCTGGGCGCCGCGCGCGTGGCCGTTCACCCAGGCCGACGCGAGCAGGTGCGGGAAGACAAGCACGGCCGTGAGCAGCAGCGACGCGAGGACGGGGATGACGACGGCCACCCAGGCCGTGACGATCCAGCGCGCCCGGCGGGTCAGCGGCGACGGCTCGCCCCAGTGCCACGGAAGCACCCGGCGCACGGTCGGGCCGAGGTGGGCGAACAGGTCCGGGACCCCCGTCCAGTCGGCGAGGATGTGGTAGCCGTCGGCCCGGACGATGGGGGTCAGCTGGTGCAGCATCTGGAGCAGCTGGGTCGCGACGCCCAGAAGCAAGGCGTCCTCACCGGTCGCCAACCACAGCGCGGTGACCGCCACCGCCACGAGCGCGTTGAAGTACAGGCCCCCGAGGTCCACCCGCAACCGGCCGCGACGGTCGAGCCGGTAGGCGTCGTCGACGTTGGTGTAGAACGCCGGCCAGACCAGGTAGACGCCCGCTCCCATGGCCCCCGGTTGGGCCCCTCCGTACCTGCAGGCCGCAGCGTGTCCCAGCTCGTGGAAGCCTGCCGACAGGACGGCCAGCAGGAACACGCCGAGCAGCAGGCCCGGTGTCTGGAAGGCGCGATGGGTCGCGGAGGCGAGGCCCTTGTCGACGAGCACGAACCAGCAGACGCCGACGAAGGCGGCGAGGACGGGCCAGAGCACGAACGGGTGGAACAGCGCCGCGAAGGGTGCCGTCAGGCGCCTCGTGCTGCGCGGGTTGGAGACGACGACCTTCCACCGCAGCGCGAGCAGTGGGTTGCTCACGGGTGCGACGACAGCGTCGCTGCCGGCCAGCAGGCCGAGCTCGTCGAGCTTGCCCAGCAGGACGGTGACGTCGTCCGCCGTGACGTCCCGGTCAACCGCCCTCGAGACGGCGGCGGCGACACGGTCGAGGTCGTTCGTGCCGTCGAGGTGCTCGAGGACGGCGTAGAGGAGCGGTGTGAGCTGGACGGTCTGGCCGTCGGCCCGGCGGGCGAGCGAGACGCCCCCGTCGTATCCCGCACCACCGAGCGCGCCGAGGAGTTCGAGGCCTTCGGCGCGCTGGGGGGTGACGGACTGGGTGGGGGCGGTCACGGTCTAGGGCTGCGCGCCGGTGGGGCCCTGCGAGATCGACGAGTCCTGCGTGGCCGTGGCGTCGGCCGTCACGCCGTCGAGGTCCTGGTTGATGATCGCCGTCTGCGGCGCGTAGGCGGTGGCGTGCGAGTCGATCGAGCCGACGTTGGCCGACACGGCTGCGTCGATCGGAGCAGCCACGTTGGCGTTGGCGGCGACCGCACCGTCGATCGGAGCGGCGATGTGAGCGTTGGCGTTGACGTCGACGTTGACGTCGAGCAGGTTGCCGCCCGAGGTCAGGTCGCCGACGGTGGCACCGGTCCCGCCGGCGGCAGGCGTGTCGACCGGGGCGGCCGCGCCCTGCGACAGGTCGGACGTCTGCGGGGCGTTGGCGATCGCCGAGCCCGCGACGTGCTGATCGATGAGGGTCTGCTGCGGTGCCGCGGCTGTGGCGTCGGAGCCGAGCGACAGGACGTTCGCGGAGGCGGCCGCGTCGATGGGGGCAGCCACGTTGAGGTTGGCCGCCACGGCCAGGTCGACCGGCGCAGCCAGGTCCAGGCCGAGGTCGATGTTGGCGTTGAGGTCTAGCAGAGACATGACCTCCTTCTGCGGGAGGGGCGTGCCGCTCTCGGCGGCGAGGTCGTCGGGCGTGAGGGGCGCTGACATGGCGGGCTCCTGGGGTCGGGTGCCTGCCTGGTGCCCGTTTGCCGCGTGCCTTAAGCGCGACAGGTGCCTAGCGCAGGGACCAGCGCGCCACGAGGCGTGGAGTCGAGCGCAGGATCGCTCCTCGCGGCTGAGTCGTCTCGATCACGTCCAGGCCCGGCAGCCGTTCGAGCAGGACAGCGAGCGCAGCGGCCAGCTGGGAGCGGGCGAGGTTCCAGCCCGGGCAGAACTTCGGGCCCACGCCGAACGAGAGGACCTCTGCACCACCGCGCTGCGGGTCGAAGGCGTCGGGGTCCCCGAACACCTCAGGGTCGCGGTTGCCGGCGGCCAGGGCCGCGAGCAGCACGGTGCCGGCGGCCACCTCGGTGCCGCCGACCTCGCAGTCCTGCGTCGCGAGCCGGGGAAGCACGGGGACAGGAGGCTCGAGGCGCAGGGCCTCGGCGACGAGCAGCGGGGCGGGTACGTCGTGGAGCGCGGGGTTCGGCAGGACCAGCCGCAGCAGGTTGCTCATCGCGTCGGACGTGGTCGTGGCGCCGACGGCGTAGAGCAGCCGCACGTGCGACAGCACCTGCTCGTCGTCCATGCCCGCGCCGATGAGCTGCGAGAGCACGTCCTCCTGAGGTTCGCGTCGCCGCGCCTCCATCACCGGGCGCACCACCTCGTCGATGGCCCGCACGGCGCGCTGGGCGCCGTCGGGGTCGGCGAGGTGCGCGAGAAGCGCACGGGTCACGGCCCGCTGCTTCTCCTCGCTGCCGATGGGAAGCCCGAGCTTGCGGCTGATCGCCCAGAAGGGCAGCACGTTGGCGAGGTCGGCAACGAGGTCGGCCTCGCCCCGGTCGGCGAAGCGGTCGATGACCTCGTGCGCGAGGGGGACGAGCTGCTCGTCCACGAACCGGCTGACGGGGCGAGAGCGGAAGGCCGGCACAGCCTGCTGGCGGACCGCGACGTGCTGCTCGCCGTCCATGCTGATGAAGGTCGGGCCGATCGCCGGCTCCAC
>CBIHPE010000005.1:0-52170 GCA_966212015.1 uncultured Frankiales bacterium | reverse complement strand
CCGACCTCTGCTACGGCTACAACGCGTTCTGGGTGCACTGCCTCGACGTCCTCGAGCTCGAGAGCGGCGACCCCGCCGACGTCATGCACTGGGGTGACGGCTTCGAGATCGAGACCGTCATCAACACCCGCATCGCCAAGGCCAAGCTCGACATCGCCGAGGTGAAGAGCTTCGAGTTCGACCGCCTGCACGGCACGAGCAACCTGAACGCCGTCACCGACGGCCTGCGGGTCCTCAAGGCCATCATGATCGAGCGCTTCCTGACCCGCCCGGTCGCGAAGCCCGAGGTGCCCGCTCGCATCCAGCAGATCCGCGAGCTGGCCGCCGCCTAGCACCGCCTCGCTCTTCGGACGCCGCCCCCACCGAGTCCCGGGGGCGGCGTTCGGCGTTACGCACGCGCATCTAGGGTGTGAACCGTGGTTCGCATCGCGGTGATCGGCGCCGGCTTCTCCGGCATCGGGATCACCTCCCAGCTGATCCGGGCCGGGTACGACGACATCACCGTCTTCGAGAAGGGCCAGGACGTCGGCGGCGTCTGGCGGGAGAACGACTACCCGGGCGCGGCGTGCGACGTCGCCAGCCACCTCTACAGCTTCTCGTTCGCCCCCGAGGGGCGGTGGAGCAAGAGGTACGCCGAGCAGCCCGAGATCCTGGCCTACCTCCGCCGGACGGCAGACGAGCTCGGCGTGACGCCGAGGGTCCGCTTCGGCACCGAGATCAGGCGCTGCTCCTGGGACGACGACCGCCGTGTCTGGACCCTCGATCAGCGGGGCGAGTTCGACGTCGTGATAGCGGCGTGCGGGCAGCTGTCCCGGCCGCACGTCCCCGACCTGCCCGGCCGCTTCGACGGGCCGGTGTTCCACTCCGCGCAGTGGCGGCACGACCTCGACCTCGCCGGCAAGCGGGTGCTCGTCGTCGGCACCGGCGCGAGCGCCATCCAGTTCGTGCCGCGGGTCGCGCAGGTCGCGTCGCACGTCACCGTGCTGCAGCGGTCGGCGCCGTGGGTGCTCGAGAAGGACGACCGCACCTACAGCCCGCGTGCCAAGCAGCTGCTGCTCGAGCACCCCACCCTGCTGCAGGCCGACCGGCTGCGCACGTTCGTCGGCAACGAGCTGCGCTCGCTCGGCTTCAACACCGAGCCGCGGCTGATGCAGCTGTTCGAGAAGCAGGCCCGCAAGCACATCGAGCAGTCGCTGCCGCCGGGCAAGCGCGAGCAGGCTGTGCCCGACTACCCGATCGGCTGCAAGCGGATCCTCATCAGCAACGAGTGGTACCCGGCCCTCGCCCAGGACCATGTCGACGTCGTGAGCGCCGGTGTCAAGGAGCTGCTGCCGACGGGTGCGCTGCTCGAGAACGGCGACAGCGTCGAGGCCGACGTCGTCATCCTCGGCACCGGCTTCACCGCCACCGACCTGCTGGTGCCGATGCAGGTCGAGGCCCGCGGCCGCACCCTGCACGACGCCTGGAGCGACGGGGCCGAGGCCTACCTCGGCTCGGCGGTGGCGGGCTTCCCGAACCTGTTCCTGCTCTACGGCCCCAACACCAACCTCGGGCACAACTCGATCATCCTGATGCTCGAGAGCCAGATCCGGTGGATCGTCCAGGCGGTCGGGCGCGTGCGGCCCGGCGGGTCCGTCGAGGTCCGCGCTGCGGTGATGCGCCGCTACAACGACTGGCTGCAGGAGAAGCTGAAGGGCACCGTGTTCGCGACCGGCTGCGACTCCTGGTACCTCACCGACACCGGCCGCAACACCCAGAACTGGCCGGGCACCACCCTCGCGTTCCGCTGGCGCACCCGCACCCTGCGCGACACCGACCTGGAGGTCCGCACGTGAACCCGCTGATGGCCGGCACCCGCCTCGTCCTGAAGCACGGCATCCGCCGCGTCTACGGGCCGCCCATGCCGATCTCGCTGCAGCGGGCCCTCGGCGACCTGGCCGGCAACCTGCAGCGGATCCCCCGCGACGTCACGGCCACCCACGTCGTCCTCGGCGACCGCACGGCCAAGCGGTACGCCACCAGGGACGCCGCCACGGACCGCGCGGTCCTGTGGCTGCACGGCGGCGCGTTCATCACCGGCTCGGTGAAGACCCATGGGTCGCTCGCGGCCCACCTGGCCAGGTCGACCGGCGTCCCCGTCTACCTGCTCGACTACCGGCTGGCCCCGGAGCACAAGCACCCGGCTGCCGTCGACGACGCGGCCGCCGCCCTCAAGCTGGTGCCCGAGGACAGGGTCGTCCTCGGCGGTGACTCCGCCGGCGGCTGCCTCGCCCTGCTCGCCGCCGACCGTGGCGTCCGCGACCTGTCCGGCATCGCTCTCATCAGCCCGCTGATCGACCTCACCCACGAGACCGCCCGCCGCTACGAGGGCGAGGAGGTGCTCGTCCGCGCCGACTGGGCCGAGCAGGGAGTGCACGCGATGTTCGGCGACGACCTGCCCGCCGTACCGGACCCCACCGCGCCGCTCGTGGTCCACGTCGCCGAGCACGAGCGGCTGCGCGCCGAGGGTGAGGCCCTGGCGGAGCGCACCGGCGCCGAGCTCGTCTGCGTCCCTGGCGGCTGGCACGACATCCACCTCCAGGCCGCGCTCGTCCCGGCCGCCAGGAGGGCCGTCGAGCAGCTCGCGGAGTCCATCAGGAAGTTCTTCTGAGACTGCCTGAACCGACGCCGCGCATCCGGCGTCTGGGTTGCATGACTCACACGACGGGGCGCTCTACCGCCCTCAGCGCCCTCCTCGCCCTGGCCCTCACCGCCGCGTGCGGGAGCGCCTCCACCTCGGCGCACGCCACCCTCGGGTCGGCGCCGGTCCCGACCACCGCGCCGAAGCCCGCGGTCAAGGTCGCACCGGTCCGTCAGGTGACGACCCCGGCCCCGACGCCGATCCCGTCGTTCCGGACCCCGCAGGCGGCCATGCGCTACCTCGCCGATGCCTGGAACCGCGGCGACGTCACGTCTCTCAAGCACGTCACCGACCCCAGCGCCCGCGACCTGCTCAACGACATGCACCGCGAGGCCATGAACCTCAAGCTGGCGTCGTGCACCCGGCTCGACGAGGGCGACTACGAGTGCGTCTTCACCCACGACTACCCGGTGGGCTACGCCGGCAACAGGATGGACCAGGGCAAGGCCTGGATGCGCGTGGGCCCCGCGACCCGCAGCGGCTGGTACATGACCGTCTACGAGGGCTGCGGCTGATCCTCGCGTGGTCCCTCGCTCAGGGCCGGGGCAACACGCCCAACGGTCTGCGTTCACGCAGCGGCTGCGGGCTCCCGGCGGCGGGCGAGGAGCTGGCCACCGAGGGCGCCGGCGCCGGCGCAGAGGGCCGCGAGCACGACCGTGCGCAGGGTGCCGGGGACGCCGGTCGGGACGGGCACGACGCCGGAGAGGCGAGGCCCGCGGCCCTGCGGCGCCGTCCCGGCGGCGGTGGTCCAGACGGTCACGGAGAAGCTGCCGCCGTTGTCGGACCAGTCGTAGTCGTTGACGGACAGCTCGAGCTCGCCCGCGGCGGGGGCAGACACGACACCGGCGCTGCCGAGCAGGAACGGGGCGCCTGCGTCGTCGATGCGGCCGATGAGCGTCCCGCACATGCCGGGGCCGCCGCAGCCGCTGTAGCGGGCGGGGTACCCGTTCGGGTCGGACTGCACGCCCTTGAGGAACGTGACCCGGCCGGTGGCCCTGACGTGGAGGACCTGGCCCGCTGTCACCTTCACGTGCGCCTTCACGAAGCCCTTCGAGCCGCCGACGGTCACGTGGTCGTCGGCCAGGGCGGTCGAGGCGGTCGGGACCGACATCAGCACCAGCCCGACGAGCAGCAGCGCCGCTGCGGCAGGCGGAGCAGTACGCCGTGACAGCGTCACGACGACGGCGACGCAGACGGCGGCAGCCACCAGGTCGATGAGCCGGCCGAGGGCCGACCCAGCGGCCGCGCCGAGCGCGAGCCCGAGCAGCCAGGGGCCGCGGTCGACCAGCTGCGCGAGCAGCGCGGCAAGGGAGAGCAGAGCGACGGCGACGGCGGCCGGCGTCGGGGCGAAGGCAGCGACGACGAAGCCGCCGGCAGCCGCCAGGGCCAGGTCGCGGGGGAGCAGCGCGGCCTTCACGGGCCCGGCCGAGCGGCCGCCGACGAGGACACCCACGAGCAGACCGAGCGCGACCCAGAACAGCAGGCCGCTCCTGTGCGCGGCGAAGGTGTCTGTGACCCGGAACGGCCGCACCTTCCACGTCAGCAGGGCAGCGACCACGGCCAGCGCGCCGGCGACCTGCAACCGCCGGGTCATGCCGCCACCTTCTTGCGGCGCTGGAGCTGGAGCCCCACGGCGAGGAGCAGCACCATGGCTCCCGCGACCGCGCCGAGCAGGAGCAGCTGCTGGCGGTGGCTCTCGGGCTTCGTGAGGGAGACCTTCTCGGCCTTGCGCGCGGGGAGGTCCACGACGACCGCCTGGCCGGTGGCGAAGCTGTTCGCCGACTGCGAGAGACCCGCACCGCCGCGCCAGATGGCCTGGGGCTCGCCACTCGCGGTGTTGCCGTTGAACGGGCTCGAGGTGACCGACGGCTGGCCCCACCCTTGGAGGGCAAGGGCCCCGCCGGCCGTACCGGCGGTGTTGGCGGAGAAGGTCGAGCCGGACACCGTGACCAGGCCGAGGGAGCTGATGGCGCCGCCGGCCTCGGAGGCGGTGTTCCCCTTGAAGGTGGCGTCCTTCACCGTCAGGTCGCCGGCCGCCGTGATGGCGCCGCCCTGACCGGCTCGTGCGGCGTTCGTCGAGAAGGTTCCGCCGCTGACCACCACCTTGCCGTCGTCGACCGCCAGGGCACCGCCGGTGCCGCTGCCGTTGCCGGTGAACGCCGCCCTGTCGAGGGTCAGCACGGCGTCCGAGATCCCGTCGCTCGTGGTGCGGACGAGCACCGCTCCGCCCGCCGTGCGCGCCTCGTTGGCGGTGAAGGTGCCGGACAGCGCGAGGTCCTTGCTGCCCCGTCCTCGGCCCTCGAGGTACACCGCCCCGCCGCTGCCCATGGACGTGTTGCCGTCGAAGGTGGAGCCGCTGATCGCGAGGCTGCTCGGGTAGCTGAGGAACAGCGCCCCACCGTCGGCCGTCGCGGTGTTGGCCCGGAACGTCGAACCGGTGATCATCACGTCCGCGTGGACGGCGTGCAGGACGGCGCCCTCGCCGCCGTCGCAGTTGTGGGTGCTGGTGCCGACGAGCGTGATCGACCCGCCCGCCACCTGGAGGGCGCCGCCGCCGTGGGCGCCGCCGATCTCCACGTCCTTCAGCGTGATGGTCGAGTCCGTCGCGTTGAGGACGCCGGCGGTGTCGTCGACGGTGCTCGCGCCCTTGATGCCGAGGTTCGACAGGGAGAGCGACGTCATGGTGACCGCGGCGACGGCCTTGCCGGCAGAGGCGTCCAGGACCGACCCTGCGCGACCGACGACGGCCACGGGTGTCGTGACGGCCAGGGGAGTCGCGAGGGCGATGGCCCCGGTGGGCAGCGTGATGCTGACCGCCTGGCCCTTCCTGGTGGCCTCCTCGACCGCCGCGCGCAGCGTGCAGTGGCCGTCCTGGCTCGTGCACGTCCCGTCACCCGGGTTGCTGTCCGGGAAGTCTGCCAGCGAGGTCACCCCGAAGGACAGGGTGTCACCGGCGCGGGCCGCCGGCACCGGCAGGGCGAGCAGGACCGGGACGGCGAGCAGCAGGGCGCGCCTCATCAGCGGCCTCCGGTGCTGGAGCCGACGGTCGGGCCCGCGCCCTCGGAGAAGACGATGATCTTCTCGCCCGGCGGGTACTTCTTCAGCAGGTAGTCAGCGGTGACCCCTTCGAACT
Organism: uncultured Frankiales bacterium; assembly: GCA_966212015.1. Classification (GTDB taxonomy): domain Bacteria; phylum Actinomycetota; class Actinomycetes; order Mycobacteriales; family SCTD01; genus RYN-111. The sequence continues at coordinate 46,357 of CBIHPE010000005.1, read as the reverse complement.
TCTGCGCCTTGGCCAGCAGCGCCGCCCGGACCTCCGGGTTGGGCTCGAGGATGGCGCGTTCGCGCAGCGCCTTGCCCATGCTCTTGAACTGACGGACCAGGTCGTCCGCCGCCTTCTTGGCGTTGGACGGCAGCGTCGTGCCGAGCTTGAACTTGGCGGCGACCTCGAAGTAGTCGGACGGGACGTCGAGGGCGGCGTCGGACCAGCCGTGCTCGGGGAAGCGGCCGATCTTCTTGAGCCGCGCGTTGACGTACGCCTCGATCTGGCCGCGCTTGCCGGGCGGCCACTTCCCGTCCTTCGGGCGGGCGTACTCGAGGTCGAGGTCGCTGACGATCGGCTTGTCCTTGATGCCCTCGCGGAAGGTCGTCGTGCCGTTGACCTCCTCGGTGACGATGCGGGTCCGGGCGCTGTCGGGGAACTTCGAGATCTGGTCCTTGAACGCCTTGGCCTGGTCGGTGGACAGACCGCGACCGCGCAGGAAGTCCGGGTCGTCGAGCTGCTCGAGGTAGGCGAAGTCCGGCTGGCCCTTCACCTTGCCGAGCTCCTTCGGGAAGGTGCTGCCCGGCCGCTCGACCACGGCGGTGATGCCGTCCGGGTGCAGCAGGCTGGTGCCGTCCAGGCCCTTCTCGGTCGAGCCCTTGATGAGCTGGCGCAGGCCGGTGTTGGGGTCTTGGAAGTCGGTCCAGAGCTTCTCCTGGTCGGCGAAGCGCGCCCTGATCTTCGCCGTGATGCCGGGCTGCCGGCGCTCCAGGCCGTCGAGCACGTGCTGCGACGGCAGCTTCGGCTTGTAGACCGAAGCGCGCCCTGCCAGCGACTCCTCGGCGCCGAGCAGCTTGTCGATGGAGCTGACGGCCTTGGGCTTGATGTACTCGCGCTTCGCGACGCCGTCGATCCCGGCGGACAGCGGCTCGCTCGTGCGTGCGCCCATCTCGAAGTCGACGCCGAACTTCTCGTTGACGTCCTTGACGATCGACTCCAGCTCGCGCGCGTCGGAGGGACGAATGCCGCCCTTCCCGACCAGCTCGGCGTCGTCGAGAACCGATCCGTAGGGGAGCTCCTGCACCGTCGCGTTCGCCTTCTCGGCCAGCTCGAGCCGGCGCGCCGCCGCACCCGTGCTGTCGACGCCGCCCTCGACGCCGGCCGTGGTGTCCACCACCTCCTGCGTGAGGCTGGTAGCCCGCTTGATGCCGACGGCCTCGAGTGCCTTCGGGGCGAACGCGGCGACCCCTCGGACGCCTGTCTCGCCGAGGGCGCCGAACGCCGCCTCCTTCACGCCCTCGAAGCTCGCGCCGCCCCACTCCTTGCCGGCGGCCCGGTTGTAGGCGACGGGGTCCTTCTTGTAGGCCGCGTCGTTCTGCTTCATCACCTCGACCTCGCCGACGGCGACCTCGCCGAGGGCCTGGGTGGTCTGCTTCGCCCACCGCGAGTTGTCCGCGATGATGTTCTGCACGCCCTCGGGCGTGTACGCGTCGAGGTACGCCTGGCCGAGGTAGCCGAGGTTCTCCAGGCTGGCCTTGCCGAGCGTCCCGGCGCCCTCGACCAGCTTCTCCGACAGCTGCCGCCTGCCCTCGGGGTCGGACAGCGTGTCGTAGGTGTTCGACAGGAACTGCCCGCCGGCCTCACCGAACTTGTTGACGCGGTTCTTGAACTCCTCGCCGTACCCCTCCCAGAAGGCGTCCTGCTCCGCGCGCTTCTGGGCCAGCAGGCCGGCCATCTCCGGCGGCAGCCCCATCATCTGCGCCGCGGCCTTGTCCCCGGCGGTCGGCTCGGGCCAGCCGAGGTGGTCCTTCATGGAGTTGCCGAGCGCCGCGGAGACCTTCCGGTCGTTCTCGGCGGCGAGGTCGAGGATGTCGTTGATGCCCTCAACGGTGAGGCCCTGGAGGTCCTCCTTCGTCGGCTTCTTCTGCGTGACCGACACCGTCATGCTCTGGCTGCCGTGCACGACCTTCTTGTCGGGGTCGGTGCCCTGCACGTTGGCGCTGATCAGCTCGTCGCCGTAGTCGCCGGTCGTGAGGAAGTACTTCAGCGTCTTCGACTGGTGCGGAGCCAGGGTGACGGGCAGGGGAGCGTTCGGTCCGCTCGTGAGGGTCGCCGGGTCGGTGCCGCCGCCGTTGACCTTGGTCAGCCCGATGCCGGGACCGTCGGCGAACGTGACGGTGTCGAGGGTGACGTCGCGCGGGTTGGTGACCTGCATCGTCACGCTGAACGTCTCCCCTCGCACGATGTCGCCGCCCTTCAGCGACACCTGGAGGTCGTTCGGGTCCTTCTCGGTCTTCCAGTTGATCTTCGTGTCGGGCGGCACGTCGACGGTCAGCACGTGCGTGCACTTCGAGGTGGCGGCTCCCGAGTTGTCCGCGCAGTAGTACGTCGTCGTGGGCGTTGTGCTGGGCGCCACCGGCGGCTCGACGGAGCTGGCGCTGACGACGTACGTGCCCTTGGGCACTCGAGCCGAGTAGTAGCCCTGCCCGTTGGTGGTCGCGACCGTGCCGTCCTTGCCGACGATCCGGACGGAGACGTTGGCCTTCGGCTTGGAGTCCGGGCCCGTGATGACGCCCTCGATCAGCCCCTCGCCACGCGGCCGGAAGTTGACCGTCTGGCTCGGTCCGACGGACACCTTGCGGCTGTTCTCGCAGTCGGCCCCGACCGGCTCCGCGCAGACGTCCGCTCCGGCGCTGACCGTGTAGTCGCCTCTCTTCGCGAGGAAGTAGTAGCCGCCGCCGCCGTCCGTGACCGTCGAGTCGCCGTCAGGACCGGAGAGGGTCACCGGGACGCCGGCCGTCCCACGACCGTCGCTCATGACGATCTGGCCGCTGATCCCGTACTTGTCCTCGTCCTTCGGGATGACACCGAAGTAGTCGCTCGCGTAGGTCCCGGCGCAGGCGGCGTACTCGGCCCGCCCCTCCTGCACGGCGATCTGCGAGCCGCACGGACCCGTGATCCCGGCCGACGGCGTGACCCACTGCCAGTTCGTCGATCCGGGTTTGAGGGTGCACGTCGCAGAGGTCGCGACGTCGCGGTCGCCGAGCTCCCAGCGCCCGTCGGAGTTCTGGACCTCGATGGTCCTCGACTCCTTGTGCGTGTCGCAGTCGCGTCCGCTCCGGTTGTCGTTGGGCAGCGAGAAGCTGACCCCGCCGGGCTTGAGGGTCACCGTGAGCGTGACCGTCTCGCCTTCGCGGATGACGTGCGGGCTGGCCGTGAGCTTCCCGGTCCACGGCTCTTGGATGCAGGGAGCCGGGAAGTCGCGGCAGTCGCCGCGGTTCGGCAGCGGCCCGAAGTCGTGCGGCTTGGAGTCGACGGCACGTGCCGGACCCGCGAGCGACACCACCATCAGTGCCGCTGCCAACGCCCGGACCATGCGCATGAAACGTCCCCCTGCGTCCCCTTGCGGCGGAGGCTAGGACGGTGTGATCGTTTTCGGCCGGACGCCTCCCGAAAACGATCACTTCGGGCCACCAGCGCCGGTCCATGGTGGCTAGCCGGGTTGACTGATCGGTCGACGACCCAGGAGTCGGTCACCGTGGGCGCAAACCAGGAGAACTGGTCACGGGTTAGTCTGCGAGTGACCCGCGGGAGCGTCGCGATCCGACGCTGAGAGGGCGGCAGGTCCGGCCGTCGACCGTTCGCACCTGATCCGGTTAAGACCGGCGTAGGGAGGACACCCCTCAATGAACGAGTCGTTCCCCGGTTCCACCAAGACCTACCTGCAGGGCTCGCGGCCCGATCTCCAGGTCCCGATGCGCGAGGTCACGCTGACCACGGGCGACAAGGTCGTCCTCTACGACACCTCCGGCCCGTGGACGGACCCGTCCCTGACGAGCGACATCCGCTTCGGCCTGCCCGCGCTCCGCGCAGGCTGGATCGCCGAGCGGCAGGACACCGAGGAGTACGACGGGCGCGAGGTGCTTCCCGTCGACAACGGTCTGAAGGCGCACGACCACCGCAACCTCGACACCGTCTTCGCCGGCACGCGCAAGCCCCGCAGGGCGAAGGCCGGCAGGACCGTGACGCAGCTGGCCTACGCGAAGCAGGGCGTGATCACTCCGGAGATGGAGTTCATCGCGCTGCGCGAGGGATGCACCCCGGAGCACGTGCGCGACGAGGTGGCGGCCGGCCGCGCCGTGCTCCCCTTGAACGTCAACCACCCCGAGTCCGAGCCGATGGCGATCGGGCGCAACTTCCTCGTGAAGATCAACGCCAACATCGGCAACTCGGCCGTCGCCTCCTCCATCGAGGAGGAGGTCGAGAAGATGACGTGGGCGACCCGCTGGGGCGCCGACACGGTCATGGACCTCAGCACCGGTCGCAACATCCACACGACGCGCGAGTGGGTCATCCGCAACAGCGCCGTCCCGATCGGCACGGTCCCGATCTACCAGGCTCTGGAGAAGGTCAACGGCAAGGCCGAGGACCTCTCGTGGGAGGTCTACCGGGACACCCTCATCGAGCAGTTCGAGCAGGGCGTCGACTACATCACCGTCCACGCAGGCGTGCTGCTGCGCTACGTCCCGCTGGCCGCGAGCCGCAAGACCGGCATCGTCAGCCGCGGCGGCTCGATCATGGCGGCCTGGTGCCTCGCGCACCACCAGGAGAACTTCCTCTACACGCACTTCCGCGACATCTGCGAGCTGATGGCGCAGTACGACGTGACGTTCTCGCTCGGCGACGGCCTTCGCCCGGGCTGCATCGCCGACGCCAACGACGAGGCGCAGTTCTCCGAGCTCCGCACCCTGGGCGAGCTCACCGAGATCGCCTGGGAGTACGACGTCCAGGTCATGGTCGAGGGCCCCGGCCACGTCCCCATGAACAAGATCAAGGAGAACATGGAGCTGCAGCTCGAGGTCTGCAAGGAGGCCCCGTTCTACACGCTCGGGCCGCTGACGACGGACATCGCGCCCGGCTACGACCACATCACCAGTGCGATCGGCGCGGCCATGATCGGCTGGTACGGCACGGCCATGCTCTGCTACGTCACGCCCAAGGAGCACCTGGGCCTGCCCAACAAGGACGACGTCAAGGACGGCGTCATCACCTACAAGATCGCCGCGCACGCCGCCGACCTCGCGAAGGGCCACCCCGGCGCACAGGCCTGGGACGACGCCCTGTCGGACGCCCGGTTCGAGTTCCGGTGGGAGGACCAGTTCAACCTCTCGCTCGACCCGACCAAGGCACGGGACTTCCACGACGAGACGATGCCGACGACGGCGGCCAAGACCGCCCACTTCTGCTCCATGTGCGGCCCGCACTTCTGCTCGATGCGGATCAGCCAGGACGTGCGCAAGTACGCCGCCGAGCACGGCGTCGGCGAGGTCGAGGCCCTCGAGCTCGGCATGAAGGAGAAGTCGGCCGAGTTCCTCGACCACGGGTCGCAGGTCTACCTCGAGGTCGTCGACTGACCGCTCGCCGACGGCGCCGGAACCTCACCATCGGTCCGGAGCCGGCTTCTGCGCTGGCCGAGTTCCGGGATGTGTGCCGCTGGCACGCTCAGGAATCGCGCCCGGTGCGGCACACATCGAAGGGCTCCCCGAGGTGTGCCGTGCCCCCGCTCAGGAACCGCGCCGAGCACGGCACACATCCCCGGCGCGGCCGCCTCGAGGCAGGTCAGCTGTGGCGGTGCAGCCAGTCGACGAGCCCTGACATGTAGGTCTGCTGGTCGTCGTACATCGACAGGTGCGAGCCCTCGGGGCACAGCAGGTACTCGCCCTGCGGGAGCTGCTCTGACATGGCTCGGAGGTGCTCCGGGTCCATCGTGTCGTGCGTGCCCGCGATGACGAGGGTCGGCACGTCGATGCGCGCGAGGTCGTCGAAGCGGTCCCAGTGGTTGAGGGCACCCGCGGCGCCGAGCTCCGACGGGCCCTGCATCGGCACGTAGATGCTCTTGTTGATCCGGCTGAAGGACCGCGACACCGGCTCGGGCCACTCCTCGACGGGCAGTCGCAGCACGTGCTTGACGTAGTGCTCGGCCATGAGCAGCTCGTCGTACTCCGGGTCGTCCGTGTCTCCCGCGGCCTCGAGCGCCTTGATCCGCGCCGTCCGCTCCGGGTCGAGCCCGGGGATCAGGGTCTGCTCCGCGTAGCGGTTGTAGGCCGGGATGCTGGCCATCATGTTGGAGATGACCAGCCCGGCCAGGTGCTGCTGGTGCGCGAGGGCGTACTCGATGCCGAGGATGCCGCCCCAGCTCTGGCCGAGGACGAAGACGCCGTCGAGCCCGAGGTGCTGACGCACCTGCTCGACCTCGTCGACGAACCGCTCGATGGTCCACAGCGAGGGGTCGTCGGGGGCGTCGCTCCAGCCGGAGCCGAGCTGGTCGTAGTAGTAGACCTCGACGCCTGCCTGCGGCAGGAAGCTGTCGAAGCCGAGCAGGTACTCGTGGGTCGCCCCGGGCCCTCCGTGGAGCAGCAGCAGCTTGCAGGTCGGGCTCTCACCGCTGCGCCGCGTCCACACGCGGAAGGGCCCCGCCGGCGTGTCGACCGGGACCATCTGGATGCCGCCCGCCTCGATGCTTCTGCTCATGGTTGCAGCCTGACATGCTTTCTGGCTGGACACGGCCAATCCACGTCACAGCTGGGCGAGCAGCAGAGCGAGGGCTGCGTCCTCGTCCACCGGCTTGCTGAACAGGTAGCCCTGACCGATCTGGCAGCCGAGCTCGATGAGACGCTGCCGCTGATGCTGGGTCTCGATCCCCTCCGCGACGGCGCCCAGCCCGAGCTGGTGCGCGAGGCCAAGGATCGCGGCTGTGACCGTCATCGCAGCTGGCGACTGTCCGTCGAGGGCGTTCACGAAGCTCTGGTCGATCTTCAGCGTCTGGACGGGCAGGAGGGTGAGGTAGGACAGCGAGGAGAAGCCTGTCCCGAAGTCGTCGATGCTGATCTTGCCGCCAGCGGCCGCCAACGCGTTCAGCGTTGCTTGCGCCGCGTTGGCATCGTCCATGAGGGTCGACTCAGTCAGCTCGAGCGCCAGGGTCCATGGACTCATGTCGCGGGCGCAGCCGGCCACCACCGGCACGAGCGATGCCGACGTCAGCTGCCGTGCGGACACGTTCACCGACAGCGTCAGCTCGTCGATCGCGATGACGTCCTTCCAGCGGAGTGCGGCGCCGGCGGCGGCGCGCAGGACCCACTCGCCCAGCGGCACGATCAGGCCCGTCTCCTCGGCCATCTGCAGGAAGGCGGCGGGGCCGATGAGGCCGCGTTCCGGGTGCTGCCATCTGATGAGGGCCTCGAAGCCGACGATCCGGTCGTCCCGACGCAGGTCTACCAGCGGTTGGTAGTGGACGCGGAACTCGCCCGCCTCGATGCCGTGCCGGATCTGCTCCTCGAGGTCGAGCCGGTCGAAGGCCCGTTGCCGCATGTGGGAACCGAACAGCTCGAAGCGGTTGCCACCGGCCTGCTTCGCTCGGTACATCGCGATGTCAGCGTCCCGCAGCACTCCCGTGGCTGTCTGGTCTGGCGACGCGATCACGATCCCCACGCTCGCCGACGGCGAGAGCACTCGGCCCTCGAGCTCGATCGGTTCGGACACGACGTGCAGGATCCGCTCTGCGAGCGCCGCGACGTCCGGCACCTCAGTGAGCCCGCTGGCGAGCACCACGAACTCGTCGCCGCCGAAGCGGGCCACCAGTCCGTCGTCTGCGACAGCCTGGGTCAACCGGTGCGCCAGGCTGAGCAGCAGGACGTCCCCGACGTCGTGACCCAGCGAGTCGTTGATGACCTTGAGCCGATCGAGGTCGAAGAACAGGACGACGGGCGCCGGGGCGGCGCCCCCTGCGGCATCGTGCAGCGCGGCCGTGAGACGTTCCAGCAGGTTCTGCCGGTTGGGAAGCAAGGTGAGCGCATCATGATGAGCTTGGTGGGCCAGCCTCGCGAGCAGTCGTTCGCGGTCAAGGGCGATGCCGACGAGGTGGCTGGCTCGGGACACGAGGGCCTCAACCGTTGCGTCAGGCAGACCGGGTGACGTCCCGTAGAGAGCGAAGGAGCCAAGCGTCGCGCCGCTCGCCGGTGAGTTGATCGGGTAGGACCAGCAAGCGCGTACGTCGACCTGACGCGCGAGGTCGTGAAACTCCTCCCAACGCTTGTCGGCGAGCAGGTCGCTCACGACGACAGGCTCACCGCGCTCAACCGCGACCGCACACGGCGAGTACGCGGTGCCGACCGAGATGCCGTCCACGCTGGCGCGATAGGCGTCCGGCATGCTGGGAGACGCGGCATCACGCAAGACTCTGTGCGGCAGACCCGCTTCGGTGAGCAGCACGGTGCAACGCACCCCGGGAGTCTCGCCCTCGACCCACAACGTGATGGCGCGCAGGACGGCGGGCACCGGCGCCTCGCTGGCGATGAGCTCCAGCACCTGCGCCACGTGCTGCTGCGACTGCTGAGCCGCCCAGGCCGCACTCACGTCGTGTGCCGTGATGACGATGCCGTTCACCTCGGGCGCATCGAGCAGGTTGTTGCTGCGCGCTTCGAACATCCGGGGCTGGCCAGAAGCATCCAGCACCTGCAACCGCATCCGCCGGCCTGCACCCGGTCTTGCGAGGAGCTGCTCCAGCGCTTCGCGCGCGGCGGACCGATCGTCCGGGTGCACCAGGTCGAGCACCGGCGTTCCGATCCGGCTTCCCTCTGCGTAGCCGAGGATGACGTGGGCTGACGGGCTCGCGTAGCTCAGGGTCAGATCCGCGTCGACGACCAGCACCAGGTCGGACATGTGCCGGAGCAACGCGCCCTGCCGCCGCTCGCTGCTGCGTAGGGCCGCCACCGCCTGGTCGGCCGTGGCAGCCGCCGCCCGGACCTCGCGCAGGTCCCGCTGGATGGTCGCCATGGCGATGGGTTCACCCGTGCCGACGTCGCGCAGCAGGAACGACGTGACCATGACCGGGATGTCGCTGTCATCCCTCCAGTCCCGGAGGGTGGTCTCACCCGTCCAGTACCCGTTCTCGACAACGGCGGGCTGCTCGACGGAGAAGCTCGCCTCGAGGCCTGTCGGCGTCAGGAAGTCGGTGATGGAGGTCTCGGCGACGTCCACGTCCGCACCGATCCCGACGAGAGCCCGCCCGGCCTCGTTGACGAACTCCACCTTTCCGTCGAGCGCAGCGATCGCGATGAAGTCGGGGCTCGCGTGCGCGAGGGCCTCGAAGCGCCTCAGCCCCTCCTCACCGCTGCGCACGAACGCCCCTTTCGAAGACTTCTTCGCTCTTGCTGAGCAGACATCGATTCTTGCCTACCCACGTAGTCCTCTCTCACGTGCCACGCCAGCCAGCCACGGGCACAGACCCGCACACGAGGCGTTCCGGCGGGCATGGCGAAAGAGGCGGCAGATCCCTGGTCCGCGTCGGCGATACTGTTCGAGACCGAGCGCGGTCCTGCGCCAAGCGTCGGTGAGGTGTGAGATCCACGACGAACCCCTGACGGAGCAGGTCCTGATCACCGAGCGGACCCGCCTGGTCCCGATGTCCATGGCCGTGATGCAGTCCGTCGTGGCAGGTGACTGGTCGACGGTGGAGGAGCTGCTCGGCAGCGCGTTCCCAGAGGAGTGGCGAGAGGACGGCTGGGCGTGGCTGTCTGGGCGCATCGCTGACGGTGCACTGGACCCCGGGCTGCTCGTCTGGGGCACCCATCTCGTCCGTCTGGTTGACCACGTCGGAGCCGGTATCGGTCCGGTGGTCGCAGAGGCCGGGTTCCACGGGCCTCCGGACGCCGATGGGTGGGTGGAGATCGGCTACCGCGTCGTTGAGGCGCGCCGTCGTGAGGGGTTCGCTCGCGAGGTGGTGTCGGCTCTGTTGCGATGGGCCTCACAGCGGCAGGTGTCTGGCGTGCGAGCCTCGGTAGCACCGGGCAATGACCCCTCGCTGGGGCTCCTTCGCAGCCTGGGCTTCGTCGAGACAGGCGCGTACCGGCACCAGGTGCTTGGCGACCTGCTGCTGCTCAGTTGGGCTGTAGTGCCAGGCGGTCTCACCGCTTGTCCCGCGGCGGCCCCTTAGGTGGCCGCGTGCGAGGTGCATCGGGCCGATCACGGCGGCGCATGCTTTCTCTGGGCCGCCGCTCGAGCGAAGACGGCTAGTAGCAGTCGACCTCGGTGATGTGGAACGTGTGACCGGCGTCGCTGGTGTCGGTGAACTCCAGGCGAGCGACCTGGTGAGGCGCGAGGTTGCTTGCGGTGTCGTTGGCGTATCCGACGACCTCGTTGTTGTTCAGCCAGTTGCCCTCGACGTAGAGGGACGAGCAGCCGGATTCCGTAATGAACTTCGCCTTGACACATGACAGATAGGAGCAGGCTTCGTCGACCCATTTGAAGTACACCCCAGCGGTGTTGGATTCGTGGTAGCCCTGGTGCCAGGCTGCGGCAGCAACCCGCGCGGCCTTTGCTCGCGATGCCTGAAGCGCGGCCTCTGCATCGGCCTTCCGCTTGTTTGCCCTTGCCTGCCGAGCCTGCGCGGCGAGGTAAGCGGCGGAGTGCGTCGGTTGGACGTTGGACGGGGCTTCGCTGGAAGTGGGGCTGATTCTGGCCTTCGAGCTGTTCGGGGCACTGCTGGGCAGAGCCGCGCCGATGATGCCGACGACGGCAAGTACCGCGACGACGCTGCCTGTGATGGCCAACGCCTTCTTGCCGCTGCTCACCTTCGAGCCGCGCGGCGCGTGCCAGGTCGGCATCGCTGGCCCGGCGGCCCGCCAGGCTTGCGCGGTAGCGTCCCACCACCAGCCGGTCCTCGGGTCCCAGGTGATGCCGGTGAGGGTGTCGACGTCGTAGCCCGTCTGCGGGTCGCGGATGAGCCGCCTCGCATCGTCCGTCACGGTGCCTCCAAACCTGCAAGCGCAGTCGACTCAGGGCCCGTATGTCAGGCGGGCGATACCGAGAAGGTCCCACCCGCCTATGAAGATCATGGGCAAAACGACCAGAGATGGCCAGAACTGACTACAGGGCACCAAACGGACGTTGAACGACAACGTCGAGATCACTCGTGCTCGCCCGGGACTCGGCAGCAACAACCTCGATCTGGAGTTGGCGGGCGTTGCCGACCGCCACGCGTAGCCGATCGCCAGTCTTCTGGCGCCGTGGGCGTGACAGGTGCGGCGCTTCGCGTTGAAGGGACCGGACACGCGAGCGCCGTAATCGGTGTTCCTCGGGCTGACGAGTGACAACGGCTATCTCGAGCGTCCGAGTTGTCTTGCCTGCCGTCTGGGCGTGCCGAATCGGGCGACGCAGACGCCTACCGTCGCGCAGGTGCACCGCGTTCGCAGAGTCGGCCCCCTCGTGGTCTTCGGCCTGATGCTTCTCGTCGCCGCCTGCTTCATCGGTGCGACAGACCGTGTCGGGACATCGGGCGACTCGGCGTGGCAGTGTCCGCACGCCTGGCCACCTGCGGTGCATGAGCCTGAGCCCGTCAACAGGTTGTCGCCTGAGGAGCAGCGCATCTGCGACAACGTCAACAGGTCCCAACGCATCGCTGCAGAGGTGGTTGCCCTGCTGGGCGGGCTGACGGTGGTTCTCGCTACCGGCCTGGGCCTAGCGCGTCGGGGCACGTCGCCAACGACGCTCACGGGATGACGCGAAGGTACGGGTCGCTGAACCTCGCTGTCGTGGCCGCGTTGCCGGGCGCCGCGTGGCTCGCGCACACCTCGCTGCGAGCCAGAGAAGCGGAGAAGCTGGCCGTCCACACCCTCCAACAGGCTGGCCATGACCACGTCAGTGCTCAGGGCTCGTACGAGGCGAACGGCTGTGGCGTGGTCCGCGTCGAGTACGACTGCGGCAGCAACTCGATGGCACTCACGAAGGACAACGGTCGCTGGACCGTCCGAGTGATCTCGGACGAGGCGAAGGGCATTGCCTTCGACCCCGGGCGGCCCAGGCGGTGGCGGGTGCGAGGAGATCATCAGTACGGGCGGCCACCGGAGACAGGGCCGGCGTGAAGCTCGGAGAATCACGCCGCAGTCCGTAGCGCGGCTCCTTGGGAGGGGTGCGCTCGTCCTCGGCCGACACTCTGGTACTCGGCCACGTGAAGCGGCGTCCTATGCGGTAGCCGTCAGCTCGCGGTCGATCCAGCGTCCGATCACCTCGACGACGTAAGCGAGTTCGTCGCGGTCGATCCGCTCGTCGATCTCGGCGGGGTCGGGCACGCCTGCAGACTAGGCACCTCAACGAGCCGCGGGGCGGCGCCGGTGAGTCGACGCAGGTCGGTGGACCTGCTTGCGTCAGAAGTCGACGAGCAGAGGCTCTTCGGTCCACCCGTGCTGGTTGAGCCAGCGCCCATTGCGGAGCGGGACGGTCTTGCCCCGGTGGACGGCGTCGTGCAGGCGCGGGCAGAGCCAGACCGTCTCGGTCATCGACGTTTTTCCGAATTTTGCCCAGGACCGGACGTGGTGGGGGACGAGAACGGTGAGCGGGTCATGGGGGCTGCAGCAGCGGATGCCGTCGCAGACGCCGCCGTGCTGGACCTTGCTGGCCTTGCGCTCGCGGGCGGTGAGGGTGCGCTGCTCGTGGGTGAGGCCGAGAGGGATCAGGCCCTGTGACACGACGAGGGCGGTGATGCTGGCGTCGCACCACCACCGCCGGAGCAGGTGCCTGGGAATGCGGCGGCCACCGGCACTGGTGGCCGGCAGTGCTCCGGGGGCGCCTTCCAGCGCTTTCTGAGAAACCACCACCGACACGGCGACAGGAGCTTTGTCGTAGCTGCCGCCGAGGCCTGCGGCGAGGTGCTGGTGCAGGATCAGCTTGAACGCGTCGTGCAGTCGCTGGCCCCGGGTCCGGGGGAAGCGCACGTCCGAGTCGTTCTCGACGTCGTTCTCCGACAGCTCGGGGTTCTCGCGGATCTGGCGCTTGGCCTCGGTGTCGTCGGGGTTCGCAGGGTCGAGCCGGGCGGCCCCTGCGATGACGGTGTCGGCGAGCTCCATGAGCTCGTCATCAGCGTCGACGGTGATGCGCCCGCCGCCGTAGGCGCGGGACCGGTCGATGCGCATGCTCCGGGTGTCGTAGCCCTTCTCGCCTCGGAGCTCCAGCAGGTTGGGCAGGACTGCGTCGACCTGCTCCTCCAGTGCGCGGCCCAGCAACTGCTGCGGGATCAGCCGACCCATCAGCGTGAACGCGATCTCGAGCTTTTCGAGGTCGGTGCCGCTGGACCGGTTGATCTGCGAGACGGTGGTGAGGAGCTCGATCAGGAGCGGATCGTCGTCCTCGAGGCCCATCCGAGCCGCGGCCACGAGTGGGCCGACGTTGTCGACCACCGCCGCGACGACCTCGTCGCTCGGCAGACCGTCGATGAGGCCGTCGGGTCGGTCGACGTGACGCCGGAGCTTGTCCAGCGCCCGTCCCACCAGGGACGCCGCCTCGACCGTGACCGCCCGTTCCGTCACATGCAGCCGCAGGTGCACGTAGGGCCTCAGGCGGCCAGCGAGGGGAACGTCGTCCCGGCGGACGTCGGGGAAGTGACGGCGTACCCAGCTCATGAGACTTGGCTGGTTCTCCATCGTCGCGAGGCGCCTGGTCTCCGCGTCCGTCATCCGCGCGAGGCGGGCCAGTCGCAGCACCTGCTCGGAGCGCATCAGCTCCTTCAGGTCTGCCAGGGCCTGGTCCGGCGTCAACAGCGTCGGGTCAACCTGCTCGAGCTGAACGACAGCGGAGGAGAAGGCTGCGACCTCGGAAGAGGGAGCGGGCGGCTTGCCCTCGAGTCCCGTGACTCCGGGAACGGCCCATGTGATCGGTGGGGCGGCCTCAGCAGCCAGCAGCTCGTCGAGCCGCGTGCGGGTCTCGTCGTCGAGCAGGTGCTCGAGGTCCGTGGGCGGAGGGGGCTCCGGTCCGGGGTCGATCCAGGTCATCGGGCCGGCTTCCTCGGCCCATCGGACGTGTTGTGGTGGTTCCTTCAGAAGGAGAGACAAGGGCAGCGCCTGACGTCACCTACTAGAACGTCAGAGCGAAGGCTCCCCATTCCGCCGAACGGGAGAAAGACTCGAAGAACCTTGTCGCAGCTGTCGGGCAGGATGGGCCTGCGACCACGAGGGAGATCCCATGGCCATCAAGCCGCAGATCACGTTCGACTGCGCCGATCCCTACGCACTCGGGGAGTTCTGGGCTGCGGCTCTCGACTACATCCGGCAGCCGCCGCCCGACGGCTTCGCCAGCTGGCCCGAGGCGCTGCTCTCCTGGGGTGTTCCCGAGGAGGACCACAACAAGGCGAACGCGATCATCGACCCTGACGGCGTCGGCCCACGCCTCTTCTTCCAGCGCGTCCCGGAGGCGAAGGCCGGCAAGAACCGCTTGCACCTCGACGTGCCCGCGAGCGACGGCGTCGGCACGCCGCCCGACCTGAAGGTCCAGCAGTGCCAGGTGAAGGCCGATTCCCTCGTGGCCCTCGGTGCCACGCAGGTCGAGGTCGTGCGAGAGATGGGGTCCGGCTGGATCGTGATGCAGGACCCCGAGGGCAACGAGTTCTGCGTCGTCTAGTCGCGCGAGGGGCTCGGCCGCGGGATGAGCCGGAACGGGTCGGGCACGGGTGCGTCGACGAGGTCGGCCCGCGGGCAGGTGTCGAGCGACAGCCCGGCCACCGCCAGCACCTGGTCGCAGAGCTTGGTGACGGTCAGGCCGGACCGGACGCCGCTGTCGGTGACGTTGGCCCGGAAGATGGTGGCGCTCCACCGGTCCCAGACCATGTGGATCGAGCCGAGCAGGACCGCAGACCCGCGCATCCCGCCGAGGCCGTCGAACGGACCGCTGAACCGCTGCACGCACGTCACGTCGTGCAGCCAGCACCCGCCGCTGCTGACGTCGTGGTGCGACAGCCACGCCAGGATCTGGCGGGCTGCCCGCTCGGGAACGACCGCGGCGGGGCGGATGACCTGCTCGGTGGCGAGGGGGGACTCCACCCCTGCTGTGTCGACCCGCCGGAAGGGCGTTCTGCATGGTCAGGTCGTGCCATGCCCGCTGGGCTGACCGGAGATCAGGCCGATGGGCTGCCCGGCTCTCAAGAGTCGCGCTTGTCGGGTCTGCGACGATCCGCAGCGGCGATGGAACCGGTTGCGGTCCTGGCGGGGTGAGCAGGTGTGAGGGAGACGCCAGCCGACCTGCGTGAGCTCTACGCGGGCTCCTACAGCCGGCTGGTGTCGATCGTCGGTGCCGTCTGCGGCAGCCGCGACGAGGCCGAAGAGGCGGTCCAGGCCGCGTTCGTGCGGCTCGTCGGCTCCTGGGACCGCGTGTCGACCTTCGACGACCCGGAGGCCTGGGTACGGCGGGCGGCGCTCGGCATCGTCAGCAACCGCCGTCGCAAGGTCCGCAACGGCATCCGGGCGCTGGTCCGCTCAGGTCCCGTGGCCGACGTCCCAGGCCCGTCCGGCGACGCCGTCGACCTGGCGCGTGCCCTGGCATCACTACCGCTGGCCCAGCGCCAGGTGCTCGTCCTCGTGCACGTGGTCGGCCTGTCGGTCGACGCCTGCGCGGGCGAGCTCGGCATCCCGCCCGGCACGGTGAAGTCACGGCTGTCCCGCGGCCGCGCCGCCCTCACCCCGCTGCTCGAGGAGGAGGCCACCCATGGACCTTGACCGCCCGCTCTCGGAGATCGCCGACGGCTACCGTCCCGACAGCCAGCCGTCGCTCGACGACCTCGTGGCCCGCAGCCGTGCCCGTCGTCGTACGACCGTCCTGATCTCCACCCTCTCGGTCCTGGTCGTCGCCGTCGGTGTGGCGGTCGCGGTCCCGCGCGAGGGCGCCGCCAGGAAGGCGGTGCTCCCAGGAGAGCCGACGCCGAGCCCGTCTGCGGCAGGCGGCTGTGATCTCGAGCCGTGGAACGCGATGATCGACTACGTCGACTTCGTGGTCGTCCACGGGCAGCGG
Organism: uncultured Frankiales bacterium; assembly: GCA_966212015.1. Classification (GTDB taxonomy): domain Bacteria; phylum Actinomycetota; class Actinomycetes; order Mycobacteriales; family SCTD01; genus RYN-111. Next base: position 30,550 of record CBIHPE010000005.1, on the reverse strand, counting down.
ATGGACGGCTGGATGGGGGACCAGACTGCCCGGCCGGTCGTGCGCGAGGGTGACCTCGGCGAGGTCGTCGCTCACGTCACGTGCAACGTGACTCAGGTCCCGCCTGGGCAGAACGTGAGGACGATGCACGACGGCTACTCCTCGTCCCTCCCAGTCGGCGCCCCGGTCTACGCCGTCCACGGCTTCGACCCCCGCTGCCGCGTCGCGGCGCGTGTCGACGGCGAGCTGCGTGCGTACCTCGCGGAGGGTCCGAACCAGCGCCCGTACGAGAACGCCGCCTGCTCGCTGATGCCCGGTCTCGACCCGGGTGCGGCAGCGGGTGCGCCAGGTGACGTGACCACCGCAGTGCCACGTGCGTTCGTCAACACCGCTCGGCTGCCGGACTGCGGCAGCGTCGACCTGCGCGGTGGCTCGCTCGACGCCGGGGGGCGTGCTGCGCGCGACTGCCTGCTGGCTGCGGTCGCCGACCACGGCCGCGCCCAGCTGCGAGTGGTCTACCGGACGGTGGAGGCCGGCCCGCTGTATCGGGTCCTCGGCGTCTACGGCGGCGGCGTGATGCAGTACCGGTCGGGCTCGGACGCGTTCAGCGGTCATGTCGCACCCGGGTGGAGCGAGGAAGCGTGCACTGGCGTGGACGAGGAGCTGAGGGGCACGAGCTGCTACCCGACGAAGTGACTAGGTTGGAGGCATGTGCACCTCCCATGCCCCGGAGAACGTCGTCGTGTGCGACGTGGCCCTGCCTGACGTCAAGGAGCTCGTCGGCGCGCTGCCGGGCGTGACGCTGACGCACCTGCCCTACGAGGGCACCCGCGTCGAGTCCGACGGATCGGTGCCGGTTGAGGTGTTCCGCGGCGCCGTGAACGAGGCGATCGGCAAACACGGCGGGGCCCTTCCCGACTAGCGGTCCGGCAGAACGGCTCCCACGGCCTCCTGATCGGCGTACCGTCCCTCGTGAAGGGGGCACCATGGCTGACGTCGTCCGCACGCTCACCTCGCACCTCCGGACCGTCGGCGTGACGGTCGCGGTGGTCGCCCTGTTCGGCGGGACCGCCACGACGATCTCGCTCGCCGACAGCAGCAAGCCGTCCCCCAAGCCGGCCAAGGTCAAGCCGGCGAAGGCCAAGCAGCACGTGACGCCCAAGCCAGCCTCCCCGGCGGTCCGGCCGACCGACACCCACGGCTACTGCGTCTCCCACGCGGTCGCCGCTGCCAAGGCCAAGGGCGCCACCGGGCAGGCGATCGCTGCGGCCGCTCACTCCTGCGCGCCGAAGGCCCACAAGGCGAAGACCTCGCACGGCAAGGGCTCGGGCAAGCCCGAGCGCGACGCTGACTGAGCTAGTAGTCGCTGCGGCCCACCGCGCTGAGGACCGCCTTCTCGAGATCTTCACCGAAACCGAGGCCGGGCTCGTCCTTTCCGGCGTCGAAGGACATGGACCGACAGGCCGGGCTGAGCGTGACGGTGACCTGGCCGCCGGCTCGGGTGAACACCAGGGTCGCCCCCTGTCCCATGTCCATCGTGCAGGTCGACGGGCCGCCGACGAGCACCGCCGCGCTGTCGACGAGGTCGGCGAGGTGCTGGGCGTCCTCCCCGGTGAGGGTCCTGGTCCCGTCGACGTGCTGGGGGATCCCGTTGACCACGGTGACGTCGACCGAGGTGACGGTGCCGAGCTTCTCCTGCTCCGAGCGCTCGGGCGTCCACAGCACTCGGGCGTCGGCCCGGATGCCGGTCTTGCCATCCGGTCGGGCCTCGACCGAGATGTCGAGCTCGCCGCGGGAATCGCTGCCAGAGAGCGTCTTCACGACGTAGCCCGGGCCGGTCAGGGTGCCGCTGCCACCGGTGACGAGCCCTGGCTTCTCGTGCGACTGCAGGAAGGCGAGCGTGTCATCGACCGACAGGCCAGTCGTCCAGAACAGCGAGGCGTAGACCGAGTGCTCGGGGTCGGCGTACTCGGTGGCGCGCCTGGGCAGGTGCGGCAGGGGCGAGCTGTCCTGCGGCACCGCGTCGTCGGGGACGACGACGTCCTTCACCAGGGCGTCGACGCCCGCCTGGGCGCGGCTCTGCGGCGTGGACGGCCCCTCTGTCGCGGGCGGCGCGCTGTGGCGAGCGCCGGTCTGCCCGCTGATGGCCGTGGCGCCCGCCACGACGAGGACCACCGCGGCCGCGGCGGCCATCGTCGTCCGTACCGGGAAGGGGCGGCGCAGCTCGCGGTCCAGCGTCGTCGGCGCGAGCTCGGCGGCGTCGTGGAGCAGTTCGTGGAGGTTCATGAGCGGCCGTCCTCGACGAGAGCGATGCCGGCATCGCGCAGGGCCTGGAGCCCGCGGGACGTGCGGCTCTTCACGGTGCCGGCCGGGATGCCGAGGAGGTCGGCGGTCTGCGGCTCAGAAAGGTCCTCGTAGAAGCGGAGCACCAGGACGGTGCGCAGGTCGGGCGTCAGCTTCTGCAGCGCCTGGACGAGGGTCACGCGGGTGTCGCTGTCGACGCCCTGGTCGAGGCGCTCCGGCAGCTGCCCCGTGGCGACCTCGCGCTTCCAGAACCGCCTCCGCTGGTTCGAGGCTGTGGTGGCCATGGTCTTGCGCACGTAGGCCTCGAGCGCCTGCGGGTCCTGAATGCGGCCGAGCCGGGGGAGCACCCGTTCGAGGGCGCTCTGCAGCAGGTCGCGGGCGGCCTCAGGGTCGCCCGTCAGGAGGTAGGCGGTGCGCAGGAGGGCGGCGGTGCGCGCGGCGAGCAGCTGCTCGAGGGCGTCGCGCTCGGTCACACCCATCAGGACAGTGTCGGGCCTCGTTTCGGTTCCAGTGAACCTCTGAGGGCACTTCTGCGTCCTGTGGTGCATGAAGCGCTGGCTGGTGCTCCTCGCCCTCCTCATGGCTGGGCTGGTCGCCGGCTGGGCGATCGGCTCCTACCCCTACAGCGGGCCGACAGCGCGACACCAGCAGGCCGTGCCGGCCGCGATCGAGACGGCGCTTCCCACGTCGTCGCCGACACCGGTCGTCGTGCCGGTCGTGCCGGTCGTCGTGCCAGCGGAGCCGATGGTCGCCTGGCACGGACCGGTGGAGCACCTGTTCTTCCACCCCCTCGTCCTCGAGCCGCAGAAGGCATTCACGAGGGACCGGCTGGGACAGGGGTTCGCCGACTACTTCGTCACCGCTCGGGAGTTCCACGCGATCGTGGACTCCCTGTACGTCAAGGGATGGACGCTCGTCGACGCCCACCGGGTCATGGCGGGCACCGTCCGCGTTCCGGTGGGACGCAAGCCGGTCGTGCTGTCCGAGGACGACGTGAACTACTACCGCTACTTCGACGGGCGCGGCCTCGCCACGCGGCTCGTCCTCGACGGGGACCGGGTGCGGGCGGAGCTGCCGGACGGGTCGCTGAGCGACGAGGACCTCGTCCCGATCGTCGATGCCGAGGTCGCCGCTCATCCCGAGTTCTCGGCGGACGGGGCCAGGGGCGTGCTCGCGCTCACCGGGTACGAGGGGCTGCTCGGCGAGCACGACGTCGCGACCGACCCTGCGGCGAGGGCGCGGGTCAAGGCCCTTGCAGACCGCCTGCGGGCGACCGGTTGGAGCTTCGCCAGCCACACCTACGGTCACATCGACCTGACGCACGACTCGGTACGGCGGATCTCGGCGGACACGGCCCGGTGGCGGGCTCTCGTGGGTGACCTGCTCGGACCGGTCGACATGCTCATCTACCCGTTCGGGTCGAGGCCGTCCGTCGCCGGTGCCGCCTACCTGCGACGGGCTGGCTTCCCCTACCAGTTCGACATCGACGTCCGGCCCGCTCTCTTCCGGCGGGGCGGCGCCCTCGTCATGAGCCGCCGGCACGTCGACGGCCTGGCCTTCGCCGTACCCGGCAGGCTGAAGCCGTTCTTCGACGTCGCTGAGGTCAGGGACCCGCAGCGGCCCTGATCAGTCGTCGGAGGTGCGCCAATCCAGCGTGCCGCCGTCGACGTGGTCGCTCGGTCACCCCATCAGCTCCGGGTTGAAGACTCTCGTCGTCGAGGGCGGGTCCACCGGCAGCAGGGCGGCCGGTCGGATGGGACGGGGTACGAGGTTGCCGGTGCAGTTGGGGCACGCGCCCATCGCCTCGGCGCACGCCGCGCAGAACGTGCACTCGTAGGTGCAGATCCGGGCCAGCTCCGACTCCGGAGGCAGGTCGACGTCGCACCGCTCGCACGAGGGCCTCAGCTCCAGCATGCGCACATTAGACAGCCCCGTTGGTGTGTGGACCAACGAGGCCGTCATACATGAAGACGCTCTGACAGCCCGATTGGTTCGGGTGATTCGCTGACGAGAACCTGAACACCTTCCGGGGCGGACCCCGCTACGGCCTGCCGGTGCAGGTGAGGCGCGCCTGACGGGTGCTGTGCCAGAGGACGACGGCCGTGGCGCCGCACGAGGGGTAGTTGCTGATGTGCAGCCGGTAGACGCCCGGATGGAGGCTCAGCGTCAGGGTCCCTGAGAAGTCGCCGTTCACGGGCAGCAAGGTCGGCCTCGCCGTGTCGATCGTCTCCACCTCGCGCCCGCCCTGCGTGACGACCAGCTGGCCGACCTGCGGGTACCTCCCGCCTGGGAGACCGAAGACCTGACCACCGGCGACGTCGACCTTCACCTTCAGGCGGCCACGTCCCGGTAGGCCCGTGAGGAACGACGAGCCCAGGGTGAGGAGCACGCCTGCCGCCACCACCCAGACCGACCAGCGGCGGCGGCGGTCCCGCGCACCCATGTGGTGCGCGCCGGGTTCGAGGCGGGTCAGCAGGGCGGGCGTGGTCATGCGCGGACGGTACGCCGAAGCGGGGCTGCGCTGCACCGGGTCACGACAGGTCCACAACCGTGATGCCGGGGGTCGTGCCGACGTCGACGAGGGCCTGACCGGCGTCGTCGAGGCCGATCGTGCGGCCGATGAGCAGGTCGGGGCGCAGGGCTCCTGCGGCGACGAGGTCGAGCATGGCGGGGTACTCGTGCGCGGCCATGCCGTGGGATCCCAGGACCTGCAGCTCCCTGGACAGGACGCGGCCCATCGGGACCGCCGGCTGGGCGCCGGGGAGCAGGCCGATCTGGACGTGCCGCCCGCGTGGGCGGAGCAGCTGGAGGGCCGCCTCCACGGCGTCGACCGAACCGATGGCGTCGACGGTCACGTGGGGGTCATCGACGTGGACGATGGCACCGAAGGACCTCGCCAGGTCGACGGCGGAGGGGTTCGGGTCGACGACGGCGACCGTCGCTCCGAGGGCGACCGCGACCTGGACAGCGGACAGCCCGACTCCGCCGGCGCCGTAGACGAGGACGCGCTCGCCGGGCTGGACGGCAGCAACGGTGGCGACGGCCCGGTAGGCCGTGGCGAAGCGGCAGCCGAGCGAGGCAGCGGTGACGGAGGACAGGCCCTCCGGGAGGGCGACGAGGTTGGTGTCGGCGGCGTCGAGCGCGACCAGCTCGGCGAGCGAGCCCCAGTGGGTGAAGCCGGGCTGGCGCTGGTGCGGGCAGACCTGGCCGTTGCCCTCGGCGCAGGTGTCGCACGCCCCGCAGGCGTTGACGAACGGGACGGTGACGCGGTCACCCACTGACCAGCGCTGCACGCCGGCGCCGACCGCCGCGACCGTGCCGGCGAGCTCGTGGCCGGGGACGTGCGGCAGCACCTGGATGTCGGCGTCGTGGCCCTGCCAGCCGTGCCAGTCGCTGCGGCAGACGCCGGTGGCCTCGACCCTGACGACGACACCACCGTCGGGCGCCACGGGGTCGTCCACGACCCGCAGCGACAGGGGACCACCGAAGGAGTCGTAGACCACCGCGTGCACGTGAGCACCTTAGAGTCCGAGGCGTGCCGAGTCCCCGCGTCCACCTGCCCGTCGCCGTTCCCGGGTGGGACGCCCTCCGCGCGGAGCTGCAGGTGCCGGGGGCGTTCCCGCCGGAGGTCCTCGCCGAGGCGGAGGCAGTCCAGCCGGCGATGCCCGCGGTCGACCGGACCGATGTGCCGTTCCTGACGATCGACCCTCCGGGCAGCACCGACCTCGACCAGGCGATGGCGCTGTCGACGACCGACACCGGGTACCAGGTGCTCTACGCGATCGCGGACGTCGCGGCGTTCGTGAAGCCGGGTGGCGCGATCGACGTCGAGGCGCACAAGCGGGGCGAGACCCTCTACGCGCCGGACGAGCGCTCGCCGCTGCACCCGCCCGTGCTGTCCGAGGACAGGGCGAGCCTGCTCGCCGACCAGACCCGGCCGGCGCTGGTGTGGGAGCTGCAGCTCGATCACGACGGCGAGCTGGTCAGCACCCACGTCGCGAAAGCGGTCGTGAAGAGCCGGCGCAAGCTGGACTACCCCGGCGTGCAGGCGGACATCGACGCGGGCAGGGCGACGCCAGATCTCCTGCTGCTCAAGGAGATCGGGCTCAAGCGGCTCGCTCTGGCAAGGGCTCGTGGAGCCGTCGACCTGCCGAGCCTGGAGCAGGAGGTGAGTGCCGACGGGACGCTGTCGTTCCGCGCCCCGCTCCCGTGCGAGCAGTGGAACGCCCAGATCAGCCTGCTCACCGGCATGGCCGCCGCCACGGTGATGCTCGACGGCAAGGTCGGGCTCCTGCGCACCCTGCCGACCCCTCCGCAGGACGCGGTCGACAGCCTGCGCCGCAGCGCGATGGCCCTCGGCATCAGCTGGAAGCAGGACCAGTCGTACGGGGAGGTGCTCAGTGCTCTCGACCCGCACGACGGGCACAGCGCGGCCCTGCTGACGCTGGCGACGCGGCTGCTCCGCGGCGCCGGCTACACCGCGTTCGACGGCAGCATCCCGGAGCTCACGACCCACTCGGCGGTCGCCGCGTCGTACGCGCACTGCACCGCCCCGCTCCGCCGGCTCGCCGACCGCTACGTCGGCGAGGTCTGCGTGGCCCTCTGTGCCGGTCAGCCCGTCCCCGACTGGGCGCGCTCTGCCCTCCCGATCCTGCCGGAGGAGATGGCCGCCGCGGACCACCGCGCGCACGCCCTCGACCGGGCCGCCGTCGACCTGGCCGAGGCGTTGGTCCTGCAGCACCGGGTCGGCGAGACGTTCGACGCAGTCGTCGTCGAGGCCAACCACAAGGGCGGCACGGTCCAGCTCGCAGACCCAGCAGTACGGGGCAAGCTCGACACCGAGAACCCGCCGCTGGGTCAGACGGTGCGGGCCACCCTCACGGAGGCGGACCCCGCGAGGCGCGAGGTCCGCTTCCGCCTCAGCGGGTGAACTTGAAGTAGAGCCAGGGCCCGGAGGTCCGCGCGTTGAGGGTCGTCCCGTTGAAGGTGGCCATCAGGCGGTAGGTGGTGCCGGCGACGTGCGTCCCGTAGAGCTCACCGATCGTGCGGCTGCTGCTGTCGAGGTTGACGCAGCTGTTGGTGGCTGTCGTCTTCCAGCTCCCGGAGACGATCCGCTGCACGACGAAGCTGATGCAGGCGCCCGCGTTGTTCGGGCCGACGGTGACCGGTGTGAGCGGGTCGGTGCTCGTGTGGAACAGCTTGTAGGCGCCTGAGCTGCCGTAGTAGCCGGCCATCCGGGTCGACAGCGCGGCCTTGGACAGCAGGACCTTCGCTACGGCGCGGGGGTTGTAGAGCGAGTCGCCGGCGAACGAGGCGGTGAAGGTCGTGCGCCGCGTGATCGTGTAGGCGACCCGAAGGTCGCCGTGGCTGTCGACGGTGCCGGTCTTGAGCAAGCGGCGCGTGCCGCCGTACTGCTGGGCGTAGATGCTCACCGTGCGCAGCCGGGTGCTGCCGAGGTGGGCGACGACGACCGGCTTGGCGCCGTAGGCGTAGGGACCCGAGGCGGTCGTGATCGACAGCGACGGCGTCACGCCCGAGACGCTGACCACGACCCGCTTGCTCGCGGCGGCGTGATCGGCGTCGCCGGCGAAGCTCGCGGTGTAGCCGAAGGTGCCTCGTCCAGAGACGGTGTCGGTGATGGTGAACGTGCCGTCAGCGGCCGTCGTGACGGGCGCGCGAGGGGTCGGGGAGGCACCGTTGGTGTCCCGGGTGACGGTGATCGTCCGGCCGGCGGGCAGACCGGTCGAGACGAGCTTGCCCTTGACGGCAAAGGGCTTGTTGTAGCTCGCGCCGCTCGGCGCTGTGAGGGTCATGCCGCTCGGGAAGGTCCCCGGGTCATGCAGGACCTTCAGCGTGGTGTCCTCGTCGACGTAGTCGGTGACGACGGCGTAGACCCTGCTCGCCGTCGCGTCGAAGGCGAGGCCGCGGCTCTGAAGGGACGTCGGCTGGTGCTGGCTGCAGCAGTACCCGAAGTCGTACCCGCGGACGAACGTGCCGTCCGCCTTGTAGATGTTGAGGTCCTTGTCGTAGTTGCCGAGGATCCCGGCGGCCACGAGGCCGGTGCTGCTCGCGGCGACCGCGTTCGGGTAGGGGTTGTTGTAGCCGTAGACGCCGTCGGCGGACAGGTCGCTCGTCTTGTAGGCCTGGTGGTCGTAGGGCGAGCCGTTCGTCGTGATGACGTGGCTCCCGTCGGGGCTCAGCGCCAGGTCCTGCGAGGAGGTGTCGATGCTGGCGAGGGACGTGGGGGAGGCGCCCGTGACGTCCCAGACCTGCAGGTGGTTGCTGACCGTCACCAGCTTGCCGGGAAGGGCCGGCGAGGCCGTCATCTGCGGGGTCCCCGACAGGAAGGAGCTCGCGGGGAACGGGGTGAGGGCCGCCGTCGGCGTGTCCGCGCTCAGGTCGATGAGGCCGGCGTTCCCGGCGTCGTTGCAGCCGTAGCCGAAGAAGAGCTTGCTGCCGGCGAGCGCCAGCGTGGACGGGCAGGTGCCCGCGCCGGTCGAGTAGCGGGCGACCTCGGCGAGGGTGCTGGTGTCGATCGCGGCCACGGCGTCGCCGTTGAAGAGGGCGACGTAGAGGCGGGTGCCGTCCGGCGACAGCACCATCTGCGAGGCGCCGGGCTCGTTGGTGATCGTCGTGACGGCTGCGCCCTCGAGGTCGCGGACGAGGACACCGCTGCTGCCACCGGTGGTGATGAACACGTGGGTCGCGTCGACCACGATGTCGCGGAAGCCGTTGACGCCGAGGGTGATGGACCCGTCAGCGGTGGAAGCGGTGGCGGGACCCGCGGTGCCGAGCACGGCGGCGGCTGCGGCGAGGGCTGTCAGGGGCAGCAGGGCGGTCAAGCGGCGCGGCACGGGAGCTCCAGTCCTGGGTCAGGGATCGCCGGAACCTAGCCCACCAGCCGGTGCGGCGTCCGGGTGATGGGAGCGGGCGTCGTACTGCCTGAAGGCGGGCAGCGCGACCGCCAGGGCCAGCGTCCCCGCGACGCACAGCGCGCCTCCCAGCCCGACCGAGAAGCGCGGCGAGGTGAGGGCCGCGACCCCGCCGGCCTCGACGTTGCCCAGGGTTGGCCCGGTGCCGTAGCTGACCAGCTCGATGCCGGCGAGCCGGCCGCGCAGGTGGTCGGGGATCGTGGTGTTCCAGATGGTCGAGCGGAAGACGCCGCTGATCATGTCGGCGGCCCCGGCGAGCGCCAGGAACACCAGGGCGAGCCAGAGCCAGGGCGTGAGGCCGAACAGCAGGATGGCCACCCCCCAGAGGCCGGCCGCCCAGAGGACGCCGAGGCCCTGCCGGTGGACGTGGGCAGCCCAGCCGCTCGTCAGCGAGGCGAGCATTGCCCCGACGAACGGCGCGCTGTAGAGCAGGCCGAGGACGGCCGGGCCGCCAAAGCCGACGGCGAGGGCGGGGAACAGGGCGTTGGGCATCCCGAAGAACATGGCGTTGATGTCGACGAGGTAGGTCCCGATCAGCTCGGGCCGCGACCTCGCGTAGGCGAACCCCTCGAGGACGCCCCGCAGCGACGGGGGAGCCGCCTCGGGTGGCGGCGGAACCGCCTGCATCAGCGACAGCATCGTCAGGGACACGGCGAAGGTGACGACGTCGACCGCGTAGGTCGCGGCGATGCCGAACGACGCGATCAGCACCCCGCCGAGGGCCGGCCCGGCGATCGCGCCGGCCGTCATCTTGAAGCTGTTGAGCGCGCCGGCGGCGACCAGCTGCTCCTTCGGCACGAGCCGGGGGAGCAGGCCGTCGAGAGACGGCCGCTGCAGCGACTCGGCGGCGCCGAGGAAGAACAGCAGCACGAACAGCGCGACGACGCTCGGGTGGTCGAGCAGGGCGTTGCCGCAGAGCAGGGCTGCGCCGACGAGCATCAGGCCCTCGGTGAGCCGCACCATCCGGCGCCGGTCCTTGGCATCAGCGAGGGCCCCGCCGACGAACGCGGTCAGCATCATCGAGACGAACTCGACCGCCCCGAGCGCCCCCACCGCCGCCGTCGAGTGCGTCAGGTCGTAGACCTGGAAGGGCACGGCGACGTAGGTGATCATGCTGCCGACGAACGTGACCAGCTGGCCGACCCACAGCAGCCGGAACTCCCGGTGCTCGCGCAGCGGCGAGACGTCGACGAGCACCCTCACAGGACCGCACCGTCGCAGAGCGCGACGGGCGGCGCCAGTGAGTTAGTTGATGCGCGTCGGGTCGGGCAGGCCGTTGCCGGACGACGGCGACGGGCTCGGCGACGACGACGGCTTCGTCGTGCTGCTGGGCTTGGGCTTCGCCGACGGCGAGTGCGACGGCTGGGGCGAGGACGTCGCGTGCGGGGCAGCCGAGGGGACGACCGGGACGGTCGGCGGAGACGCGAGCCGCGGCTTGGTGGCGACGCCGTTGAGGATCGTCTTCAGCTGCCGGGTGAGCGAGCGGGAGTCGGCCAGGATCTGGTCGAGCGCGGCGGCGTCACCGGAGCTCTGGAGCGCCCGCTGCTCCTTGCTCAGGAGCTCGAGCGCGGCCTGCGCGGCGGCGGGGTCGGTCTTGGCCAGCGTGAGCACGGTGAGGATCTGCCCGTGCAGCTGCTGCGCCGCGACGATCACCGCCTGCGTCTGGCCGGTCTGGGCAGCCTTCTCGAGCGTCGCGAGGTTGGCGCTGGCCGAGGCCGACTGGGCGCTGATGGTGTCGGTCGTCGTGGGACGCGTCGTGTGGGGGACCACGCCGAGCAGGAAGCCGGCGACGGCGGCCGCGGCCACGAAGGGCGCGGCGGGGACGCGGATCCGGCGCTTCGCGGGCTGGGCGAGGTCGGCCACGTGGCCGAGGGCGCGCTTCTCGAAGAAGCGCAGCCCGTCGCGGTCGCTGTCGATGATGTCGACGGCGACCCCGGGGGCGCCGCTCTCGACGGCGGCGGCGGCCAGCGTCAGGTCGGTCTCGAGGGTCAGCCGGAGGCTGTCCACCTCGCGGAGCAGGGCGTCGAGGGCGCCCACGCGCGGGAGGTCGGGCAGCACCGTCTCGGCGGTCTCGGGACGGGCGTCGGGCAGCACGGGGGGACGCTGCGCACGCAGGCGGCGAGGGAGCCGTCCTTCGTGCTGGGTCATGACCGTGATCCTTCCAGAGGTGTCCGTTTTGTGCTGGTTTCGACGCAGGCCGTGAAAGTCCTGCTGGGTGTTTGTCGGAGATTCTCCCACGTGCTGAAGAGCCTCTGTCTGGTGTCTTCGACGCCGCTTGGCAGACTCCTTCCCCATGAGTGATCTTCCTGCGCCCGATTCTGCCGTCCTCGCCGTGCTCGGGGGGACCGGTGAGCAGGGCCGCGGCCTGGCCCGGCGGTTCGCCCTGGCCGGGCACCAGGTCGTGATCGGGTCGCGCTCGGCGGAACGCGCCCAGACGGCCGCCGACGAGCTCGGCGGCGGGTCGGTCTCCGGCGCCGGCAACGCCGACGCGGCGGCCAAGGGCGACGTGGTGATCGTCGCCGTGCCCTGGGACGGTCACAAGGAGCTGCTGCAGGAGCTCGCGCCGCAGCTCGCGGGCAAGGTCGTCATCGACTGCGTCAACCCGCTCGGGTTCGACAAGCAGGGGGCGTTCGCGCTGCCCGTCGAGGAGGGCAGCGCCGCGCAGCAGGCCGCCGCGGTCCTGCCGGAGAGCCGGGTCGTCGGCGCCTTCCACCACGTGAGCGCGGTCCTGCTGCTCGACGAAGCCGTCGACAAGGTCGACACCGACATCCTCGTGCTCGGTGACGACCGCGAGGCGACCGACCTCGTCCAGGAGCTGGTCGCGCGGATTCCCGGCATGCGCGGCATCTACGCCGGCCGGCTGCGCAACGCCCACCAGGTCGAGGCCCTCACGGCCAACCTCATCTCGGTCAACCGCCGCTACAAGGCGCACGCCGGTCTGCGGGTCACCGACGTCTAGGGACGATCGTGCTGGATGACACCGGCACGGAGGTCGCCCTGCCCTCCTCCGTGCGGCGCGTCGTGTCGCTGGTCCCGTCGCTGTCGGAGTCGGTCGCGGCGACGTCCGACCTGCTCGTCGGCGTCACCGACTGGTGCCCGGCCGGCATCGAGGCGGAGCGCATCGGCGGGACCAAGAACCCTCGGGTCGAGGACGTGCTCGCGCTCCGGCCGGACCTGGTGCTGGCCAACGCCGAGGAGAACAAGCCGGAGCACGTCGAGGCGCTGCGAGCCGCCGGGGTCGCGGTGTGGGTGACCTACCCGCGGACCGTCCCCGATGCGCTCGTGTCGCTCGACCGGATGATCGCGGCGTGCGGCCTGCCGAGGCCCGGCTGGCTGACCTCGGCCGAGCGGTCCTGGTCGGCACCGTTCGAGGGGGTACGACGGACGGCGCTGATCCCGATCTGGCGCCGGCCCTGGATGGCGGTCGGATCAGGGACGTTCACCGGCGACGTGCTGTCGCGGCTCGGCGTGGACAACGTCCTGGCCGACCACCCGGAGCGCTACCCGAAGGTCGACCTCGCGGACCTTCCTCCGTACGACCTGGTGGTCCTGCCCGACGAGCCCTACGCCTTCTCGCCCGGCGACGGGCCGGAGTGCTTTGACGTCCCGAGCCGCTGCGTGAGCGGCCGGCACCTCACCTGGTACGGGCCCTCCCTGGCCGAGGCGCGTGAGGTGCTGACCGCGCAGCTTCAGTAGGACAGGACGAACAGCCGCGTGCTGGAGAACGACAGCCCTGTCACCAGGCCGTTGACCTGCCAGGACACCGGGCCACCGGCCGTGCGGCTGTAGAGGCCCGGGTAGTCCGAGTAGCGCGTGACGCCGACCGTCGCGACGTAGACGCCCGTGCCGTTGTCGGTCGGGCTGCAGTTGGCGACGTCGGGAAGCGTGTCGCCGGTCGCGGTGAACGTCACGGCACCGACGCCCGTGCCCTCGCACGGGAGCTGGAGCGCTGCGAACGAACCCCGGCGACCGCCCGGCAGCTGGGCGGCGCGGAAGGCCTCGGCCTGCTGGCCGTAGGCACCGATGCCGTCGGCGTCGGCCTGCTCGCGGGTGACCCGCGCGAACGTGGCAGCGGTGTGGCGCTTCACCGTGAAGCCGATCGCGGCCACCTTGATGTCGATGGAGGTCGCTCGCAGGGTGAGGTAGCGCGTGACGCCGGTCCAGGGGTCGTTCGCGTCGTCGGCGTCGCTGGTCTCGGTCATCGTGAAGGTCAGCGTCTTGGAGCTGGGGTCGAGCGAGCAGACCAGCTCCGCGCCGCAGAGGGGGGCCTCGGAGCCGTGGCCGTAGCGGGACAGGCCGGAGACGCCGCCGAAGTCGGTCATGCTCCCGAGCACGGCCCCGCTGCCGGAGCGGTCCACTGTCCCGAGGAAGCCGGCGGCCTTGTCGGCCTTCACCTTCCCGATGAGCGCGAGCGCGGCGGTGCCGTGCTTCGCCGTGCGCTCGATGGTGATGACCTCCTGCTTCACGGCAGGAGCCTTGGGCTTCGCGGCGGCCTGCGCGGCGGGAGCCGCAAGCAGGCCGAGGGCGGACACGACGAGGAGGGCCTTGCGGATGCGCTGGGTCATGGTGCGTGATCTTGAAGCATCCGACTCGTCCAGCGAAAGGACCGTTTGGCTGAGTCGGGCGTTTTGTCCGGATTCAGGTCGCGGAAGGCGACGGAGCCGGGCTCACGGACACGTGCTCCTGCTGCCGGTCGCTGCCCTCGTAGTACTGGCAGGCGGTCTCGCCCACTCCGGTGACGTACTGGTAGGGGTTGGTCGACTCCCACGTGTGCTGCTCGGTCACGGTGTAGCTCCCGGGACCGATGTGCGGGGGAGGTGAGGTCGGCCGGTCGCAGCCGTTGTTCGCCGGCAGGTTCGCTGGGCTGCCGTAGCTCAGGCCCGTGATCTTCGGGCGCTCCTTGGTCCAGGTGACGTGCAGCGTGTAGGTGTACTCCCGGCCATGGACGACCGTGAGCGGTCCGTCGATCGACACGGTCACGCCCTCCGGGACGCCTGGGCAGGGGCTCGCGATCGATCCGCAGGTCGGTGACGGGGTCGGCCTCGCCGAGCGGGTCGGGGTCGCGACGGCGGTGTGCGTCGGTGACGGAGTGAGGCTGGCGGTCCGGCTGGGAGTCGCCGACGGTGTCGCGGTCCGCTCCGGCGGGGTCTCGGAGGCTGTCGGCGACGGCTCAGGGGTCGGGGTCTCGCTGGGCTGCTCCTGCCGGACCGATGTCGACGGGTGCGACGGGCTGTCGGTGAGGACCACAGCCAGGCTGCCACCCGCGGCGGCGACCAGGAGCAGGCCGACGCCGAGGACGACCTGCGTGCTGAGCTGGGGCAGGCGCATGCGCGGCAGGCTAGTAGCGCTGGCTCTTGATCCGCAGGCCTGCCGCGCAGTCGTCGATCAGCTCCTTGAGCCGCTTCTCGCGGGTCTCGGGCCGCTTGGCGCTGGAGAGCCAGTGCTTGACGACCTTCTGGTACGACGGCGGCTGGCGCTCCCAGAAGGCCCAGGCCTCCGGGACCGCGCGCAGAGGAGCGTCGTCGAAGGGGATCTCGCCCTCCCGCTCGAAGGAGTAGACCGCGGTCCGGTCGGCGCGCCGCTTGGCGAACGCAGCGCGGCCTGCGTCGGTCATCTTCCCTTGCTGCTCAAGGGATTCCACCTTCGCGACGTTGACCGCCGACCAGATGCTCGTGGGCTTCCGTCGGGTGAACCGGATGCTGTAGCTCTCGGCATCGATGCCGCGCCGGATCGCGTCGATCCACCCGAAGCAGAGCGCCTCGTCGACCGACTCCGACCACGTCATGCACGGCTTGCCGGAGCTCTTCTTCCAGAAGCCGATGACCAGCTCGGTCTCGGTGTCGTGGTGCTCCTCGAGCCAGGCCCGCCACTCGGCAGGGGTCGCGAAGAACAGCACACCGCGAGTGTGTCAGGAGGGACTGACGGTCGGGAGTGGGCCGCGACCCAGCTGTCGGAGTCCTATGACCGGCTGGACCGTCGGGTCGGTTCCACGGCCTCGCGGGCGGTGTCGAGGTGCTCCTTCACGACCGCCGGGTCGAGGTCGCGGTCGAGGCGCACGCCGACCCAGCCCGCGGGGCCGACGTAGGGCGGGCGGAAGTAGACCTCGGCGTCCTGCGCGATGAGGGCCTCCTGCTCGCCCTCGGGCGCGGCGAGCCAGATCGCGAGCCGGCCGTCGCCGTGGTGGTCGTCGTGGCACATGCAGAAGCTCTTGCCGCGGCTGCCCGGCGCGAAGAACGTGGGGCTGCCGTGGCTGAGCCTCTCGGTCACGCCCGGCATCGCGAGCAGGTGCTCGCGGATCGGCTGGAACGGGTCCATACCGCGATCCAACTACGAGAAGGAGTGCTCCGGGCCGGGGAACTGGCCGCTGCGGACCTCGTCGGCGTAGGCGCGGGCGGCGTCGCCGAGGACGGTGCGGAGGTCGGCGTACTGCTTCGCGAGCTTCAGGCCCTTGGGCGTGAGGCCGGCCATGTCCGTCCAGACGAGGACCTGGGCGTCGCAGCCCGGGCCGGCACCGATGCCGATCGTCGGGATGTCGAGCTCCTTGGTCACGCGCTCGGCAAGGTCGGCGGGGACGACCTCCAGCACGATCGCGAACGCACCCGCCTCCTGCATGGCGAGGGCGTCGTCGATGAGCCGGTCCCCGGCCTCGCCGCGGCCCTGGACCTTGTAGCCGATCGCGTTGACCGACTGGGGCGTCAAGCCGAGGTGACCCATGACGGGGACGCCGGACTCGGCGAGCAGCTGGACCTGGGGCAGGACGCGGGCGCCGCCCTCGAGCTTCACGGCCTGCGCGCCGACCTGGAGGAACCTCGCGGCGTTGCGGAACGCCTGCGCGGGCGACTCCTGGTAGCTGCCGAAGGGCATGTCGGCGACGACGAGCGGCCGCGTGGTGCCGCGGACGACGCCCCGCACCAGCGGGAGCATGTCCTCCATCGTGACGGGGACCGTGGTCTCGTAGCCGAGGACGTTGTTGCCGGCGCTGTCACCGACGAGCAGGACGGGGATGCCGACCTCGTCGAACAGGCCCGCGGTGAGCATGTCGTAGCTCGTGAGCATGGCCCACTTCTCGCCGCTCTCCTTCGCGTCCTGCAGGTCGCGCACGGAGACACGGCGGTTGGTGACCCCGCCGTACAGGGTCTTGAGGTCGTCAGGCATGGGGGCTCCTTCGTCGTCTCCAGGCCACGCGGTCCCGGGACTGGGACAAGCGTGCCACCAGCAAGGCCGTGTTGTCCCTGTGTTGCGCGTCACTCGGCGGTGGCAAGATCGCGCGCATGGCAGACAACTGGCCCACCATCCACGCCGAGCGCAGGGCCCTTGCAGACGACCTGTCGAACCTCACCAGGGAGCAGTGGGCGACGCCCTCGCTCTGCGAGGGGTGGTCGGTCCACGACGTGCTCGCCCACCAGGTCGCCTCTGCGACGCTCACGCCCCCGTCGTTCCTCGCCAAGTTCATCGCGGCGGGCTTCAACTTCGGGAAGTTCGCGCAGAAGGCCGTCGACACCATCGGCAAGGACGGACCGGCCGCGACGCTGGCGGCCTTCCGCGCCCACCAGACCTCCACCAAGAGCCCGCCCGGTCCCAAGGACACCTGGCTCGGGGAGACGCTGGTGCACTCCGAGGACATCCGCCGGCCGCTCGGCATCGCCCACGACTACCCCCTCGCCGCGGTGGTGACGGCGCTCGACTTCTTCAAGGGCAGCAACACCCTGATCGGGTCGAAGAACCGGATCGCGGGCCTGGCGCTGAAGGCCACCGATGCCGACTGGGCCTACGGCTCGGGTCCCCTCGTCGAGGGGCCGGCCGTCTCGCTGCTCATGGCGATGACCGGGCGCAAGGCGCACCTCGACGACCTGAGCGGCGACGGGGTCGCGACCCTCCGCTCGCGCTGACCTCGGTCGGTCAGGAGTCGCGCCACCGGCTGGTGATGGGGAGCCGCCGGTCGCGGCCGAAGGCACGCGGGGTGATCTTCGGGCCGGGCGGGTACTGGCGGCGCTTGTACTCGGCGAGGTCGACGAGCCGCACCACCCGATCGATGAGGGCGCCGTCGAAGCCCGCGGCGATCAGCTCGGCGCGGCCGAGGTCGCGCTCCACGTAGGCGTCGAGCAGCGCGTCGAGCACGGGGTAGTCGGGCAGCCGGTCGCTGTCGAGCTGACCGGGGGCGAGCTCCGCCGACGGCGGCTTCTCGATCGAGGCGACGGGGATCGCGGGGGAGACCGTGTTGCGCCAGCGGGCCAGGGCCCAGACCAGCGTCTTGGGCACGTCCTTGATGGGGGCGAAGCCCCCCGCGCTGTCGCCGTACAGGGTGCTGAAGCCCGTCGCGAGCTCGCTCTTGTTGCCGGTCGTCAGCACCAGGTGGCCGTGCTGGTTCGACAGCCCCATCAGCAGCGTGCCGCGGACGCGCGCCTGCAGGTTCTCGAGCGCCAGCCCGGTCAGCTCGGTGGCGGCGCGGTAGGCGTTGACCATCGGTGCGATCGGGATGACCTGCCAGTGCAGGCCGAGGGTCTTCGCGAGCTCCTCCGCGTCGTCGACCGAGCCCTGCGAGGACCAGTCGCTGGGCATCCCGACGACGTGCACCCGATCGGCCCCGAGGGCGTCATGGGCGATGGCTGCGACGACCGCGCTGTCGATGCCGCCGGAGAGGCCGAGGACGACGCTCGTGAACCCGTTCTTGTCGACGTAGTCGCGGGTCGCCGTGACCAGCGCGCCCCAGACTTCCGCCTCGTCGGAGAGCTCGGGTGCGATGCCCGCCGTGATGGCCGGGTACGGGGGGAGCGGTTCGGCCACGAGCACGTGCCGGTCGACGTGCATGACCGTCCCGTCGTGCGCGTCCACGTCTCCGGTGAGATCGCCTGTCGCCAGGGGGATCTCGAGGTCGACCGCGATCAGGCCCTGCTCCCACTCAGGAGCGCGGGCCAGGATCGTGCCGGTCGCGTCGACGACGAGGGAGTCGCCGTCGTAGACGAGCTCGTCCTGACCGCCGACGAGGTTGACGTAGGCGATGGCGGCGCTCGCCTCGACCGCGCGGCGGCTGACGAGGGCGCCGCGGACGTCGTCCTTGAACCGCTCGTAGGGGCTGGCGTTAGGGCACAGGATCAGCCCGACCCCGGCCTCCCGGGCGACGGCGACAGGGCCGCCCTCCTGCCAGAGGTCCTCGCAGATGACGATGCCCACGTCGACGCCGTGCAGCCGCAGGACCGGGAAGCGGTCGCCGCGCACGAAGTAGCGGAACTCGTCGAACACGCCGTAGTTCGGCAGGTGGTGCTTGGCGTAGGTCGTGACGACCTGGCCCTGCCACAGCACGGCCGCGGCGTTCTGCGGCTCGCCGGGCGGCCGACCGACGGCGGGTGCCGGCCGGTGGCTCTTGTCGCAGAAGCCCACGACGACGGCGACCTCGCCCGCGCCCTCGTCGGCGAGGCGGGCGGCGAGCGCGTGCAGAGCCGCGATGCTCGCGTCGACGAACGACCGGCGCAGCACCAGGTCCTCGGGCATGTATCCGGTCAGCGTCATCTCGGGGAAGACGACCGCGTGACAGCCCGCCTCGCGAGCGTGGGCGGTCCAGCTGCTGACCAGGTCGGCGTTGCCCCGCAGGTCACCCACCGTCGTGTCGATCTGGGCGAGCCCGACGCGGATCTGCGGCATGCGGGACAGACTAGGAGGCGGCCTTCAGGAGGGCCTCGTACTCGTCGTCCGTGAGCACCACGTCGGCGGCCGCGCAGTTCTCCTCGAGGTGCGCGACCGAGCCCGTGCCGGGGATCGGCAGCATGACCGGGGAGCGCTTCAGCAGCCAGGCGAGGGCCAGCTGGGCGTGCGTGGCCTCGTGCTCCTTGGCGATCTCGTCGAGGATGCCGCCGGGCTTGGCGAGGTCGCCGGCCTGGACGGGGTACCAGGGGATGAACGCGATGCCCTCGCGCTCGCAGTGGTCGAGGACGTCCTCGCTCTGCCGGTTGGCCAGGTTGTAGAGGTTCTGGACGCTGACGACGTCGATCACCTTCCGCGCCTGCTCGATCTCGGCGACCTTCACCTCCGAGAGGCCGACGTGCCGGATGAGGCCGGCGTCCTGCATCTCCTTGATCGCACCGAGCGACTCCTCGAACGGCACCTTCGCGTCGATCCGGTGCAGCTGCCACAGGTCGATCCGCTCGACCCCGAGCCGGCGCAGGCTCATGTGCACGCACTGGCGCAGGTACTCGGGCCGCCCGACCTGCTCCCAGATGCCCGGCCCGCTGCGGGTCAGCCCGCCCTTGGTCGCGACGGCCACGTTCCCGTACGGGTGCAGCGCCTCTCGGATGAGGTCCTCGCTGACGTAGGGCCCGTAGGAGTCGGCCGTGTCGATGAAGTCGACGCCGAGCTCGACCGCGCGCCGCAGCACCTGCTTCGCGACCTCCGGGTCCTTCGGAGGACCCCAGATGCCGTCGCCCGTGATGCGCATGGCGCCGAACCCGAGCCGGTTGACCTCGAGGTCGCCGCCGATCCTGAACGTGCCGCTTGCCTGAGTCACGCTGTCTCCTCATCCGTGGTGAGCGCCCTGGGTCCTACCCGCCGCAACCGGTCTCACGACAGACTCCTTCCCGTGGAACAGGGACGTGCTTCCGAGACCGCGCGCCGGGTGGCTGCTCAACGGCTCACCTTCGAGCGCCTGCCCGGCCGCGGCGACGCCGCTGCCGACGAGGCCCTGCACCGCGACGTCGCGGACGGCTTCGCGTGGGAGCCCAGCCGCATGACGCGCTACCTGGCGGCGCGCACGCGGTTCTTCGACGCTGCGGTCACCGGATGGTCAGGCCCGCAGGTGGTCGCCCTCGGAGCCGGGTACGACGGACGGTCGCTGCGCTACGCCGGTGCGCGCTGGTGGGAGCTGGACCACCCGGCGACGCAGGAGGACAAGCTGACCCGGCTGGCCCGTCTCGGCATCGAGACCTCCACGACCTTCGTGGCGGCCGACTTCCTGACCGACACCTGGACGCTGCCGGGCCACGACCCGTCCCTGCCGACGCTGTTCCTCTGCGAGGGCGTCCTCGCCTATCTGCCGGACCCTGCCCGGCTGCTCACCTGGGCCGCCTCGGTCGCGGCTCCCGGTTCGTCGCTGGTCGCCGAGGTGGCCGTCTCCGGTGCGGCGTCGGACACCTCGACGGCGATGCGGTCGACGGTCGCGTCCGTCGGGGAGGCGATGGCCGAGCCGTGGGAGCGGTCGTCCTTGGGGTCGCGCTTCTCGTCGTACCGCTGGACGCTCGTCACTGCCGTCGATGCCCGCGGAGCCTCGATCGAGTCCAGTGACCTGACCGCTGCGCTGGTCACTGCTTGCCCTTTGGAAGACTGACCGGGTGCCGATCGACTTCCACGCCGAGGCCAACCGGTACAGCTACTCCGGGCGGTCCGCGGACGAGAGCTGGCGCTCGGCTCTCAAGCAGCTCGTTGAGCCCCGTGCCCTGGACGTCGTCGATGTCGGCTGTGGCGGGGGGACCTACTGCCAGGCCTTTCTCGACCTCGGCGCCCGCACCGTCACCGGCGTCGACTTCAGCACGGCGATGCTGTCGTCCGCCGAGGCCGCCGTGCCCGGCGCCCGCTTCGTGCAGGGCGACGCCGTCGCCACCGGCCTGGCCGACGCGTGCGCCGACGTGGTGTTCGCGCGCGCCCGCCCGCACCACGGCCACGACCGGCTCGCCGCCGCGCGCGAGGCGCACCGGCTGCTGCGACCCGGCGGGGTCGTCGTCATCCAGGACCGGACCGCCGACGACGTCCGCCAGCCGGGAACGCCGACGCACCCGCGGGGGTGGTTCTTCCGGGTCTTCCCGCGGCTGCTCGACGTCGAGATCGGGCGGCGTCCGGACGCGAGCCAGCTGACCGCGCAGCTGTACGAGGCCGGCTTCCGCGACGTGCAGACCACGTCCCTGTGGGAGGTCCGGCGCCGGCACCCGTCCCGGGCGTCGTTCCTCGAGGAGATCAGGCAGCGGACGGGACGGTCGATCCTGCACGAGCTCGACGACGAGGAGGTCGGCGAGCTGGTGTCGGAGCTGCGGGTGCTGCTGCCCGACGAGCCGGTCGTCGAGACCGACCGCTGGACGCTCTGGACCGCGCGGGCCTAGGTGCCGCGTCACGCACGGATGTGCGCGACCACGCACTCAGGGGCGGATGCGCTCGGGGAGGGGCGTGCCCTCGCCGAAGAACTCACGGCTCGTGCCCAGCGAGAGGATCACCAGGGCGACGGTGCAGCCCGCGGACGCGTTGTTGCCGAGCCAGACGGCCGTGACGAGCGCCGAGGCGCTGGCGACGACCAGGGTCCACCAGGCGACGCGGGTGGCGACGGTCATCAGGCGCGCGGCGCCGAGCATCAGGCAGGCGCACGTGAGCAGCACCCAGGCGTCGTCGGCGCCGTGCGTCACCTCTGCCAGGCCGATGGCGATGAGGGCCCAGGCGCACAGGGCCGAGTAGGCGGACAGCGCTCTCAGCGGCAGCGGCATGCCGTCGAGGCTGAGCAAGAGACGCTTCATGCGCTGCTGTCCCTACTTCCTGGCTGGGTGGGCCAACCGTATCCCTATCGGCACCGGAATCGTCCAGATTCACAGGTCGGGCTCAGTGACGGCCGCCACCGCCGCCGCGGGTCGGCCGTCGCAGCACCCAGCTCGCAGTGACCCCGTCGAGGGTCGCGCGGACCGCGTGGACCTGCGGATCGCCGAAGCGGAAGGCATAGCTGGCGTCGACGAACCGGCCGAGCAGGCCCTCGACGTCCGCGGTCCAGCTGCCGTGAGCGGGCACGACGACCGGGCAGGTGACCTGCTCGGTGCCGACCACCAGGTCGAGCTCGCCGCTCCACTCGGTGGGTCGGTCGTTGGCGGCGTGGAGCGCAAGCCCGTCGAGGCCCTCGTCGGTGAACCAGACCGCACGGGGCGCGAGGACCTCGGCCAGGGCCTGCAGCGGTGGCTTGGGAGTGCCGTCGGACTCGATGAGGCCCCACCCGTGCCCGGGCTGGAGGTCGCGCAGCCACAGCACGATGCCGCCGCGGTTGGGCGATGCGGCCCGGCGCCAGTCACCGAAGACGTGCCGCATGAGCGCGCCGACGACCTCGTCGCGCGGGACGCCCAGCAGCTCGGCGTAGTGGTCGACGACGTCGGCGAAGTCCCACGTCGCGCCGTTGTCGCGGGGGACCCAGTCACCCTTCGACGACGGGTTGGCGAAGGCCAGGCACTCGCTCGCGAACCGCACAGCGCTGGTCCGGACGTCCGACAGCGGACGGCGGTAGCCGCCGACGCCGAACCAGTGCGCGACGCCCTCGCCGACGCGGAAGGGAAGGGCGCCGCCGACCGGGGAGTTGCCGACCCAGACGGCTCGCTCGCCGACGGTCTGGGGGCAGCGCTTGAGGAAGTCGGTCTCCCAGAGCGTCGGGTCGAGGCCCAGCATCGCGACCTGCTGGGCCGTCTCGCTTCCGCCGCAGACGACGGCGAGGGACGGGTGCCCGCCGGCGGTCTCGAGCAGGTCGGCCAGCTCCTGGTCGAGGCCGAGGGCGTCGTGCGGGACGTCGAGGTTCGCGAGGGCGAGGTCGTGCCAGACGAGGACGCCCAGCTCGTCGCAGGCGTCGAAGAACGCCGCGTCCTCGTAGGGCGCCGTGCCCGGGACCCGCAGGATGTTCATGCCCGCGTCGACCGCCTGCTGGACGGTGGCGCGCGGGTCCTCCGGGACGCCGGCCATCAGTCCGGGCGGGGTCCAGACGGCGCCGCGGGCCCAGACGTGGACGCCGTTGACGACCAGGTCGAGGGACGTGGGGTCGGCGTTGACGAGGTCGCGGAAGCCGACCCTGGCCACGACGGCGCCGTCGACGGTCACGTCGTGGAGGACCGGGTCGCCGTGGGTGTGGGGCCACCAGCGCTCGACGTCGGGCAGGCGCAGCTCGCCGACGCCCGTGACGCCGGCGCAGGTGAGGGTCTGGCCGGACGTGGAGGTGAGGACGCCGGTCGTACCGTCCATCCGGGTCTGCAGTCCCAGTGGCTCCTGCCGCTGCCGGAGGGTGACCGGCCGCCAGGGACCGACCACGGGTGGGCCGGGGGCGATGCCGGGGCAGCGGCCGAGCAGCGTGGTGCGGATGAGGCGCAGGTTGCCGTCGTCGACCAGCCTGGTGCGCCAGCGGGCCCGCGCGGGCTTGCCCGCCGGCAGCGCGGTCGCGAGCGGGAGGCAGCGGATCTCGACGACCGAGCCGACCCGGACGCTCACCGGGATCCGGTGCTTGGCGAACATGGACCGGCAGGTCAGGACGACGGTGCCGTCGACGGCGACCTCGTACGACGTGGCGACGCCGTCGATCGCCAGCTCGGCGTCGTCCGGCACCGCCGTGACCAGGCTGCGGAACACCCAGGTCCGGTCGTCGAGGTCGTCGGTGAACGCCTGCGTGACGGTGCCCGGCACGACGACCGGCGTCACGCTGCCGTCGTCGGCGACCAGCTCCCAGGGCCCCAGCACGCCCACATCCTTGCCCAAGCGCGTCAGGCGAGGGCGTCGAGGAGCTCGTGGCCGCGAGTCCAGTGCGCGTTGAGGGTGCCGACGAGCTCGGTCGGGTCGAACGGCTTGCGGCGCATCAGGCGCATCGTGAGGGTCCGCGTGGTCGACGAGACCGCGTCGAACTCGGCTGCTGCCTCCGTACCCGCCTCTCCGAGGACCCAGCGGACGTGGGCAGCGGCGAGGGCCATCGCGGCGCCGGCCATCCGGGTCGTCGCGAACGCGAAGACGTGGACCTGCTCGGGGGACAGGGCCAGCACGTCGTCGAGCTCGCGGCCGAGCTGGTCGCCGAAGGCGACGAACGGCGAGACGTCGGGGCGGCGCAGCAGGTTGTCGCGGAGCAGCTCGCGGGCGACGACCGGCAGCTCCTCGTCGGACGGGCGCTCGCCGTCGAAGCGGACCACCTCGACGTAGCCGGGCAGCAGGTCGGGGACGAGGACGCGCTCGAGGTCCTCGCCGCGCAGGACGTGCAGGCCGGCGTTGTGGAAGTAGACGAGCTTGTCGTCGTCGAGCGTGTCGACGGCGATGGCGGTCTTCACGTGCTCGTTGCGGTAGCTCGTGCCGGCGACGTCAGGCAGCCACCAGGCGTCGACCTCGACGATGAGGGTGCGGCCCTGCGCGATCTGGTTCTCGACGTGCGAGCGGATCGACCGGTAGGGCTGCAGCTCGTGCACGTCGACGCCGAAGAGCACCTCGAGCTCGTCGGGGCGTGGCTTGAAGAACGTGAACTGGTCGCCCTCGTGGTCGAGGGCGAGGGTGCAGCCGAGGCCGGCGAGCGGCTCGCGACCGTGGGCGTGGAGCAGCTCGATGATGACGTCGGTCCAGCAGTTCGTCTCCGGGTAGCCGAAGTCGGCGTGGTGGACGCGGTGCGGCTCGTACGTCGCCGGGTCCAGCCCGAGGAGGGTGCTCACGTCCGTACTCTCCCGCGATCTTCCGGGTGTCGGGACGGCTGACGGCGTGTCGGGCCCGACCTGCGGAAGGTCGGCGCGCGACAGCCCTCACGTCAGGGCTGCGCGGACGTCGGCGGGCCAGTCGTCGAAGGACGTGCCGTGCGTGAACAGCAGGGCCAGCACGCAGCGCTCGATGCCGAAGCCGAGGCAGGCGGTGTGGACGTGGTCGCCGAGGCCGAAGACCGAGGCGAAGTGGTCGCTGTGCGCGTTGAAGGAGGCGACGGCGGTCGGGTTGTCGCCGCCGACCGGCACGAGGATCTCGAACTTCAGCTTCTGCGCGCGCTGGCTGCGGGCCAGCACCTTGCCGGAGCGCCCGAAGAACGGGTCGTTGGCCTCGTCGAACGCAGCCGGGAGCCCGAGCGACTGCAGGAACGCGAGGGCGCGGTCGCGCCAGTCGTCGCGCCAGTCGCCGACGGTGTCGGGGGAGCCGGCGCGGACGAGCTCGCGCATGTGGAAGGACACCAGGCGGGAGGGGTCGTCCGACGGCTCGTGCCGGAAGACCCACGCCGGGCCGGTGTCGATGGTGATGCCGTCGGTGGGTACGCCGACGTGCGCGAGTGCCGGGTAGACCGGGTGGCAGGCGGCGGGGACCATCACGAGACCGGCGGTCTGCAGGTGGCCGGACCAGTCCTGGTGCGCGTGCGCCTTCTCGCCGAGCTCGAGGGCCTCGGCCTCCTCGCCGTGGAAGGCGAAGACGGAGCCGGCGAGCTGGGGGAACGACGTGAGGTAGCCGACGGACTCCATGTCGTGCCGCGGCTCGATCGGAGGGAACTCCATCGAGACGGCGCCCTCGGCAGCGACGAGGCGGTCGATGGCCCGGTCGAGGCGCTGGCGCAGCGCCACGAAGGCAGGGCCCTGACCGGTGACTCCCGGCACGGACGAGGGGATGAGGAAGCCCTCCGCGACCAGCTTCTCGCGGAACTCTCCCTGCGTGCCCGTCGCCTGAGGGACGTCGAGCGCCGAGGCAGCCACAGGTCAGCTCTCCTTGACGACCATCAGGAGGTTGGCGTTGGTCTCGTGCAGGCGGTCGTTGCTGACCATCAGCGAGGCCGACAGCGAGTCTCGCAGCAGCCGGCCGATGGCCAGGGGCGAGTCGTTGCGGAAGCCGGCGATGCCGGTGATCTCGAGGGCGCCCTGCGTGATCTGGGCGATGGAGGTCGAGATGGAGGTCTTGAGGACGTTGTGGCGCAGGGTCGCGCCCATCGTCTGGAGGGCGGGACGGCCGGGCTCGGCGTACTCGCGCTCCCAGCGGTTCAGGCCCTCCGCGAGCTGCGCGCGGGTGGCGGACAGCTTGCCGTGCAGCTCGGAGAGCTTCTGCGCCTTGACGCCGCCGGGACCGGCCGACTTCACCGACTTCTTGGCCCGCTCGAAGGACTCGATCGCGATGCCGATCCAGAGGTGGCCCCAGAGCAGGTGGCTGACCGGGACCATCGTCTCGGCGCCGAGCGTCACGTAGGGCTGCGGGTGGACCTGCTCGGGGGCGAACGACGCCGTGACCACGAAGCCGGGGGAGCAGGTGCCGCGCATGCCCAGCGGGTCCCAGGTGCCCTTCTTCTCCATCGTGGTCTGCTCGCGCAGGTGCATCACGGCGACCTGATCGCCGGGCTCCGCGTCGGGCGCGCGCCGGGTCGTGGTCAGGAAGTCGTCGGCGTACTCGCCGTAGGAGACCGTCGGCGCCTGCTTCACGAGCGTGCACGTGCCGTCGTCCTGCGGCTCGACGGAGGAGATCGAGCGGCCCATGTCGCCACCGGTGCCGATCTCGGAGGTGACCGAGCCGATCAGCCGCTGCTCGCGGGACAGGTCGGCGAGGTAGCCCTTGGCCCAGGGCCAGTCGTCGGTGCTCAGCAGGCACGCGACCTCGATCTGGTGCATCGCGAAGACCATGCCGGCGGCCGAGCACGCGCGGCCCAGCACCTGGCAGGCCTGCGCGACCTCGGCGAAGGGGACGCCGTCCGCGAGCGCGGAGAGCGCCTTGGCGTCCTTCAGGGCGTCGATCGCCTCGACGGGGAAGCGGGCGTTCCTGTCGACGTCGTCGACGTGCTCAGCAGCGACTGCCGCGGCGGCTGTCACCCCCGCGAGGAAGTCGCTCACGGTCAGGCCGCTTCGGCGAGCTCGTCCAGCGCGGCGCGGATGCTCCCGATGCTCGAGAAGACCTCACGGGTCAGCATGCGGTCCGGGAACTCGACGTCGAACGCGTCCTCCAGGCCCAGCATCACGCTGATGCTGGCGTGCGAGGTCATCCCCGCGGCGTAGAGGTCGTCGGACTCACCGAGCGACTCGGGTGAGACCGGCAGGCGTCCGTGCTCCGCGAGCACGGCAAGGATCTTGTCGTTCATGATGGATGTCATCGGCTCGTTCAGGCCTTTCCTTCAGCCATGACCACCGCGCAAGCGGTGTCCCCCTCGTGGCTCATGCTCACCGAGAACGCGTCCAGTCCCTCGTGCTCCGCACGGAGCAGTGCCGAACCGGCCAGACGGAGCTCCGTCCACCCCTCCGGATGGCGGCGCACCTCGATGTCGCTCCACGGCAGTGCGGTGTCCCGACGGGGTCTGAGCACCTTGATGGCGGCCTCCTTGGCCGCGAAGCGCCCCGCCAGGCGGGCTGGGTCACCGCCGCAGTCCAGCAGCTCCTGGGGGGTGTAGACGCGACGGAGGTAGCGGTCGCCGTGAGCGGCCACCGCCTCACGCACGTCGGACACCGACGCGAGATCGATCCCCACCCGGGAAGCCATGCCCACATCATGCCGCGCGCAAGCACTCCGCGTCACCACACTGTCAACAACCCGTCACCCTCGTCGCTCCGTGGCAACGCGCCCGTGACCCTGCTGCGGCGACGACCTGCCAGGATGGGCCGCATGGAGAAGCAGCAGGAGTTCGTGCTCCGCACGCTCGAGGAGCGCGACATCCGCTTCGTGCGGCTGTGGTTCACCGACGTGCTCGGCACGCTCAAGTCGGTGGCCATCGCCCCAGCGGAGCTCGAGGGGGCCTTCGCCGAGGGCATCGGCTTCGACGGGAGCGCGATCGAGGGCTTCGCCCGCGTCCAGGAGAGCGACATGCTCGCCAAGCCCGACCCGGCCACCTTCCAGGTGCTCCCGTGGCGCGGGGAGAACCCCGGGACCGCCCGGATGTTCTGCGACATCACGATGCCGGACGGCCAGCCCAGCTGGGCGGACCCCCGGCACGTGCTGCGCCGGGCCCTGGCGAAGGCGAAGGACGCCGGGTTCACCTTCTACACCCACCCCGAGATCGAGTTCTTCCTGCTGAAGTCGTCCGAGCAGCCCCCGGTGCCGGTCGACCAGGGCGGCTACTTCGACCTGACGCCCCACGACGTCAGCCACGACTTCCGCCGCACGACGATCACCATGCTCGAGCGGCTCGGCATCTCCGTGGAGTTCAGCCACCACGAGGTGGCCCCGGGGCAGCAGGAGATCGACCTGCGCTACGCCGACGCGCTGTCGACCGCCGACAACATCCTCACCACGCGGCACGTCATCAAGGAGGTCGCGCTCACGCAGGGCGTCTACGCGACCTTCATGCCGAAGCCGTTCAGCGACCAGCCCGGTTCGGCGATGCACACGCACCTGTCGCTGTTCGAGGGCGACCAGAACGCCTTCTTCGACGGCGGCGACCCGCAGCACCTGTCCTCCGTCGCCAAGCACTTCATCGCCGGCCTCTTGCGGCACGCGGCGGAGATCACGGCCGTCACGAACCAGTGGGTCAACTCCTACAAGCGGCTCACCTGGGGCGGCGAGGCACCGAACTACGTCTGCTGGGGCTCCAACAACCGGTCCGCGATGGTCCGGGTGCCGATGTACAAGCCGACCAAGGGCAACAGCACCCGGATCGAGGTGCGCAGCCCCGACAGCGCGACCAACCCCTACCTGTGCTTCGCGCTGCTGCTCGCGGCCGGCCTCAAGGGCATCGAGGAGGAGTACCCGCTCCCGCCCGGCGCCGAGGACGACGTCTGGGCCCTCTCCGACGCCGAGCGCCGCAAGATGGGCATCACGCCGCTGCCGGGCTCGCTCGCCGACGCCATCTCCGTCATGGAGGGCAGCGAGCTGGTCGCCGAGACGCTCGGCGAGCACGTCTTCGACTTCTTCCTGCGCAACAAGCGCGAGGAGTGGGCTGCCTACCGTCAGCGCGTCACGCCGTTCGAGCTGGACCGCTACCTCCCGGTGCTCTAGTGACAGCGCTCGTCATCACGCACACCGAGTCGGAGGACGCGGGGCTCATCGGTACGTGGCTGCCGGAGGCCGGCCTCGGGCTGTCGGTCGTGGAGCCCTGGCGGGGCGACGCGCTGCCTGAGGACTTGGGGGACCACGAGGCTCTCGTCGTCATGGGCGGCCCGCAGCAGGCCTACGACGACGGCTCCGCGCCGTGGTTGCGCGAGACCAAGGCCTTGATGAGAACTGCTGTGGCGCAAGGGATCCCGGTCCTGGGTGTGTGCCTCGGCGCCCAGCTGCTGGCCGAGGCCACGGGTGGTCAGGTCAAGCCGGGCGACAACGGGCCGGAGCTCGGCGCGAAGCTCGTCGCCAAGCGCGACGCAGCCGGCAACGACCCGCTGTTCTGGGACCTGCCGCTGTCGCCCGTCGTCGTGCAGTGGCACTGGGACGCGGTCACCGACCTGCCGCCCTCGGCCACGCTGCTCATGTCGTCGCCGGCCTACCCCCACCAGGCCTTCCGGGTCGGCGACCGGGCCTGGGGCCTCCAGTTCCACGTCGAGGCCGACGCCGCGATGATCGGCCGTTGGGCCGAGCACAACGCCGACGACCTGCGGGACCTCGGGCTCGACCCCGACGAGGTCCTCGCCCGCACCGTGCCCGAGCTGCCCGAGATCGAGGAGGTCTGGGGCGAGGTCGTCCGCCGGTTCGCGCGGCTCGCCCTCGAGCGATGATCGATCTCCGGTCCGTCTCCTACGAGGAGGCCCTGCCGCTCGCCGAGGCGATGTCGCTCGAGATGCAGCAGCTCTACGAGGACGACGAGGGCGCCTCGCCCGCCGAGCCCTCCGACTTCCTGCCGCCCGGCGTCTTCCTCATCGGCGCCGTCGACGGGGTGGATGTCGCCTGCGGTGGGCTCAAGCTGATCGACGACGGGATCGGCGAGGTCAAGCGGATGTACGTCGTGCCCACGCAGCGCGGCCACGGCCACTCCCGGGCGCTGCTCCGCGCGCTCGTCCAGCACGCGCGCGACGCCGGCCTGCGCGAGGTCTGGCTGGAGACCGGCACCCGCCAGCCAGAGGCCATCCGCCTGTACGAGTCCGAGGGCTTCCTCCCGATCGAGCCCTTCGGCTACTGGAAGGACCACCCCGAGACGCTCTGCTTCCGCCTGGTGCTCTGACGCAGCAATGCCGCGCCACCTCTTGCTGGCAGTGCGAGAAGCGGCGCTTCACACGGGCGCCGTAGCTTCGCGAGGCGGCGCTCCACTAAGCCGAAAAGGGCCGCACCGTTGCAACGGCGAGCGCGTAGAACGAACCCTCTCGTCCTGCGATAGAACCTGACCGTGGCGAGACTGCTGAAGCAGGGATCCCGGGTGCCTTTACCTGGCGAGGTCGAGATGGGTCTGTCGGCCCTATCCGTGGTCGACCGAAGGCTGTGGGGCAAGGTTGTCGCGAATTCGTTCACGGTCTCCGCGTCGAAGGCTGAGAGGAGTCGTGACAGGTACGGTCCTGCGGGCGTGGCATTGCTCGTTGCGGGGACCTTGTGGGGCGCTGTTGGCGCCTGTGTCGGCTGGCTCTGGCTGCCGCTCTTCCTGTTGATGGACGGGACCTGGGACCTCGCTAGTTCCTGCCTGTTTGCCTTGACCTACGTTCTGATGGCTACGGCGATGCTGAGACTGTGGCAGTGCCGGAGGCAAGGAGCTGCGTGGCGAGCAATTCAAGCTCGACGCCGGACGTCGTAGCCGACGG
>CBIHPE010000004.1:0-53140 GCA_966212015.1 uncultured Frankiales bacterium | reverse complement strand
CCGGGCGTGGTCAGCGGTGGCAGGTGGTCGTAGCCCCCCTCGGGGATGAGGTGGGCGGTGTACTCCTTGAGGTCGGCGCCCTCGACCCACGGCGCCACGGCGGGGTGCGCCTTCAGGTCGGCGACCAGGTCCTCCGCGCGCACCTTGGCGGCGGCAAGGTGCTCGAGGCTGACGACCACGCCGACGCTGATCGAGTCGCGGTTCGTGTAGACGAAGCCGCCACCCGGGATCCCGCGCGTGCAGCCGAGGACCTCGACGTCGACCCCCTCGCTGCCGCGGACGCCGAAGCGCTCGTCGATCACCTCACGAGGAAGGCTGAGCACCTCCTTCACGCCCAGCGTCAGGTGCCTGGCCTGGGTGCGGGGGAGCAGCCCGGCCTCCTTGGCGAGGAAGGAGTTCACGCCGTCGGCGGCGATGACGAGCGGTGCGCGCAGGTCGCCGTCGGGGCGGTCGGTCCGGACACCGACGACCCGGTCGCCCTCGACGATCAGGCCGGTCGCGACGGTGCTCGTCACGAGCTGCGCGCCGGCCTCGACGGCCTTGCCCGCGAGCCAGCTGTCGAAGTCGGCGCGGAACGTCGTGCAGCCGTTGTAGGGCGCCTGCCCCCAGTCCGTGCTGCGGAAGTCGACCGTGAGCGCCCGTCCCTCGGTGAGCACCATGGTCGAGCGGCGGGTGACCCAGCGCTGGACCGGGACCTCCTCCCACCAGCTCGGCAGGACCTCGTCGAGGACGCGTCCGTAGACGACGCCGCCGTACGCGTTCTTGCTGCCGGGGAACGGGCCCCGCTCGAGCAGCACCACGTCGAGTCCGTCGCGGGCCGCCATCAGGGCAGCGGCGGACCCTGCCGGTCCGGCGCCCACGACGATCACGTCGGTCATGACTGGACCCCCAGCCGGTCGGCGAGCTCGTCGAGCAGGGCCCGTGCGTCGGTGACGAGGCCGAGGTCGGCCATCGCGGTCATGGGGCAGGACGGGTCGGTGTTGACGCTGACCACGTGCTTCGGGCTGCCGAGGCCGCCCGTGTGCTGGCTCGCGCCCGCGACGCCGAACGCGATGTAGAGGTCGGGGGAGATGCTCACACCGGTCGTGCCGATCTGCCGGTCGTGGTGCATCCAGCCGGCGTCCGTGATCACCCGCGTGGCGCCTGTCGTCGCGCCGAGCCGGGCAGCGACGGCGCGCATGAGGGCGAACGTCTCGACGGCCTCGTCGTCCGACCGCACCAGGCCGGCGCCACCGCCGACGACCCGCTCCGCCTCGGCGAGGTCCATCGTCTCGGGGTGCGGCTCGAGCACCGCGAGCCGCTCGGCGTCGACGCCCTCCGGCACGTCGAGCACGACCTCGAAGACCTCACCGTTGCTGGGTGGCAGCGGGTTGCGGGCTCCCGGCACGAGCGTGACGACGCAGGGCTCGTCGCACCGGACCTCGACGTCGAGCCGGCCGTCCAGCCTGCTGAGCGTCGCCGTCACGCCCTCGTCGTCGACCGTCGCCTGGGTCGCCCACGCCAGCAGCGGCCGACCGAGGGCAGCGGCCAGCCGGGGTGCGAAGTCGCGCCCGTCAGGGCTGGCCGGCAGGACGAGCATCCGCACGTCGCGCACCAGCGGCGCGAGTGCGGCCGCGAGACCCGCAGGTGCCGCACCTGTCGTCTCGGCGTGCCACGCCCGCGCCGCCCCGAGCTCTGCGGCCGCTTCCGCCGTACCCGACCCGACGAGCAGCACCCGGTTGCCCGCCTCGGCCACCACCTCGGCGGCGCCGACGGGGAGGACGCCTGCGCGCACGATGACCAGCGCGAGGCGGCTGACCTGGAGCGCCTCGACCGGGTGCTCCCCCTTGTGCGCCGTCGTGACCGTCATCGCGCCCTCACCTGCGAGTGAAGGGACACAGCGCTGCGGAAATCAGGCCGGAAAGCGCAGCGCAGTGTCCATTCGCGGAGGGGGGTCACAGGGAGACCGCCGCTCGGTGGCCCTCGACGACGGCTGCATGGGCCCGGCGGGGGGCAACGCAGTCACCGGCGCGGAGCACGGGGAAGGTCGAGCCCTTGAGCGCGTGCCACAGCGCGTCGTCCGCCCGCTGCTGCACAGCGCAGACGACCCAGTCGACCGTGCGCGTCACGTCGGCCCCCGTCGGGTGGTGCTGCAGGGTGACGGTGATGCCCTCGGTCGCACCCATGGGCACGACGTCGGTCAGCTGCTCGATCCCCTTCGCGGACGCCTTCACGTTCCAGGTCTCGAGGTCCAGCGTGATGCCCAGGTCCTGCCCGACGACCATGCCCGGCGTCGCGACCTCGACGAAGCACCCCCGGTCGGCCAGCAGCTCGGCCACGGAGGTGGCCTGGTGGAAGCCGAGCTCGTCAATCACGAGCACCCTGCCGCGCGGCTGCGCGCGGCCCTCGAGCACGTCGCGCACATCGACGACCTGCGCGAGATCTCCTGCCCACCAAGGCTTCTGGGGCACCGCGCCGGTCGCGAGGATGACCGCGTCCGGCGCCTCACCCCTGATCTCCTCGGCGCTGATCTCGTGCAGCAGCTTGACGTCGACCCCGAGCCGCTGCGCGGCCGAGACGAGGTTGCGCGTGATGTCGAGGAACTCCGCGCGCGAGGGCACGGACGCGGCGACGGGCACCTGCCCGCCGAGCCGGTCGGACCTCTCGAAGAGCGTCACGTGGTGCCCGCGCTCCGCGGCGGTGACGGCGGCCTGCAGCCCTGCCGGACCGCCGCCGACGACGAGGACCCGCTGCTGCCGGCGGGTGGGCATCGGCAGGGCGACGGCCTCGCGGCCGGTGCGTGGGTTCTCGATGCACCCGAGCCAGCGGTTCAGCCCCATCCGGCCGACGCACTCCTGGTTGCAGGACAGGCAGGTGCGGATGTCCTGGGCTGCACCGGATCGCGCCTTGCGCACGAAGTCCGGGTCGGCGATCTGCCCGCGCACGACGCCGATGAGGTCGGCCTGCCCCGCCGCGATCGCGCGCTCCGCCTGGGTCGGGTCCTTGAACCGGCCGACGCCGACGACCGGGACGGACACGGCCTCGCGGATCGCCGAGGGGATGAACATCGCGTAGCCCGGCGGCACCTGCATCGAGGCCTCGATCATGTAGAGCGTCGCGGTGGCGACACCGATCGAGGTGTTGATGTAGTCGACCTGCCCGGTGGCGTCGACCATCTGCGCGACGGACACCGCCTCCTCGATGGTGGTGCCGCCCTCGATCAGCTCGTCCCCGCAGAGCCGCACGCCGAGCGCCTTGGACGGGCCCATCACGGAGCGCACCGCAGCGACGATCTCGAGCAGCAGCCGGGCGCGGTTCTCGAGGATCCCGCCGTAGGCGTCGGTCCTCCTGTTCGTCGCCGGCGACAGGAAGCCGCGCACGATGGAGGAGTGGCTGCACTGCAGCTCGACGCCGTCGAACCCGCCGGCCATGCAGTGCTCGGCGACGAGGGCGTAGCCGTCGACGACCGCCTTGATCTCGTGCTGCTCGAGCGCCTTCGGCACCTCGCGGAACAGAGGGTCGGGTACGGGCGAGGGGGCCCACACCGGCAGCCGGCTGAACATCGACGACGCCTGCCCGCCGTTGTGGTTGAGCTGCGCGAGGATCGGGACGCCGTGGGCGTGCACTGCCTCCGTGATCCTCAGGTAGCCAGGGATGACCGCCGGGTCGAAGCCGTGGATCAGCTTCTCGTAGGGCCAGTCCGTGACGTGGGTGCTGTGCTCCTCGGTGATGATCAGCCCGGCGCCACCAGCGGCGCGTGCGGCGTAGTAGGCCGCGTGCTGCTCGGACGGCTTCCCGTCCTTGGCGTAGTTCGTCAGGTGCGCGCTGAAGACGACCCGGTTCTTGACCGTGAGCGGCCCGATGCGCAGCGGGCTGAGCAGGTGGGGGTAGCGGCTCATCGCGCCAGCTCCAGCGCGACCCGTCGGCCCTCGAGGACCGCCTCGAGCACGGTGCGGGGCGCCACGCAGTCGCCCGCCCGGAGCAGGCCCGTCGTGTAGAGGTCCTCCTGCGGCAGCAGCGGCCCGCAGTCGACGACGACGTCGGCCTTCACCCAGCGCTGCGATCCCGTCCAGACGTCCTCGAGGAGCACCTGACCCGCGGTCTCCTTGCGCAGCAGGGACTTCAGCTCACGGGTCACCCCGGCCTGCTGAAGGCGGGTGTTGCAGTCGGCGAGATCTCCCGTCAGCGACAGCAGCGTCCCGACGATCGGGTCCTGCGTGACGATGCTGACCTCGCGGCCGTCGGCGGCGAGCTTCTCCGCGACGCTGACGCCGACCGGCCCGCCGATCGGGTCGTGCACGAGCACCGCGCCCGTCGCCGGCAGCTCGCCGCGCAGCGCCGCGCGGGCGTCGAGCCGGTCCGACCCGGGACGGGACCCGGTCGCCAGGACGACTGTCCCCGGGAAGCCCGCGATCTCCTCAGCGAGCACCGGGTGGTCGAGCGTCACGGTCACGCCGAGGCGCGCGCACTCGGCGGCGAGCCAGTCGACGAGGTCGGTCAGGCGGGCCCGCCCCGCACCCAGAGCGGCCTCGCGCACCGCCCCGCCGAGCTCGCTGCCCGAGTCCCTGATCTCGACCGAGAACCCTTGCAGCGCAAGGACTCTCGCGCACTCCAGCCCTGCCGGTCCGCCACCGACCACGAGGACCTTGCCCGATCCCGCACCAGGGAGCGGGTCACGGGTCTCGTGGCCGGACCGGGGCTCACCGATGCAGGACACGATCGGGTTCCGCGCGTCGCGCACCCGGCAGGCCTGGTTGCACAGCACGCACGGGCGGGGTGCCTCACCGGCTCGCAGCTTGCGCACCAGGTGCGGCTCGGCGATCTGCGCCCGGGTCATCTCGACCAGGTCGCAGACCCCGGCGGCCAGGGCTGCGTCGGCGAACGGCGCCGTCACCACCGATCCCTGCAGCACGACGGGGCAGGGCGCGACCGCCTTCACCGACGCGCAGAGGTCACGGTTGAACCCCTCCGGAGCGTGCGCGTCCGGGCGGTAGGCCGAACCGGCGTACGGCCCCGCGCGCACCACGGTCAGCAGGTCCACGTGCAGGTCGGGTACCAGCGCCAGCGCGTGCTCGGGCGTGACCCCTGCCCACGGGGCGAGCTCGTCGCAGGACAGCCTGAGCGCGACGATGCCGTCGCCGACCGCCTCGCGCACCGCAGCGATCACCTCGCGCAGCAGCCGGGCCTTGTCCGACCCGTAGTCGTCGTCACGCTGGTTGGTGATGCCCGACAGGAACTGGCGGAGCACGGAGCGGTCGCCCGCTTCGATCTCGACGCCGGCGCAGCCGGACTCCGTGGCCAGCCGGGCTGCAGCGCTGAAACCGGCTGTCAGCAAGGCGATCTCGGCCTCGTCCATGACCATCGGCAGCTCACGGGAGACCGCGTCCGCCACCGGTGACGGCGCCCAGAGCGCCTGCTGCGAGTAGGCCGACGAGCCCTGGCCACCGGTGTGCCCGAGGGAGGCCAGGACCAGGGCCGGAGCGCACGCCTCGACGATCGAGCTCCAACCCAGCCCGCACTCCGCCGCTAGGGGGGCCCGCTCGTAGGGCCAGTCCGAGTCGTGCACCGACGCGGTCTCGACGACGATCACGCCGCAGCCCCCGAGCGCCCGCTCGCGGTAGTAGGCGACGTGCCGGTCCGACAGAGAGCGGTCGCGGCCGAGGTTGGTCTCGTGCGGCCCGAAGACCACCCGCGAGGGCGCTCGACGGCCCTTGAGCTCGTACCCCTCGGTGACGATCTTCGTCACCTTGCGCCCCAGGACGCGTGCCGCACCGCAACCTGACGAAGATCGGCCCGGGGCGGGGGACGATCTTCGTCACCTTGCGGTGCGGGGAGCGGGTACGACGACAAGCTGGCGAAGATCGTCGGTGGAGGCGACGTCAGCATCAGAGGGTCAGCCCCGCGAGCGGGTTCTCCTCACACGCGCGATCAGGCCGCTGGTCGGGGCGGCGGTCCACAGGAGCACGGCCGATGGTCACCGGCACCGGTCCACGGCCGGCGCGCATGCCCGCGGCAGCGACCGGGGAGTGCGAGTGGTCACCCGTCGGCTTGGGGACCTCGCGGCCACCGACGGAGGCGAGGGCGAGCTCGCCGTACCCCTGCACGCACTCCGGGTCGGGGCCGTCGAGCGGGAGCCCGGTGAAGAACTTGGCGGCCATGCACCCTCCCTGGCAGGAGTCGTAGTGCTGGCACGAGGAGCAGGCGCCACCCGTCTGGGGCTTGCGCAGCTCTGCGAACAGGGGCGACGTCTGCCAGACCTTCTGGAAGCCCTCCGAGCGGAGGTTGCCGGCGAGGAACTCGTCGTGGATGGCGAACGGGCAGGCGTAGACGTCACCGATCGGGTCGATGAGGCACACGACCCGGCCTGCGCCGCAGAGGTTGAGACCGGGCAGCGCGGAACCGAACGCCGACAGGTGGAAGAAGGAGTCGCCGGTGAGCACGTTCTCGCCGTTGGCGACCAGCCAGTCGTAGAGCTCGCGCTGCTGGGCCATCGTCGGGTGCAGCTCGTCCCAGACGTCCGCGCCGCGGCCGGCGGGGCGCAGCCGGGTCAGCCGGAGGGTCGCGCCGTAGGAGTCGGCGAGCGCCTTGAACAGGTCGAGCTGGCCGATGTTCTCGCGGGTGCAGACGACCGAGATCTTGCTGTCCTTGAAGCCCGCGTCGCGCAGGTGCCCCAGGGCGGCGAGAGCCATGTCGAACGACCCGGCGCCCCGCACCCTGTCGTTGACCTCCGCCGTGGCGCCGTCGAGCGAGATCTGCACGTCGACGTAGTCGGACGCGGCGAGCCGCTCGGCAGCCGCCTTGTCGATGCGGACGCCGTTCGTCGAGAACTTCACCCCGACCTGGTGGGCGGTCGCGTAGTCGACGAGCTCCCAGAAGTCCGAGCGCACCGTCGGCTCACCGCCGCCGATGTTGACGTAGAAGACCTGCATCCGCTGCAGCTCGTCGATGACCGCCTTGCACTCGTCCGTCGACAGCTCGCGAGGGTCGCGCCGCCCTGACGACGACAGGCAGTGGGAGCACGCGAGGTTGCAGGCGTAGGTCAGCTCCCACGTCAGGCAGATCGGCGCGTCCAGTCCGGTCGCGAAGTGCTCAACAAGCTTCACGGAGCATTCCGGTCTTCTCGAGGGTCGCGAGGGCGGTCCGGAAGGGCGCCTGCTCGCTCGGGGGGATGTCGGCGAGCGCCTCGTCCAGGGACACCGTCCCGTCGAGGCGCCGGACCCCGTCGAGCAGCCGGCGGTCCTTGAGGAAGGACAGCCGGCGGGTGCCGAAGTGGTAGAGCAGGGCGCCGAACGGCTCGGGCCGGACCGACACCTGCGGGTGCAGCGTCAGCACGGGACTAGTAGACGCCGCACATGCCGTCGATGGAGACGTCCTCCACGAGCTCGTCCTCGACGACCTCTGGAGCGTCCTCCATCGTGACGACCTGCGGAACCTCGTTCTCGTCCATGCTGTCCTCCTGTGACCGACGCGTGTGACCGAAGCCCGTGACGGCCGTCACAGGTTCTGGCAACATAACGGCACCGAGTGCAACTAACAAGTGGGGAACGTGAAACAGGGACGCCCGGCAGTGACGACGCGCGAGGAGCTCGAGCTCATCGCGCTGCAGCTGTTCGCCGAGCGCGGCTTCGACAGCACCACCGTCGACGACGTCGCGGAGGCCGCCGGCATCGGTCGGCGCACGTTCTTCCGCTACTTCGCGAGCAAGAACGACGTCGTCTGGGGCGACTGGGAGATGGCGCTGACCTTCTTCCGGACCGAGCTCGAGGCGATCCCGGCGGACGTGCCCCTCATGAAGGGGCTCAAGGACGCCGTGAAGGCCTTCAACCTGCTGCCCGAGGGCGCCGAGCAGCAGCACCGCGTCCGGATGGCCATGGTGCTGCACACGCCGGCTCTCCAGGCGCACAGCACGCTCCGCTACGCGGGGTGGCGCGCGGTCGTCGCCGAGCACGTCGCGAGCCGCACCGACCGGTCGCCCGACGACTTCGGCTGCCAGCTGCTGGCCCACCAGGTGCTCGCCTGCTGCGTCGCGGCGTACGAGCAGTGGCTGAACGACCCCGAAGCCGACCTTCAGGGCCTTCTGGACGAAGCGGTGTCCAGTCTGGGGTGAAGTGTCCAGTTCTAGTGGGAGACGTTCCTCACCTGACAGGGCGACTTCAGCAGTTCCTCATCCAGAAGCAAGGTGCACCCGCCGATGATGGAGGGTGCCCAGCTCACGGATGCGCGCCGTTGTCGCGCTCGGCCTCTTCCTGGCTGTCGCCAGCGTCGCC
The DNA here is from genome assembly GCA_966212015.1 of uncultured Frankiales bacterium. Lineage (GTDB taxonomy): Bacteria > Actinomycetota > Actinomycetes > Mycobacteriales > SCTD01 > RYN-111. Next base: position 44,894 of record CBIHPE010000004.1, on the reverse strand, counting down.
GTCCCCCTCGCCTACGGCATCTCGCTGCACCTCGACGGGCTGCTCCAGGCCGTCCTCGGCAGCACGCTCCTCGTGGGCTGCTCGGCCCTCGCGCTCAACGGCTCGCGCCCGGTCGCGCTGAGCGCCCGCCGCGCGGTCCCGGCCGTGCTGGCCACGACCGCCGCCAACGCGGTCACGCCCGCCGGCATCGGCGGCAACCTGATGATGCTGCGCATCCACCGCAAGTCGGGCCTGTCGGCCGAGCAGGCGGCCGCGGCTGCCGGCCTGCGCACGGGCGTCGGCGCCCTCTGCGCGACGACGATCACCGCGATCACGGCAAGCACCGTCGGGATGGACCAGCTGCCGTCCAGCGACACCAAGCTCAAGCTCGCCGTCGTCTTCGTCTGCCTCGTCGGCCTCGCCACCGTGTTCATGCACAAGACCCGCCGCCGCGTCGTCGAGTCGGCCGGCCGGTTCGCCGCCGCCGTGTGGGAGGTCGTCCGCCAGCCGCGCTGCGCCGCCTCACTGATCGTGGGCTGCGTCGGGGTCACGGCCGCCCAGCTCATCACGCTCCAGGGCGCGGTCCACGCCGTCGGCGGCCACATCGAGATCCAGGCCCTGCTCGTCACGCTGCTCGGCTCCGCCGCGGCCCGCTCGGCGGTGCCGTCACCCGGTGGGGTCGGCCCCATCGAGGCCGCGCTGGTCGCCGGCCTCACCGCCCTCGGCATGCAGTGGGAGACGGCGGTGACGGCGGTCGCCGTCTACCGCACGGCGGGTCACTGGCTGCCGGTCGTCGCCGGCGTCATCAGCCTCGGTCAGCTGCGCCGCAAGCAGCTCATCTAGACCAGCGCGCTGTAGACGAGCTGCCGCAGCTCGGCCCGGATCGGGTACGTCGAGCTCGGCACGAGCTGCGTGTAGAAGCTCGCCGTGACACCGGTCGCCGGGTCGATCCAGAACGCGGTCGAGGCGAGCCCTCCCCAGTAGAACTCACCCACGGACGAGGCACCCCGGGACGGCACGGGGTCCAGGACCACGGCGAACCCGAGACCGAACCCGATCCCATCGAGCACGGTCTCCGCGAAGCCGCCGCTGTTGCACTCCGCCAGGTCACCAGGCAGGTGGTTGCGGGTCATCAGCTCCAGCGTCCGCGGTGCGAGCAGCGACCCGTCGAGGACCGCGTCCATGAAGCGCTGGTAGTCCGCCGCCGTGCTGATCAGCCCGCCACCGCCGGAGTGCCCTGCGGGCTCCTTGTACGCCGCGTCGCCCAGCACGTCGTAGCGGACCGCCTTGCCCTCGAACGCCGCGTAGAGCGCCGCCATCCGGTCGACGTCGGCGCCCTCGACCCACCAGCGGGTGTCGGTCATGCCCAGCGGACCGAGGACCCGCTCCTGCATCGCCTCGTCGAGGCGCTTGCCGGTGATCACCTCGATCACGCGGCCCAGGACGTCGGTGCTGACGCCGTACCCGAAGGCGCTGCCCGGCTGGAACCTCAGCGGCAGCCGGGCCCAGGCGTCGCTCGCCGCGGCGAGGTCGAAGCCCTTCGGCCACCCGAAGTCGAAGCCGTTCGCCCGGTAGATCGCGTCGACCGGGTGGACCTGCATGAAGCCGTAGGTGAGGCCCGCGCTGTGCGTGAGCAGGTGCCACATCCGCACGGGCTCCACGGCGGGTACGAGGAAGGGCGACGTCGCCGAGCCCTTCTCGAAGACCCTGGCCTCGGCGAACGCGGGGATCCAGCGGCTCACCTCGTCCGTCAGCTGGAACTCCCCCTCCTCCCACAGGAGCATGGCGAGCACGCTCGTCAGCGGCTTGGTCATGGAGTAGATGCGCCAGAGCGTGTCGTCGGCGACCGGCCGGCCGGACTCGAGGTCGGCGAGGCCGTACGTCGAGGAGTGCACGACCTCCCCGTGCTGCGCGACCTGGACCTGCCAGCCGGGCAGCCGGCCGTCGTCCACGTACTTCGCGAGGTGGCGGTCGATGCGCGCGAGCCGCTGGTTGTCGAAGGGCATGACCCGCATCCTGCCCTGACCCGCGGGTCAGGGCAGAACCCTGATGACGCGGTTCACCTGCGGTGCGAGGGTGACCGGCATGACGACGACAACTCCACCGGCCGTCCGGGCTCAGGGCGTGCGCAAGTCCTACGGCAAGGACGAGACCGCCGTGACGGCCCTCGCCGGCGTGTCCCTCGACGTCCCCACCGGCCAGATGCTGGCCGTCATGGGCCCGTCGGGCTCGGGCAAGTCGACCCTGATGCACTGCCTCGCCGGGCTCGACACGGTCGACCAGGGCAGCATCGAGATCGGCGGCACGCAGGTCGTCGGTCTCGGTGACAAGCAGATCACGCAGCTGCGCCGCGACCGGATCGGCTTCGTGTTCCAGCAGTTCAACCTGCTCCCCACGCTGACGGCCGGCGAGAACATCACGCTGCCGCTGGACATCGCGGGCAAGAAGCCGGACCAGGCCTGGTACGACGAGGTGGTCAACGCCGTCGGGCTGGCCGACCGCCTGCACCACCGCCCGTCGGAGCTCTCCGGCGGCCAGCAGCAGCGCGTCGCCTGCGCCCGCGCCCTCGTCACCCGACCCGACGTGGTCTTCGCCGACGAACCCACCGGCAACCTCGACTCCCGCTCCGGTGCCGAGGTCCTGTCGTTCCTCCAGGCGAGCGCCCGCGACCGCGGGCAGACCGTCGTCATCGTCACGCACGACCCGATCGCCGCCGGGTACGCCGACCGGGTCGTCTTCCTCGCCGACGGCCTCATCGTCGACGAGATGGAGGAACCGACGTCCGAGAAGGTCCTCGAGCGCATGAAGAAGTTCGAGGGGAGCAGCTGATGCTCCGGGCCACGTTCCGGGGCCTGCTCGCGCGCAAGCTGCGCCTGCTGCTCTCCGGCACCGCGATCATCCTCGGCGTCGCCTTCGTCTCCGGCACCTTCGTGCTGACCGACAGCCTCGGCCGCGTCTTCGACAAGCTGTTCACCGACATCAACACCGGCACGGCGGTCGTGGTGCGCAGCACGACGGCCTTCGGCAACGGGACCAACGAGAACGGCGAGGACACCCGCAACCCCGTGCCCGCCTCACTGGCGACACAGCTGCAGAAGGTCGATGGGGTCAAGGCCGTGCAGGGCAGCCTCTTCTCGACCAGCACGCTCGTCGTCAGGGGCAAGGCGTTCAAGACCGGTGGTGCGCCCATCGCCGTCGTGCCGCTCTACCCGCCCGGTGACCTCTCGACGAACATCATCAAGAAGGGCCACCTCCCGGCAGCGCCGAACGAGGTCGCCATCGACGGCAACACCGTCAAGCGGGCCAAGCTCGCCATCGGCGACAAGGTCACCGTGATCGGTCAGGGCGACCGCGTCGACGCGACGCTCGTCGGCGTCTCCGGGCTGAAGAACTCCGACGGCTTCGGCGGCGCGGCCCTGCTCGGGTTCACCCCGGCGGAGGCGCAGAAGCTGGCCGGCTCGGAGGGCAAGTGGCAGGTGCTGGGCCTCAGCGCCCAGAGCGGCGTCTCCGAGGAGGAGCTCCGGGCCCGCGTCGCCAAGGCGCTCCCTCAGGGCTACGAGGCGATCACGGGACAGGCGAGCGCCGACGAGACGGCCAAGCAGATCAAGGACAACATCAAGGTCTTCAGCTACATCCTGGTCGCGTTCGGCGTGATCGCCCTGTTCGTCGGCGCCTTCCTCATCTTCAACACGTTCGCGATGCTGGTCGCCCAGCGGACGCGCGAGCTCGCACTCATGCGCGCGCTGGGCGCGAGCCGGCCCCAGGTCACCCGGTCGGTGCTGACCGAGGCGCTCGTGGTCGCGACGGTGAGCTCCCTCATCGGCTTCGGGCTCGGCATCCTCGTCGCTCTCGGGCTGAAGGCGTTCCTCGACGCGGTCGGCTTCGGCCTCCCTGCTGGAGAGACCGTCATCGCCCTGCGCACCTTCGTGTTCGCCCTGTCGACCGGCATCGGGATCACCCTGATCGCCGCGCTCTTCCCGGCCCGCCGCGCGGGCAAGATGCCCCCCGTCAAGGCCCTGCGCGACTCGGGTCCCGCCGAGGAGCGGTCGCTGTCGCGCCGCACTGCGGTCGGTGCCTCGATCCTGGTGCTCGGCATCCTGAGCCTGCTGACCGGTCTCAGCCAGCCGGCCGTCCTCCTCGTTGGCCTGGGGGCGGTGCTGACGTTCATCGGTGTCGCGGTGGTGGCGCCTGTCTTCGCGAAGCCCGTGGTGGGGATCCTCGGCGCCCCGTTCCGCGCCCTCGGCCTGCCGAGCAGGCTCGGGCGTGGCAACGCGATCCGCTCACCGCGTCGCACCGCCACCACCGCCGCCGCGCTGATGATCGGGCTCGCCCTGGTGTCGATGGTGAGCGTCTTCGGGCAGAGCGCGAAGAAGAGCCTCGTGGCCGTCGTCGACCGCTCCCTCGGTGCCGACTACCTGATCCACACCGAGCAGTTCCAGCCGTTCTCTCCGCTGGTCCTGGACGAGCTCAAGAAGAGCCCGGACTTCAGCAGCGTCTCGTCGTTCCCGAGCACCCGCGCGAAGATCAACGGCCAGGCCGAGGACCTGCAGGGCGTCGACGTCGCTGGTCTCGACAAGGTCCTGAAGCTGGACGTCCAGAAGGGCTCACTTACTGACCTGGCGGACGGCCAGATCGCCATCTCTGAGGATGCTGCCAAGGACCGCAAGCTGAGCGTCGGCAGCGCCGTCACGGTGCTGTGGCTGTCGAAGAAGACGGTCTCGCTGACCGTCGGTGCGGTCTACAGCCGCAACGAGTTCGCGGGCAAGTGGCTCGTCCCCTCGAAGACGTTCTCCGAGAACGTCACCTCCAAAGCGACGTCCGTGATCGCCCTGAAGGTCAAGGAGGGCGTCGCGGCGACGACCAGCCGCGCGGAGCTCGACCGGATCACGAAGGACTACCCGGACCTCACGGTCCAGGACCAGGCCGACTTCATCCAGACCCAGGCCAGCCAGGTCAACACCCTGCTCAACGTGGTCTACGGGATGCTCGTCCTCTCCGTGATCATCGCCGGGCTCGGCATCCTCAACACCCTCGCCCTGTCCGTGATCGAGCGGACGCGCGAGCTCGGGCTGCTCCGTGCGGTCGGCCTCGACCGCGGCCAGACGTCACGGATGATCCTGGTCGAGGGCTTCCTCGTCGCCGTCTTCGGCGCTGTGCTGGGCATCGTCGTCGGCATCGGCTTCGGTGCCGCCCTCGTCCGTGCGCTGCACGACCAGGGGCTGACGGAGTTCTCGATCCCCTACGTGCGGCTGGTGATCGTGCTGGTCGTCGGCGCGATCGTCGGCGTCATCGCGGCGGCGGTGCCCGCCTGGCGGGCTGGGCGGCTCAAGGTGCTCGACGCGATCGCGACGGCCTAGCGTCCGCTCGCCTGGCCAGCTGCTGGCTCCGACGGGGCGGACGCAAGGCCGACCTCGAAGCCGTGGGCCGCACCGTCCAGCCAGGAGCGCAGGACGGGGCGGTCACCGAGCAGCGGCTTCACCTCGGCGACGTGCTCGTGCAGGACGAGGGCGCGCAGCACCCTGTCCCCACGGGCGGCAGCGCGGTCGGCGAGCTCGTCGAGGAGCAGCCTGGCGATGCCCTGCCGGCGGAAGGGCGTCTCGACGAGGATGCCGACCTCGACGACACCGGGCTCGCCCGGGACGGGGCCGAGGTCGCCGAACGCGACGATCCGTCCGCCGGACTCCACCACGAGGGCGTCGTGCTCGGAGGCGGGCCGGTCGACCAGCAGCTGCAGGTACGACGACGGCAGCCGGTTCACGGCACCGTGGAAGCGCGAGTAGCGGCTCATCACGTCGGAGCGGGAGACCAGCGCTTGCAGGGCGGCGGCGTCGGAGGGACCGGCCCGACGGACGAGCACTCCCTGGTCGAGCAGCTGGGGGATCACGAGAACCGCTCCCGCATCTCGCGGGCCGCGAGCTGGAGGGGCTCGGACGAGCGCAGCCCCTTGGACAGGACCAGGGCGCCCTCCAACGTCGTCAGCACCGACAGGGCAAGGGCGTCGCTGTCGTCGTACCCGCGCTCGTCGAGCTTCGCCGCGAGGGCAGATCGCCAGCGCAGCAGGGCATCGCGGCTCGCCTGCGCGACCACCGGGTCGCCGCTGTGCAGCGAGAGCATCGCGATGGGGCAGCCCTCGGCGTAGTCGCTGCGCTCGAGCAGCAGCTGCGCCTTGCCGAACCACCAGGCGATCGCCTCGCCGGCGTTGTCGTGCTTCTCGAAGCCGATCCGGATCGCGCCGAGCGCGACGTCCCCGCCGGCCGTGAGAGCCGCGAGCGCAAGCTCCTGCTTGCCGCCCGGGAAGTGGTGCTGCACCGAGCCCCACGGCGTTCCCGACTCCGCGACCAGCCCGCGCCACGACGTCGCGGCATAGCCCTGGGTGCGGAACAGCCGCACGGCGGTCTCGACCATCCGCTGCTTGGTGTCGGTGCTCACACCACCAGGATACCCCTTGACTAGTACGACTGTCATACCGCACCGTCGGGCGCATGGACCCACGCCGGATGTGGCAGCTCGTCGAACCCGTGCACGCCGTGACCTACTTCGACCCCGCCGCGCGGGAGCCCCTGCAGCTGCTGGGCATCGAGGGCTTCTGGGCCGGCTACGTCATCCAGCGGGCCGCGCCGCTCGGCCCCGTCGGGCCGGCGCTCGCCACCGCCTCCTTCTTCGGCTTCCACCCCCGCCGCGCAGCCGCCGTGCTGCCCGACGCGTGGTTGCGGCTGAGCCCCGCCGACGCGCTCGAGGCCCGCAGCCGGGGTGCAGTCGCCGCCCTGGCGCCGCACGTCGCCGGCCAGCCGGTGGCGGAGCTCGCCGACCTGCTCTGGCGCGCCGCCGAGGCTGCCGACTGCGAGGGCCGGGTCGTCGCCGCTGCCAACCAGGCGATCGCGCGCCCCGCCGACCCTGTCGCCGCGCTCTGGCAGGCGACGACGACGCTTCGGGAGCACCGCGGTGACGGCCACGTCGCCACCCTCATCAGTCACGGCATCGGCCCCATCGAGGCGATGCAGCTGAAGGTCGCCGCCGGGGAGTCCAAGGCCGAGGACCTGCGGCTCGGGCGCGGCTGGAGCGAGGACGAGTGGACCGCCGCCTCGCTGCACCTCGAGGCGCTCGGCTGGGTCGCTGGTGGCCAGCTCACGACCGACGGTCGCCGCGCCCGCTCGGACGTCGAGGCCGTGACCGACGCTGCCGCCCGCAAGCCGTGGTCCGCCCTCACCGCCGACCAGTCCGAGCGGGCCGCCGAGCTGCTCGGGCCGATCGCGCGCGCCGTCTGGGCGAGCGGCGTCGTGCCCCCCTCCAACCCCGTGGGTGTCGGGGCCCCCTAGCCACTACGTTGCGCGTGTGCGCATCGGGCAGCGGATCGAGTCCTCGGCCGCCGGTCAGGTCCTCATCGCGCTCTTCATGGCGCTCGTCGCCTTCCTGGTCCTCGGGTGGAACCTCCCCGCGGGTCGGCTGCACAACCGGCTCGTGCACAACCCCGGCCCGGGCACCGTCACGCAGGCGCTGGGGCTCGAGCAGGACTGGGCCCTGTTCGCTCCCGACCCGCGCAGCTTCGGCGTCGCCGTCCACGCGACGCTGACCTACCGCGACGGGCACACCCGGCGCTGGGACCCGCCGCACAACGGGCTGCTCATCGCGCCGTACCGGACCTACCGCTGGCAGAAGTACGTCGAGCGACTCCGAGCCGACGACTACTCCGGACTGTGGGACCCCACCGCGCGCTGGCTCGCACGGGAGTACGGCCCGAACGTCGTCAAGGTCGTCCTGACCCGCACCTTCCGCGACGTCGCGGTCCCCGGCACCGGGCTGTCCCGGCCGAAGGCCGGCACGTTCGACTTCTACACGCTGGACCTGCCGTGAGCCGGGTCCGGAGCTGGCTGTTCGACCCGGTCGACACCGCACCCATGGCGGCGCTGCGCATCGCGTGCGGCCTGCTCGTCCTCGGCTGGACGGTCTCCCTGCTGCCCGACCTGCACACGTTCCTCGACGACGGCGGCGTCACCGTCGGCCACACCGCGTGGGGCCGCGGCTACTGGACCCTCGAGACCCCGCACCCGTGGCTCTGGGCGATCGGGCTGATCGTCTCCGCCGTCGCCCTCGTCGTCGGCTGGCACACCCGACCGGCTGCCTGGCTGGTGGTCTTCCTGCTGATCGTGCTGCAGCGCCGAGACGTCTACGTGCTCAACAGCGGCGACCTGCTGCTGCGCGAGCTCGCGTTCTACGTCGCGCTCATGCCGGCCGGCGAGCTCTGGTCGCTCGACGCCCGTCGTCGAGGGACGTCGGCACCACGCGCGCCGTGGGGGCTGCGGCTCATGCAGCTGCAGCTGTCGGCGGTCTACTTCTTCTCGGTCGTTGCCAAGCTGCACGGCAGCTCGTGGCAGGACGGCACGGCTGTCGGCAAGGCCGTCCAGCTCGAGGACCTCCAGCGGTTCGTCATCCCGCAGTGGGCCGCCACGTCCGTCACCGTGTCCTCCGCCCTCACCTACGGGACGCTGCTCGCGGAGGGCTTCCTGGTGTTCGGCCTGTGGCTGCCGAAGACCCGCTGGTACGCCATGGCCGTGGGAGTCGCGATCCACCTCGGCATCGAGGCGACGCTGCTGATCGGGTGGTTCTCGCTCACGATCATCAGCTGCTACCTCGCCTTCGTCCCCGCCGCGACGCTGCACCGGTGGCACGACCGGCTGCGAACCGCGGTTCACCGGCCTGCGAGGATGACCCCCTCACCAGTGGACTAGAAGGAGCTTCACCGTGCTGGACCTCAACGGGACCTCGTCCCTCGTCACCGGCGGCGCGTCGGGCCTCGGTGAGGCCGCCGCCCGTCAGCTCGCCGCCCGCGGCGCCAAGGTCGTCGTGGCCGACCTCAACGAGGAGAAGGGCGTCAAGGTCGCCGGCGACATCGGCGGCGAGTTCGTGAAGGTCAACGTGACGAGCACCGACGACATCATCGCCGCGCTCGGCGTCGCCGAGGGCCTCGGCACCTTCCGCACCGCCGTCGCCGCCGCGGGCATCGGCGCCGCCTCTCGCACCGTCGGCCGCGACGGGCAGTACGAGTCGGCGTTCAACCTCGACTACTTCAAGCAGGTCATCGACATCAACCTGATCGGTGTCTTCAACACCGTCCGGCTCGCCGCCACGGCGATGTCGCGCACTGAGGCCTACGACGCCGACGGCCAGAAGGGCGCCATCGTTACGCTCGCGTCCATCGCTGCCTTCGACGGCCAGATCGGCCAGGCCGCCTACTCCGCGTCCAAGGGCGGCATCGTCGGCATGACAGTCCCGATCGCCCGCGACCTCGCCGCCGTCGGCGTCCGCATCAACTGCGTCGCACCCGGCCTCATCGACACCCCGATCTACGGCGAGGGCGAGGCGTCCGAGGCGTTCAAGGACTCGCTCAAGCGCGACGTCAACTTCCCGAAGCGCCTCGGCACCTCCGACGAGCTCGCCTCGATGATCCTCGAGCTGCTCGTCAACACCTACGCCAACGCCGAGACCGTCCGCCTCGACGGCGGCGCCCGCCTCCAGCCGAAGTAGTCCCCCGCGAATGGATACGGGCACTCGCTTTCTGGCCTGAGGACCGAGTGCCCGTATCCATTCACGCCAAGAAGGTGGGGCCGCCGAGCACGTTGCTCACGAGCTGCCGCGCGCAGAGCGCACCGATCACGTTGCCCGTGCCGCAGTAGCCACCCGCCGCCCAGACGCCCTCTCGCACCTCACCGAGGTACGGCAGGGCGTCCTGCGTGTAGCCGACGGACGCGGCCCACCGGTGCGTCACGACCGCCTCGGGGGCGACGGACGCGAGCAGCTCGTCGAGGGCGGCCTGCACGGTCGCGCTCACCTCGGTCGAGGAGGTCTCCTCCTCGTCGCCACCGAGGTCGCGGAAGCCGCCCATGACGATCCGCCCGTCCGGCAGCTGCTGCCAGTACTCGTACCCGTCGCGGAGGTAGACCGGACGCGAGAACCGCTGCGGCACAGGGGATGTGCCGAGCATCTGCAGCCGCACGGTCCGGACGGGGACCTCCGGGAGCAGTGCGTCGAGACGGCCGTCGACGAGCACCAGCACGTGGTCGCAGCCGACCGTGCCGGACGGGGTCTCGACCCGTCCATTCGCAAGGGTCAACGCCGGAGTGCGCTCGTACAGTCCGGTTCCCGTCGCCAGCGCACGGCAGCGCGCAAGAGGCTGGAAGACCCCGTCCTTCGGGAACAGCAGCCCCCGTCCCTCGAGGCCGTTGTAGTCGAGCACCGCGAAGCCGTCGAGCCGCAGGGCGGTCGCCTGCTCCTCGCAGTCCGCGATGCCCTCAGCCGTCCGCTCGATGCGCAGGGACCCTGTCCGGCGGAGGAAGCCGGCCGCCTCCATGCGATCGAGCTCCTCGAGAGTCCGCCTGTAGAGCAAGGGATCTCGCTGCCTGTGGTAGGCGTGCGCGGGCCCAGCGAGCAGGAAGCCGCCGTTGCGTCCAGCTGCGCCGCCACCCACGGTCCCCGCGTCGATGCCGACGACGGACGCACCCCGCGCCCGCAACTCCTGGACCGCCGTGAGCCCCGAGCCGCCGAGACCGACGACGCACACGTCGGCGGTGACGTCCTCCTCGAGCGAGGGCAGTCCGCGCCAGGTCCCGTCATCCCACAGCGGCGAGCCGCTCATGTCGTCGCGCGGCGGATCACGTCAGCGATCCGGTGGGCCGTCGCGCGCAAGGGGTCGGTGCGGGTCATCGCCTCGAGCAGCACGGCGCCGAGGAGGACGTCGAGCAGCGCGTCGTGATCGACGCCCTCGACAGCCTCGCCCCGGTCGACGGCCGCGTCGTGGAGGTCGGCGAGCGAGCGGCGGATCGGGGTGATCGTCGAGGCGAGCAGAGCGAGGTACGGCGACGACTCGTGGACGTACTCCGCCAGCAGGCCCGGCACCGCGGCCCGCACTGCCGGCTGCACCAGGTAGCCGAGCAGCAGCTCGGTGAGGATCGTGAGGTCCTCCTGGTAGTCGCCCGTCCACGCCGGCTCGACCCATTCCGTGACCTGGAACGCGGCCCACTCCACGAGCTCGCGCTTGCCCGGGAACCGGCGGTAGATGGTCGCCGGCGAGACCCCTGCTCCACGGGCGACGCCCTGCACGCTCAGGCCCGAGTACCCCTCGGCGACCAGCAGCTCCTGCACGGCACGGCGCAGCGCCTCGTCGACCCGAGGGTCACGGGGGCGGCCGACGCTCGTCATCTCAAGGTCACCCTCTCAAAGGGCCGAACAGGTCTTGTGACCGGCGCCACAGCCAGGTTACCATCATTGCGATACAGGTTGACTCGTATTTGAGCAGGAGACCCTCCATGACCACAGCCAAGTGCCCGATCGACCACGTGAACCTCGTGGACCCGGACACCTTCGTCGACGGCCTGCCCCTGGAGGCCTTCGCCACCATGCGCGACGAGGCGCCCGTCTTCTGGCACGACCAGCCCGGCTCCTGGGGCGAGGGCTTCTGGGTGGTCACCCGGGCCGAGGACGTGCGCGAGGTCAGCCGCACCCCCGAGGTCTTCTCCTCGTACGCCCGTGGGGCGCTGCTCACGATGGGCGACGAGGCCGACGAGGAGATGGCCCTCGCGATGACCCGCCAGCTGATGCTCAACATGGACCCGCCGGAGCACGGGGCCTACCGCAACATCGTGCAGCGGGCCTTCAACCCGCGCACGATCCGCAACCTCGAGGCGCGGCTGCAGGAGTTCGCGGACGACATCGTCGACCGCGCGATCGCGAAGGGCACGGGCGACTTCGTCGAGGACATCGCGGCCGAGCTCCCCCTGCTCGCGATCTGCGAGCTGGTCGGAGTGCCGGCCGAGGACCGGAAGAAGGTGTTCGAGCTCTCCAACACCATGGTCGGCTTCGACGACCCGGAGCTCGGCGGCTCGCCCGACGCGGCGCAGGTCGCGATGGCCGAGATGTTCGTGATGGCGGACGGCCTCGCGCGGGCGAAGGAAGGCTGCCCCGGTGAGGACATCATCAGCAAGCTGCTCGCCGCCGAGACGGGCTCGGGCGCGCTGACCCCCGACCAGTTCGCCATCTTCTTCGTGCTGCTCATGGTGGCCGGCAACGAGACCACCCGGAACGCGATCACCCACGGCATGCAGGCGTTCTTCGAGCACCCCGACCAGTGGGAGCTCTTCAAGAGCGAGCGGCCGCTCGAGTCGGCGGCGGAGGAGATCATCCGCTGGGCCTCGCCGATCATCCAGTTCCAGCGCACGGCGCTGTCGGACTACGAGCTCGGCGGCCAGCAGATCAAGGCGAACGACCGGGTCGTCATCTACTACTCGGCGGCCAACCGCGACGAGCGCGGCGTCGACCGCCCCGACACCTTCGACATCACCCGCACCGACAACGAGCACGTCGCGTTCGGCGGCGGCGGTCCGCACTTCTGCCTGGGCGCCAACCTCGCCCGCGCCGAGGTCCGGATCATCTTCGACACCATCGCACGCAGGGTGCCCAACATCCGCCCGCTGGCCGACCCGCGCATCCTGCGCTCCAACTTCGTGCACGGCATCAAGGAGCTCCGCGTCTCCTACGACGTGTAGCGATCGCACTTCCCTGAAACTGCGCGCAGGCGGGCTCCTCGACGGAGCCCGCCTCCCGCGTGTTCGGAGGCAGATCGGGATCCGAGGGCGTGCGCAGGATCAGGGAAGTCGGCGGAGGTAGAGGTCACGGAGCAGCGCCACCTCGGCGGCGTGGTGGATGACCTCGCGGTTGATGTGCAGGACGACCGCCCAGAACGGGTAGTACTGGTCAGCGGTGTTCGGTGGTCCCTGGTGCGGACGGCTCATCCGCTCCTCGTCGGCAGCGAGGATCGACGTCGACCAGAGCCGGTAGCCCTCGTCGACCCAGCCGATCAGGTCGTCCGGCACGTGGTCGGTGAACTCGCGCCCCCCGAAGTGCGCCTGCCAGCGGTGGTGGAAGCAGTGGCCGATGTGGGCGATCCGCCAGGCGATGGTGGTGACGGGCGCCGGCTCGGGACTGGGCCAGCTGCCGTCGAGCAGCCCGTTGCGCAGGTCCCAGCAGTCGGGCACGGGCTGCCAGTGCAGCTCGTCCTCGGTCAGCCCCTCCCAGCGAGGACGCAGCTGCGCGTCCCAGTGCCAGGACAGCTGCTCGAAGACCTCCTGCCCGGTCGGCATCAGCCGGCCAGGAAGGCGAGCGCGTCGGACCAGGCGACCGGGTCCTGGACGTAGAACGCGTGCCCTCCGTCGTACTCCTTGAGCACCGATCCGCTGATCCGGGAGGCGATCCGCGCGCTGTTCTCCGGCGGGGCGATGCCGTCGAAGCGCCCTGCTTGCACGAGCGTCGGAGCCGTGATCCGGTCGAGGCGGTCCCAGACGTCATGGGTACGGCGTGCCTGGAGCTGCAGCTCGTAGCCGGGCTCCTTCGGAACGGACCGGACCGACCCCATCAGCTGCATCAGCTCCGCGGCCTTGCCCGTTCTGGTGTCGACGATGGTCGCCATCGCCTCCGGGTCGGGTCGCTCGTGGAGCGGGTACGACGAGCCGCCGGCACCTCCGGGGGACGTGCACCCCAGGACGAGCCGCGTGATCCGCTCGGGGGAGGTGACCGCCAGCTCCTGCGCGACCATGCCGCCGAAGGAGACACCGAAGACCGAGAACTCCTGCCAGCCAAGGGAGTCCGCGATGGCGAGGGCATCCGCGGCGAAGTCCGCCATCGTGACCGGCGACCCGTCGGACGACGACTCGCCCAGGCCCCGGTGGTCCCAGCCGACCACGTCGAAGCTGTTCGCGAACGGCAGGACAGCGGGGCGCAAGCCGTCCGCGAGGGCACTGCCCGAGCCGCTGATCGACAGCAGCGGCGGACCCCCGCCAGCGCGCTCGACGTAGAGCTCAGCCCCCGGCACCCTCACGGTCGTCACGGGGGGCAGACTGCCACGCATGCGGGAGCTGAGCCTGGAGGAGCTGCGACAGCGGCAGAGCATCAAGTGGCAGCTCCACGGCCCGGACGTGCTGCCCCTGTGGGTCGCAGAGCTCGACGTGCCGCTCGCCGACTGCGTCGTCGACGTCCTGCAGACGGCGCTCGACCGCAGCGACACCGGCTACGCCGCACCGTTCCAGCTCGGCAGGGCCTTCGCCGGCTTCGCCAAGCGGCACTGGGACTGGGACGTCGACCCGACTTGGTGCGTGCCGGTCGGAGATGTGATGGCGGGCGTCGCCGAGGCGCTCAAGGTGCTCACCGATCCCGGTGACCGCGTCATCATCTGCCCGCCGGTCTACCACCCGTTCTTCGAGGTGCCGCCCTCCGTCGGCCGCCCCGTGGAGCTGGTCCCCCTCGTCGACGGCGCCCTCGACCTGGCGGCCATCGACGTGGCCCTCGGCGCGGGTGCTCGGGCCATGCTGCTCTCGAGCCCCCACAACCCCACGGGGAGGGTCTGGACCGGCGCCGAGCTCGACCAGCTCGACCTCGTGGTGCGGCGTCACGACGCCGTGGTGCTGGCGGACGAGGTGCACGCACCGCTGACCCTTCCCGGCGCGACGTTCACGCCGTACGCCCCTCGCCGGTCGGTCGTGCTCACCAGCGCGTCGAAGGCCTTCAACCTCGCGGGCCTCAAGTGCGCCCTGCTGGTCGCCGGCTGCGAGGACGTGCTGCCCGCGGTGCGACGCATCCCGGTCGAGGTGTCGTACAAGGTCGGGCACCTCGGGGCGCTCGCCAACCAGGCTGCACTCACTGAAGGCGACCCGTGGCTGGCCGACCTCGTGCAGCACCTGGACCGGATGCGAGCGCTGGTCGTCGACGCTCTCGGCGATCGGATGACGCCGCCGCAGGCGTCCTACCTCGCCTGGTTGCGCTTCGAGGACGAGCGGCCCGCGGAGCGGCTGCTGCGAGAGCAGCGGATCGCGCTCTCGGAGGGCGCCGACTTCGGGCTGAGCCACCACGCGAGGCTGAACTTCGGCACCACCACCGAGGTGCTCACCCTCGCCCTGCAGAAACTGGCGAGCCCGCCCCTCGGGTGAGGGACGGGCTCTGCTTCTCGTGCGGGACTGTCAGTCGTCCCAGGGTCCGTAGTCGTTCATGACTGTTCTCTTCTCTTCGTACGCGGACACGATCTGTCCGAGTGGCTTGTGGGAGCCCGGCGCACCGTTGCAGCCTGGGCCGTCAGCGATCTTTCCCGCTGATCATCGGGTTCAACCGTTCCCACTGTATCGGCATTCCCGGACATTTCCTTAACGGTCTACGTTCAGGCCATGACTGCGGTGCCCACTGTCCTCGGAACCGTCGACTCCCAAGCGCTCGGGATCACGTACATGCACGAGCACGTGTTCGTGCTCACCGCCGACGCGCAGCAGAACTGGCCAGACGAGTGGGACGAGGAGGCGCAGGTCGCAGATGCGGTGACCAAGCTCACCGAGCTGGCTGCCCAGGGCGTGCAGACGATCGTCGATCCGACGGTCGTCGGCCTCGGTCGCTACCTGCCGCGCATCCGGCGCGTGAACGAGCAGGTGCCGCAGCTCAACATCATCGCCGCGACCGGCGTCTACACGTACGAGGACGTGCCGTTCTTCTTCCACCACCGCTACGGCGACCCGGACCCGATGGTCGACCTGTTCGTCCGCGACCTCACCGAGGGCAACCACGGCGTCGTCGCGGGCATGCTGAAGTGCGCCATCGACGAGCCGGGCCTGACGCCCGGCGTCGAGCGCGTCATGCGCGCGGTGGGTCAGGCGCACCAGCGCACTGGCGCCCCGATCACGGTGCACACGCATCCCGGCACGCAGACGGCTCTGCACGTGAAGCGGGTGCTCTGCGACGAGGAGGGCGTCGACCCAGCCGTGATCGTGCTCGGGCACAGCGGCGACTCGACCGACGTCGACCACCTGGAGTCCCTTGCCCAGCAGGGCTTCACGCTCGGCATGGACCGCTTCGGCATCAACGTCGCGACGACGTTCGAGGCCCGGGCGGACACGCTGGTCGAGCTCTGCCGCCGCGGCCTCGCCGATCGCATGGTGCTCTCGCAGGACGCCGCCTGCTACATCGACTGGCTGCCGCCCGAAGGTCGGGCCTTCCTGCCGCAGTGGCACTACCTGCACCTGCAGGACGACGTGCTCCCCTACGTGCGCGAGAAGGGCGTCACGGAGGAGCAGATCACCACGATGCTGGTCGACGTCCCCCGCCGCGTGTTCGGGCGCTGAACCGGCCTTCGCGCTCCTCGACGACCAGGTCCATCCCGAAGCACGTCGACAGGCCCTCCGAGGTGAGCACCTCCGCGATCCGCCCGCGTGCGAGGAGCCGTCCGTCGCTCATCAGGGCGGCGTGGGTCGTCGTGGCCGGGATCTCCTCGACGTGGTGGGTGACCAGCACGCTCGTGCAGGGCACCGCGTCGAGGGCCCCGATGAGGTGCTCCCGCGAAGGCAGGTCCAGACCTGCCGCCGGCTCGTCGAGCAGCAGCAGCTCGGGCTGGCGGACCAGCGCTCGGGCGAGCAGGGTACGTCGTTGCTCGCCGTTGCTGAGGACCGCCCACGGGCGGCCGGCAAGTGCCGAGATCCCCACATCGGCAAGGGATCTCACCACGGCCGCACGGTGCTCGTCGGTCGGTGTCCAGCGCAGCGGGAGGCCGTTCGTGTTGCTCAGGCCAGTGAGCACGACCTGGCCGGCGGTCAGCTGCCCGGAGGGAGTGTGCCGGCCGCTGACCTGGCCGATCCGCGGCCAGAGCTCGCCCTGGATGTCGACGCGACCGAGCCGTCGACCCAGCACGTCGACAGTGCCGGGCGTCGGGTGCTCGCTGGCCCCTGCCAGGGCGAGCATGGACGTCTTGCCGCAGCCGTTGCGACCGAGCAGCGCCCAGTGCTCGCCGTCCTCGACCGTGAGGTCGACGCCGCGCAGGATCTCGACGTCTGCACGCCGCCAGGTGACCCCGGCGAGCTCGAGTGCGGTCAGCGGACCGCTCCACGCAGGACGACAGCCGTCGGGTGCTTCAGGGTCTCCAGGTCCCGCCGGGGGTCGGCGGCGTAGACCACCAGGTCGGCCGACGCACCCTCCTCGAGGCCGCTCTGCCGCAGCCACGGCCGGGCGTCCCAGGCCGCCGACCGAAGCGCCTGCAGCGGGGTGAACCCTGCGGCCGCGAGCTCGAGGACCTCGTCGGCGACGCGTCCGTGAGCCAGCGACCCACCGGCGTCCGTCCCGGTGAACACCCGGATGCCGGCCTCACGGGCGGCCGCGACCGTCGCGTGACGCCGCCCGTGCAGGGCGAGCATGTGCCGGGCGTACACGGGGAACTTCTCCGCAGCGGGCGCTGCGATGTCGGGGAACGTCGCGATGTTGATGAGGGTCGGCACGATGGCCACGTCGCGCTCGACGAACAGCGGGAGGGTCTCCTCCGTGAGCCCGGTGGCGTGCTCGATGCAGTCGATCCCGGCGAGCACCAGCGGCTCGAGGCACTCCTCGCCGAAGCAGTGCGCGGTCACCCGGGCCCCGAGTGCGTGGGCCGCCGCGATCGCCTCGACCAGCACGTCCGTCGGCCAGCAGGGCGCGAGGTCACCGGTGTCGCGGTCGATCCAGTCTCCGACGAGCTTCACCCAGCCGTCACCCGCACGTGCCTGCTCCTGCACCGCCGCGACGAGCTGCTCCGGCTCGACCTCGTTGGCGAAGTCGCGGATGTAGCGACGGGTCCGCGCGATGTGGCGTCCGGCGCGGATGAGGACGGGCAGGTCCTCGCGCTCCTGCACCCAGCGCGTGTCGGCGGGCGAGCCCGCGTCGCGCAGCAGCAGCGCACCGGCGTCCCGGTCGGTCAGGGCCTGCTGCTCGGCGACGGCTGCGGGCACCTCACCGTGGGCGCCGAGGCCGATGTGGCAGTGCGCGTCGACCAGGCCCGGCAGGACCCAGCCCCCGATCGTTGCCTCCACCGTGCCGGGCCGCTCGAAGGTGAGGCGCCCGTCGACCACCCACGCCTCGGGGCGCTCGTCGTCAGGGCCGACGAGAACGGGTCCTTGCAGGTGCAGTGCCATGACCTTCAGCCAATCACTTGACAGTCGTCCCTCCGTACTCAACTATTTGGTTTATCAACTGAGGAGTTGAGCAATGGACCCGCTGAGCCAGGTGTTCGCGGCCCTCGCCGACCCGACCCGCCGCGCGATCCTCGAGCGGCTGGCCGAGGGCGAGGCCACGGTCAACCAGCTCGCCGAGCCGTTCGCGATGAGCCTGCAGGCGGTCTCGAAGCACCTGAAGGTGCTCGAGGCGGCCGGGCTGATCCGCCGCGGCAAGGACGCGCAGTACCGGCCGGCCCGTCTCGACGGCGCCGCGCTGAAGACCGCGGCGACGTGGCTCGACGACTACCGCGTGTTCTGGGAGGGGTCGTTCGACCGCCTCGACGCGCACCTGAAGACCCTCATCCCCAAGGAGAAGACGTGAGCGACAACAGCGAGCGCGGCTACACGATCGTCCGCACCTTCCAGGCACCCCAGGACCTGGTCTGGGAGTGCCTCACCCAGCCCGAGCACTTCGCCGTCTGGTACGGCGGGCACGACGGGAAGATGGTCGACATGGTCTGCGACGCGCGCGTCGGCGGCGCGTGGGGCGGCACCATGCAGCTGCCGAACGGCTTCTCGATGCGCTGGCTCGGGGAGTTCAAGGAGGTCGAGCCCACCAGCCACCTGGTGCTCGCGTTCACGGTGCCCGACGAGTTCCCCGAGGGCCCGCCCTACGACTACGACCTGTTCACCTTCGACCTGGTCGAGACCGACGGTGCGACGGAGCTGACCCTGCGGCAGAGCGGCGGGCACCTCACCGACGAGCAGTACGAGGGCGCGCGGGTCGGCACCAACGGCTTCCTCGACGTGCTCGAGGAGCACCTCCGCAGCCTCAGCTGAGCTCGCGGCGCGCCTGGGCCGTGAGCCGGGCCAGCTCGGCGGCGTCGGCCACCTCGTCGAGCCGGCTTTCCCGGGCGGGATCAGACGCACAGGCCTCGATGAGGGACCGGGCGGCCCGGCGCGCCCGGGCCACCTCGTCCGGCACCGCCCGGTCGAACCGCAGGTCGACGTCGAGCGAGCGCGCCACCTTCTCGAGCTGCGCCACGACCGGCCCGACGTCGCGCACGGGCCGTCCTGCCCTTGCCGCCAGGTCGTAGGCCCGCCGGGCCTGCAGGACGTCGGCGGCGAGGTCGCGGCGGGCCGCAGCGGTCGGAGACAGCACGCCTCGCACCTTCAGGGCGCGAACCCGCGTGGGCTCGACGGCGCGGCGGGCCTTGCGCGCCGTCCTCCGTACCGACTGCACGACCGACCACACGAACGCGCCGGCCATGCCGAGACCGACCACGGCACCCGCGATCACGACCCACTCGGCAGCCCTCACCCCACCATCGTCACCGATGAGTTGCCCGGCACGCCGTCGTCCACCTCTCGTGAGGGCTGTGATGACCGTGCGCGGACCGCTGTCCGCGGGGGACATCACCCAGCTGTGCCATGACGTGGACGACCTCCTGCACCAGGCCCGGCACGTCGTGCTGCGCATCGAGCACTGCGACCTGACGGTCGTCGACGCGGTCTCTCGGCTGCGCGTCCTCGCCCGGCGGCACCCGGGCACGCTGGACGTCGAAGGTGACCGCGACCTGCTCGCCTACTGCGGCCTCGACGACGTGCTGTAGCCCTTCGCGCCCTCTAGGCGGGCAGGCGCAGGTCCAGGCCGAAGCGCGGGAAGAGCCGCTCCACGTCGAGGAAGTGGTGCACGTGGTCGATGCGGTCCCCGCAGATCTCGAGCACCTGGAGCGACCAGGCCTTGTACCCGCCGTTGTCGTGGTCCGGGCGGTACTGCCCGAAGGCCGGCAGCCCGTTGGCGACCGTCGGGACGAGGCGGGATCCCTTGCAGCCGATGCCGAACCCGAGATACCAGGCCGAGAGGTTCTCGACGCCCTGGAGCCACATCGCGATCGGCGGCATCGAGATGGCCGCGTCGTCGTGCAGCAGCTGGACGAGGGACGGGATGTCGTAGGCCTCGAAGGCCTTCACGTACTTCGCCAGCAGGTCCTTGTCGGCCTCGGTCGCGAGCGTCGGCGACGACAGGTCGGCGTCGGCGAGGGTGGCGCGGGCCCGCTGCATCGCGCTGTTGACGCCGGCGACCGTGGTGTCGAGCAGCTCGGCGACCTCGCTCGCCTGCCAGCAGAGCACCTCGCGCAGGATCAGCACGGCGCGCTGCTTCGGCGGCAGCGCCTGCAGCGCCGCGACGAACGCGAGCCGGATGGAGTCGTTGTGCGCGACGATCAGGGCGGGGTCGGCCGACAGCGGCGCGACGTCGGCGTCGGGCACGGGCTCGAGCCAGGCGCTGTCGGGCAGCGTGTGCTCCGGGGCCTGCGTCGGCGAGGCCGGCGAGGACAGGTCCATCGGGAGGGCCCGGCGACCGCGGGCGCGTAACGCGTCCAGGCAGACGTTGGTCGCGATCCGGTAGAGCCACGAGCGCACGGACGAGCGCCCCTCGAAGCCGTCGGCCTTCTGCCACGCCTTGACGAGCGTCTCCTGCACGGCGTCGTCCGCGTCGAACGTCGAGCCGAGCATCCGGTAGCAGTAGCCGCGCAGCTCGGTGCGGTAGTGCTCCAGCTCCGCCAGGTCCAGACCTGCGGTGACGGTCATCTCGTGCCTCCTCGCGGGACCCCCTGATGAGCCTCGCACAAGAGAGGACGTACGACGACGGCCGACCTCATCGGTCAGGCCGCCGCCGGCTCCAGCTCCTGCGCCGGCTCCTGCCCGTGGACGTCGACCGCGCGCAGCACGGTCGCGCAGAGGACGGCCGCCAGGACGAGCAGGCCCGTGCCCACGGCGAACGCGAGGTGGTAGCCGCTGGTCAGCGCCTCCTTGCGCCCGACCCCGCTCCCGATCAGCCGGTCGGTGCGGTGGGCCGCCAGGGTCGCGAGGACGGCCAGGCCGAGCGCTGCGCCTGCCTCGGCCGACGTGCCCACCAGACCTGAGGCGATCCCGGCGTCCTCGGGCGCCACGTCCGACATCGCCACCGCCATCATCGCCGGGAAGGCGCCGCCCATGCCGAGGCCCAGCAGGGTCATGCCGGGCAGCACGTGCACCCAGTAGCTCCCGTCGACCGGGGCGAGGACGAACAGCCCGAGGCCGAGCGCCGCGACCAGCGTGCCGACGAGCAGCGTCGGCTGAGCGCCGTAGCGGGCAACCAGCCGGTCGCTGACCCACAGCGACATCGCGCACATCACGATGCTGACCGGGAGGAAGCCGATGCCGATCTCCAGGGCGCTCCACCCGAGAACGCCCTGCACGTAGAGCGTCACGAGGAAGAACATGCCGAACATCCCGGCGACCGTGAGCATCTGCACCACGTTGGCACCGACCGTGATGCGGCTGCGGAACAGCGACAGCGGCATGAGCGGGTTGCCGGCCGTCGCCTGCCTGACCACGAAGAGGGCCAGGAGGACGAGCGACGTGATCGCCGCCCACGGCACGCTCGCCACGACCGCGTAGACGCCGAGCATCAGCGAGGCGGTGATGAGCACGGCGCCGAGAGCGTCGGCCCCATCCTTCAGCCCGAGTCCCTCGTCGTCCGGGACGGTCCGCAGCACCAGCCAGATGGTGACGACGCCGATCGGGATGTTGACGAGGAAGATCCAGTGCCAGCTGATGAGCTGGGTCAGCACGCCGCCGGCGAGCCCACCGATGGCTCCGCCCGACGAGGCGACGAAGCCGTAGACGCCGAGGGCCTTCGCCTGCTCCCCCGGCTCGGGGAACAGCGTCACGATCATGCCGAGGATCACGGCCGACGCGAGCGCGCCACCGACGCCCTGGACGAAGCGCGCCGCGATGAGCTGCCACTCCGTCTGGGCCGCACCGCACAGCAGCGAGGCCGCCGTGAACACGCCGAGGCCGACGACCAGCACCTGCCGGCGACCGAGCAGGTCTCCGAGGCGGCCGCTCAGCAGCAGCAGACCGGCGAAGGCGATGAGGTAGCTGTTGACCACCCAGGCGAGACCGGCCTTGCTGAAGCCGAGGTCGGTCTGGATGTAGGGCAGCGCCACGTTCACGATCGAGATGTCGAGGACGATCATGAGCATGCCGGTGCACAGCACGTAGAGGGCGACCCAGCGGGACCTGTCGTTTTCCATGTCAGTCATGACGCTCGTCGACCCGCCCACTCATCGCAACCGCATAAGTGCCTGCTCGAGGTCGCGCTCGACCGGCCCGGTGAGCCAGTGCTCGACCTGCAGGTTCACGACGGACGCGGCGTTGTCGCCCGCCAGCCGGAAGTCGGACCGCCAGCCGATCACCCGCTTGCCGAGCGCCGCCGCGAAGCCGATCTCAGCGGCGGTGCCGCTGTCGACGTCGACGCCGTCGAGGACGGCCAGCACGGCGTCGCAGGCGCGGATCAGGTCCTCGTTGCGCTGCGCGGCCGTGGCGTTAGCGACAGCGAGGTCTGCCGGATCGGTCACCCCGTCGAACAGGTCCGCCGACGCCGACCACGGGTCGAGCACCTCATGACCGCCGGCCTCGAGCGCAGGCACCAGCACCGCGTCGTACCAGGCCTTGGTGGGGTGCGTGAAGCCGAGCGGTGATGCGACGTAGACCCTCACCGCAGCGACGCTAGCCGCGGATGAGCTCGCACACCTCGGAACGCGTCGGTCCCTCCAGCGGCATCCGCCAACCGCGCTGGTAGACGGCACGTGCGCGCTCCTCGAACGGCCGCAGCACGGACGGCTGCGCCATCATCGAGCGGAACGCGCCCACGGCCTCCTCGATCGAGGGGTCCTCGGCCGAGGCGTCGCAGATGAGGTCGGAGGGGAGCGGCGCGTCGTAGTCGAGCTCCTCGCCGCGGAAGCGCCGCTCCAGCCAGGAGTCGTTGTGCACGTGGTCGTCGTACCAGGGCTTCACCTGCTCGTCGCACCAGGCAGCGAACAGGTCACGGGCCTCGTCGGGTTCGTGGTCGTCCAGCAGTCGCAGCAGCGCGGCCGCCTGGAGCAGTCCGAGGGCCACGCCCCGGCCCGCGCTCGGGTTCGTCGTCGCCACGGCGTCCCCGACGAACAGCAGGCCGGACGGCGCGCCGTCGACGACCTGCCCCCGGTAGGTGTTCGTGAGCAGACCACCCATCATCACGTCGGTGATGGGCACGAAGGACGCGGGATCGGTCCAGCGGGCCAGGTTGGGGATCGCGGAGGCGACGCGGTCGTAGGCATCGTTGTCACGGAGACCGGCGAGCTCCTTGTCACCCGACCCCCGGATGATGAGGGCGGACAGCGTCGCGTCGTCCTGCGGGAAGGCGATCGTCTGGTAGCCCGGCCCCATCGCTCCCATCGGGAAGTGCTGCGGGAAGGCGTCGATGCCGTCCGCGAAGCGGTACATCCGGCTGACGTAGCTCAAGCCGCACGGTCCGCCCTCCGCCGGCGGCCGCCACGCGTCGCCCAGCGTGCCCGTGCGGCCCGTGCTGCACAGCAGCAGGTCCGCGTCGAGGACCTGACCGTCGACCACCACACCCGTCACGCGCCCGTCCGCGACGACGTCCGTGGCCTCTCCGTGCACGACCCGGATCCGCGGGTCGGCGTCCACGACACCACGGATCGCGCCCTCGAGCACCGAGCGGCGCACGGCGATCCCGGACATCCGCTGCGCCATCTCCGCGGGCATCCCCGGCACCGTGGCGGCCACCGCCCCGGCGTCGAGCAGGGCCTGCCACGCGGCGGGCGCGAGCTCCTCGATCACCTGACGCACCTGAGGCCGGAAGAAGTGCGGGTGGCGGAACTGGAAGACGCTGCGTCGCTCCCAGCCGTCGCCGGGCGGAGCGTCGCGCTCCACCACAGCGACCTCGTCGCCTCGCTCCGCCCTCGCCAGGGCGCACAGCATCCCGACCGGTCCCGCCCCCACCACCACGACGCGCATGTCAGCATGATCAGCGCGCCTGCCTCCCTTGGGAAGTCACATGCGGGACATTGCGCGCATGGGTCCTCAGGTTGTCGGTGTCGTCCTCCTCGCTCTCGGGGTGATCGTCGTGCTCGTCCTCGCGAACGGGCTGAAGATCGTGCAGGAGTACGAGCGCGGCGTGATCTTCCGGCTCGGCCGGTGCATCGGCGCCAAGGGCCCGGGGCTGTTCTTCATCGTGCCGATCCTCGACAAGTACGTGAAGGTCTCGCTGCAGATGAACGCCGTGCAGATCCCGGTGCAGCAGGTGATCTCGGCCGACTCCGTCTCCCTCAAGGTCGACGCCTTCGCCTACATGCAGGTGGTCGACCCCGTCCTGGCGGTCAACAAGGTCACCAACTGGTACGCCGCGGCGCAGTCGGTCGCGCAGACCTCGCTGCAGACCGTCATCGGGCACCACCAGCTCGACGAGCTGCTGACCTCACGCGACCGGATCGCCGAGCAGCTGCGGTCGTCCCTCGACGACCAGACCGAGGCGTGGGGCGTCAAGGTCGAGCGCGTGGAGCTGCGCGACATCGACCTGCCGGAGCAGATCCAGCGCGCCATGGGCCGCCAGGCCGAGGCCGAGCGCGAGCGGCGGGCGAAGGTCGTGGCAGCCGAGGGCGAGCTGCAGGCCTCGCAGATGCTGGCTCAGGCGGCGACCACCATCAACGCCAGCCCCGGTGCGATGCACCTGCGCACGCTGCAGACCCTCGCCGAGATCTCGAGCGAGAACCACAGCACCATCCTGTTCCCGGTGGAGCTCATCGAGGGAATCGCCGGGCGGGCCAGCAAGCTCACCCAGAGCGACGGCTGAGCAGCTCCAGGGTCAGCTCGTCGGGCTTGCCGTCGTAGTACTGGTCGAGCACGCGCGCGAAGTCCTCATCGGGGGCGACGGCGTCGAACAGCGTCATCGAGGAGCGCAGCTTGAGCGCGTCGACGAGACCGAGGACCTCGACCGGGTCATGGCTCGCCAGCTCGAGCAGGGCGTGCGCGCACTCGCGCAACCGGGTGCCCAGCACGGGGTGCTCGAGGTAGGCGAGCGCCTCCTCCGGTCCGGCCAGGCCGAAGTGCTGGGCGGTCGGGCTGTGCCCGAGGCCCGCGAGCTGCGGGAACACGAACCACATCCAGTGCCCCCGCTTGCGGCCGCGCCGCAGCTCGGTGAGGGCCCCGTCGTACGTCGGTCCCTGGGCCTCGACGAACCGGTCGAGGCTCACCAGGTCACCAGCCGCTGCAGCGCCAGCTTGGCGAACGGCGCGTAGGCGACGACGACGGGCGCCGGACCCTTCATCCGCAGCGCCGTCTCGGCACCGCCGCCGTAGGGCATCACGCTGTGGTCCAGGTGCAGCTGCGTTCCGAGGGCCTGCACGTCCCACGACCAGCTGCGGATGCCGACCTCGGTGACCACGAACGGCACGGCGATCCCGAAGGGCCCGATGACCTTGCCGGTGAGGCCGTGCTTGAGGGACGGCCCGGTCGACTCGACATCGGTGATCTGCGGCGACCACTGCGGCCAACGACGCAGGTCGGCGTACCGCTCCCACACCACTTCGGGCGGCGCGTCGCCGTGGGCGTGCACCGTGAGGCTCAGGTCAAGGACGCCCATGACGCATGGCATACACCCCCGAAACGGACTCCGCTAGCGGAGGGTGTCCCGGGTGATCGGCGCGCTCCCCCGCAGTGCCGGTCCGGACACCTGGCGGATGATCACGCCGCGCATGTCGGCGGAGGTGCCGTAGTCGTGAGCGGTCTCCTCCTGCACGACGTCGCCGCTGTCGTTGTTGCCGGGCAGCCGCGTCGTGCTGCAGCGCAGCAGGCTGGTGCAGGTGTCGACGGCCGTCGCCCAGATGCGGCCCTGGTCGTTCGGCGCGCTGACGATGTCGAGGAAGTCGTACATCCGGCCGCAGCGGTTGTTGCAGTCGCCGCGCGCGACCGGGTCGTTCTTCGGGTTGGCGGTGTTCGACAGGAACAGCGGGTTGGCCGCGAGGGCGTTCGTCGAGACGACGACGTAGCTGTTCCACGTGCGGGTCAGGTCCTTGTGCCCGAGCGTGGACGTCGTACCGGGGAAGGTGATGGCGATCTTGCCGGGGTCGCCGACGTCGATCGTCGGGAAGTTGACCTCGTGCACGCCGGGCGGCGCGATGAGCAGCGGCGTGCCCCAGGTGCGGCCGTGGTCGCGGCTGATGACGAGGTACGGCTGCTGGTGCTTCGCGTCCTGGAAGACGTAGTAGAGGTTGCCGAGCCGGTCGACCGCGACCGACGACTGCTGCCCGTCCATGAGGATGTCGGAGACCTTCACGTCGGTGAAGGTCGTGCCGGCGTCCTCGCTGATCGCGATCATCGGGATCTGGCAGTAGCCGCGCGGGATGAAGATCCGTCCCCTCGTGTCCGCGACGCCGTGGCCGTGCAGGCTGCCGCAGATGCCCTCGTTGTGGTTGAGGTCCAGGGTGGCGAGGTACTGCGGGTTGAACGCCTCGTAGCCGGTCTGGTTGGCCTGCGTGAAGGTGCGACCGCCGTCGTAGCTGCGGGCGCACGAGCCGACCGCGATGCCGTTGGTGCAGTAGTAGAGGACCTTCTGGAACGCCTTGTCCGTCAGGGGAAGCAGGCCGCCGCCCTCGGGGAGCGGGCCGGCGAACAGCGTCTGGTGGTCGTTGACGCCGGCCGTCGTGAGCAGCGAGTCGGTCCAGGTCTTGCCGCCGTCGTCGCTGTAGGACAGGTGCGCGCCGTTGACGCCCTGCAGGTCGATGTCGAAGACCCGACCGCTCGTCGGCTCCACGTAGATGTAGGGGTCGGTGCTGACGTTCTGCGTGCGGACGCCGTTGACCTGGGGCGAGTCGTCACGGAAGGTGCGGCCGCCGTCGGTCGAGCGCATGACGAAGGTGCGGGGCTCGTTCTTCGGCGGGTTGCCCGGCAGCGCGTCGAAGGCCGAGGCGACCGTGTAGACGTCGCCCTTGCGGTCGACGCCGAGCGTCGGCTCGGCGGCGTTGCGGCCGACGTAGGACTGGGCGAGCACGAGCTTCGGGCCGCTGTAGGCCACCGCCTTCGTGCCTGGCTCGTCCTTCGGGACGGCCGTGAGCCGTACGCCGTGGTAGGCGGCGAAGGTGCTGGTGGGAGCCGGTCCGGACGCGAGCGCGCTGACGGTCAGGCCGGTCGACGCGAGCGCGACGAGGGTGAGCAGGGCAGCGCGGCGACGCACGGGGGTCCTCCGGGGGGATGCTGGGTGTCCCCCTGTGCTTCGACGGTCGTGCCGGATCTCCTTCCCGGCCGTGTCAACCGCGAAGCAGGTTCACCCCCTCGCCTGGCTCCGGTAAGCGGTCGTGATCGCCCGGTCCCAGCCACGGTCGGTCGTGAGCGACTTCATGAACAGCACGCTCCTCGCGCCGCCACCCGTGGCGTACCGGGTCTTGGGGCGGCGGGCTGTCGCTGCCTTCGCGATGGTCTTCGCGACGGTGCTGGGCGGGCTGGCTCCCCTCACGGTGTCGGCCTTGGCCAGCACGGCGGCGCCGATGCGCACCTGCTCCGCGTATGCCGGCTCGCTCGAGGCCTCGCGCAGGTTGTCGGCGGAGATGGCAGCCCACTCGGTCTTGATGGCGCCCGGCTGGATGACGACGACGTCGATCCCGTGCGGGCGCAGCTCGGCCCGCAGGCTGTCGGACAGGCCCTCCACGGCGAACTTGGTCGCGTGGTACCAGGCGCCGAGCGGTTCCCAGATCCGGCCGCCGACGCTGCTGACGTTGATGATGCGGCCCGAGCCCTGCGCCCGCATGTGCGGCAGCACCAGCTGCGTGAGACGGGCGAGCCCGAACACGTTGACGTCGAACTGCCGTCGGGCCTCCTCCATCGGCACCTCCTCGAGCGCCCCGTACGAGCCGTAGCCGGCGTTGTTCACCAGCACGTCGACGCGCCCGGTCTCGGTCATCACCTGGTCGACGAGCGCGACCATCGACGGGTCGTCCGTGACATCGGCACTGACCGGGACGATGCCCTGGTCGGCGAGGTGGGCCATCTTCTCGGCCCGCCGAGCCACGGCGTAGACCCGGAACCCCTTGCGCGCCAGCTCGACGGCGGCTGCCTCGCCGATGCCGGCCGAGGCCCCTGTGACGATCGCACTCTTGATCATGCGTCCAGCCTTCCACGACCGTTCTCTTGACTCGTTCAAGTCACGGGCTAGGGTGGCCCTGTGCCCGTCACCCCCGACCTCGAGCAGGTCTTGAAGGGTGCCGAGCTGCGCGTGACCCGGCCCCGCGTCGCGGTCCTGTCGGCGGTGCACGCGCACCCGCACGCCGACACCGACGCGCTGATCCGCGCCGTGCGCGCGGACCTCGGTGACGTCTCGCACCAGGCCGTCTACGACGTGCTGCGCGCGCTCACGTCGGCCCGACTGGTCCGCAGGATCGAGCCCGCGGGCTCGGTCGCGCGTTACGAGGCCAGAGTCGGGGACAACCACCACCACGTCGTGTGCCGGCACTGCGGGGCCATCGCCGACGTGGACTGCGCGGTCGACGAGACCCCGTGCCTGACCGCTTCCGACGACAACGGCTTCGTGATCGACGAAGCAGAGGTCATCTACTGGGGCACCTGCCCCGCGTGCTCAACAAGTGATCGACTGAGGAGAGGCAACACGTGAGCGAGAGCGAGAACCCGGCCCTGTCGGGTCCCACCCCGGACACCGACGCGCGGCCGCGGACCAACAAGGACTGGTGGCCGAACCAGATCGACCTGTCCCCGCTCAACCGGACGGCGCCGGACGCCGACCCGCTGGGCGAGGACTTCGACTACGCCGCCGCCGTGTCGGCGCTCGACCACGACGCGGTGAAGGCCGACGTCATCGAGGTGCTCCACAGCTCGCAGGACTGGTGGCCGGCCGACTACGGCCACTACGGCCCGCTCATGGTCCGCCTCACCTGGCACGCGGCCGGCACCTACCGCACGATCGACGGTCGCGGCGGCGGCGGCGAGGGCGCGCAGCGGTTCGCCCCCCTCAACAGCTGGCCCGACAACGGCAACCTCGACAAGGCCCGTCGCCTGCTGTGGCCGGTCAAGCAGAAGTACGGCCGGGCCCTGTCCTGGGCCGACCTGCTCGTGCTCGCCGGCAACGTCGCGCAGGAGGACATGGGCTTCCCGTCCTTCGGCTTCGGCTTCGGCCGCCGCGACGTGTGGCAGCCGCCGGAGGTCTTCTTCGGCAACGAGGAGACCTGGCTCGGCCAGGAGCGGTACGAGGGCGACAACCCGCTGAACCTCGACGACACCCCGCTCGGCGCGGTGACGATGGGCCTCATCTACGTCAACCCCGAGGGCCCGCAGGGCAAGCCCGACCCGGTCGCCGCGGCGCACGACATCCGCCTCACCTTCGGCCGGATGGCCATGAACGACGAGGAGACCGTCGCGCTCATCGCCGGCGGCCACACGTTCGGCAAGGCCCACGGCGCGGGCGACCCGTCGCTCGTCGGCCCGGAGCCCGAGGGCTGCCCCGTCACGGGTCTCGGCCTCGGCTGGAAGAACCAGTTCGGCAAGGGCAAGGCCGAGGACACCATCACCTCCGGCCTCGAGGGCGCGTGGACCCCCACCCCGACCACCTGGGACAACAGCTACTGGGACACCCTGTTCGGCCACGAGTGGGAGCTGACCAAGAGCCCCGCCGGCGCCAACCAGTGGAAGCCGAAGGACCCGGCTGCCGAGTCCCTCGTGCCCGACGCCCACGTGCCCGGCAAGACGCACGCGCCGATGATGGCGACGACCGACCTCGCGCTGCTCCACGACCCGGAGTACCGCAAGATCGCCGAGCGCTTCCGCGACGACCACCAGGCCTTCACCGACGCCTACGCGCGCGCCTGGTTCAAGCTGCTGCACCGCGACATGGGCCCGGCCAACCGCCTGCTCGGCCCGTGGGTCCCGGAGCCCCAGCTGTGGCAGGACCCGGTCCCGGCCGGCACCGAGGTCGCCGACGTGGCGGGCCTGAAGAAGGCGATCCTCGACAGCGGGCTCTCGGTCTCGGAGCTGGTCGCCGCCGCCTGGGCCTCCGCCGCGGACTTCCGCAGCACGGACAAGCGCGGCGGCGCCAACGGTGCACGCATCGCCCTCGCTCCGGCCAAGGACTGGGACGTCAACGCCCCCGTCGCCGGCACCGTCGCGAAGCTCAAGGAGATCGCTGCGGCGCAGGGCGTCTCGCTCGCCGACGCGATCGTCGTCGGTGGCACCGCCGCCGTCGAGAAGGCGGCCGCTGACGCCGGCATCTCGCTGTCCATCGACGTCAAGACCGGTCGTGGCGACGCGACGCAGGAGCAGACGGACGTCGAGTCCTACGGGGTCCTCGAGCCCACGTTCGACGGCTTCCGCAACTACCTGAAGCCCGGCACCAAGACGGCGCCCGAGAACCTGCTCGTGGAGAGGGCGTACTTCCTCGACCTGACGGCCAAGGAGCTCACCGTCCTCATCGGCGGCCTGCGGGTCCTGGGTGTGAGCCAGGGCGGCCACGGCGTCTTCACGGACAAGGTCGGCACCCTCACGAACGACTTCTTCGTGAACCTGCTCGCGTCCATCCCGGAGTGGAAGCCGACGGCGGCCGACCCCAACGTCTACGAGGCGGAGGGCAAGACCGCGACCGGTGTCGACCTGGTCTTCGCGTCCAACTCGATCCTCCGCGGCATCGCCGAGGTCTACGCCGGTTCCGACGCCAAGGAGAAGTTCGCCAAGGACTTCGCCGCCGCGTGGGTGAAGGTCATGGAGAACGACCTGTTCTAGGTCTCCGTACGACGACGGGCCGGTCCTCCTCGGAGGGCCGGCCCGTTCTGTGTCGTCAGGTCGAGACGAACACCCGCGGGAAGCCCGCGCTCTTCAGGGCCGGGCACGTGCGGTCGAGGTCACGCGAGCCGCTCGTGGTCTGCGTCAGCCACATCGGCCCGCCGCTGAAGCTCGGCGTCCCGCACGCCTTCAGCGGCACCCACGTCGGCATCGTCGGCTGGCGTCGCCCACCGGTGATCTCCTGCCAGCCGCTCTTGTACGAGTAGAGCCCGACCCGCAGGCCTGCGACCTGGTACGCCGAGATGACGCCCGACAGCACGAGGTTGTTGCGCGTCGTGCTCGACGACCACGGCCAGCCGCGCACCGGCTCCACGTCGACCCAGACCATCGGCGCCTTCGCCAGGCCGGCCTTGTGCATCGTCGCCAGGTTGACGCGCGCCTGCGCCACACCGACCCGGCGCAGCCGCGTGGCCAGGGTGCCGGTCCCGCCCCACTTCGCCAGCTGGGCCGTCGTCGGATAGCTGATCACGCTGTAGACCCCGAGCCACAGGTGCCGCGCACGCACCCAGGAGAGCTGGCTCTTCAGGCACGGGTTCGGCGTGAAGCCCGGACCGTTCGTCAGCCCCACGACGACGTACTTCGCCGTCGAGGTCGGCATCGGGTTGCCCTGCGTCGGGCGCTGCGGGATGCCCATGCCCGTCGGGCAGTTCGGCCAGCCGATGTCGGCACCGCTGACACCGCTGCTCGCGGTAGGGATCTTGCTCGCCTCAGCGGCTGCGGGGAGCAGGGCTGCGGCCAGGGCGACGACAACGGCAAGGAAGCGTGTGCGGGGGGTCACCCCGTCCTGATCGACCCCTTCTGCTGCACCCGGGAGACGAGGGTTGCCTTACCTGGCCTTGAGGTGAGGCTCAGCTCGTGCTCATGTCCACGAAACGCGAGTAGTGACCCTGGAACGCGACGGTGATCGTGGCCGTCGGGCCGTTCCTGTGCTTGGCCACGATGAAGTCGGCCTCGCCAGCGCGCGGGCTCTCCTTCTCGTAGGCGTCCTCGCGGTGCAGCAGGATCACCATGTCCGCGTCCTGCTCGATCGATCCCGATTCGCGGAGGTCGGAGAGCATCGGCTTCTTGTCGGTGCGCTGCTCGGCGCCACGGTTCAGCTGGCTCATCGCGATCACGGGGACCTCGAGCTCCTTCGCGAGGAGCTTGAGGGCACGGGAGATCTCGGAGACCTCCTGCTGACGGGACTCGGCCCGCTTGTTGCCGTTCATCAGCTGGAGGTAGTCGATGACGACGAGACGCAGCTGGTTGCGCTGCTTGAGACGACGCGCCTTGGAGCGGATCTCCATCATCGTGAGGTTCGGCGAGTCGTCGATGTAGAGCGGTGCCTCGGCGACCTCGCCCATCCGGCGGGCGAGACGGGCCCAGTCGTCGTCGGTCATGGAGCCGGACCGCATGTGGTGCAGCGGGACCCGCGCCTCGGCCGAGAGCAGGCGCATGACGATCTCGGTCTTGCTCATCTCGAGCGAGAAGATGCAGGACGGCTGACCGCTCTTGATACTTGCCGAACGTGCAATGTCTAGTCCCATCGTCGACTTCCCGAGCCCGGGTCGGCCGGCAATGACGATGAGCTGGCCGGGGTGCAGGCCGTTGGTCAGGTTGTCGAGGTCCACGAAGCCGGTGGGGACGCCGGACATCAGGCCGTTGCGGCCGCCGATGGCCTCGAGCTCGTCCATCGTCGGCTGCATGAGGGCCTCGAGGAGCTCGTAGTCCTCGGAGGTGCGGCGCTCGGTGACGTCGTAGATCGTCTGCTGGGCGCGGTCGACGATGTCGTCGACCTCCTGGCCCTCGGCGGAGTAGCCGAGCTGCACGATGCGGGTGCCGGCCTCGACGAGGCGGCGCAGGATCGCGAGCTCGGCGACGATCTTGGCGTAGTAGCCGGCGTTGGCGGCGGTCGGGACGGTCTGCACCAGGGTGTGCAGGTAGGGCAGGCCGCCGACTCGCGCGGCATCGCCGTTGCGGGTGAGCGCGTCGCCGACCGTGACGGCGTCGGCGGGCTCACCGCGGCCGTAGAGGTCGAGGATGACGTCGAAGACAATCGCGTGCGCGGGCCGGTAGAAGTCGGCGGCGGACAGCACCTCGACGACGTCGGCGATGGCGTCCTTGTTGAGCAGCATGCCGCCCAGGACGGACTGCTCGGCCATCAGGTCCTGAGGAGGGGTCCGCTCGAACTCGGCAGGCGCGGGAGTCGGGTTGTCCGGCTTGCGGTTGAACTCGTAGACCCCGTCGCTCACCGCAGCTCCAGCCCCCTTCGGACACCTGCACAGCAAACCCGGATGCCCTGCGCAGAGGACTGTCTAGTCGCCTGCCACGGGCTTTGCGACGTGTCGCGGCAACCTCGTCCGGGTCGGGTGTGGACGGCCCTGGGGAGAAGGTGGGGACGGCGTGGCGCGTCGCTGTGGAGCACCTGTCGACGGCTTGTGCCTAAACCTTCAAGATCGTCGGAATTCGAGCGCGTCACCTGCCCACACCTTTGTCCACGGCCTGTGGAGAAAGAAATGTTCCGGGTCATGCGGCGTTCACCCGACGTTCGGGAGCTGCAGCGATCCGGTGCTCATCTGCTCGACGCACTCGTCGCAGAGCCGGACCTCGCGAGTCACGAAGAAGCTGCTCTCCATCCCGCAGAGCGCACAGGACGGGCGGGTACGGCGGGGCGGCTGCTTCAGGACCGGCTCGCGGGCCCCGAGGTCGGTGCGGATCTGCGAGATCCAGGCCTGCCGGGACTCCTCGCTGGCCGGCTGCTCGAACTCCAGGGCGCTCTGCCGCAGGGCCTCGCGCTCGCGCTTCTCGGCCCGCCACCGGGCATCCGGGGGCTGCTGCTCGAGGAAGCCCTCCAGGAGTGCCGTGACCTCGCCGACCGGGTCCGGACCCGCCGGCAGGGCACCGATGCGCGCTGCCAGCTGGCCCTGGCGCCAGCCGCGGTCGAGCAGCTGCAGAACGAGGTCACCGATCTCAGGCGTGTGCAGCGCGACGGCAAGAGACGAGGGCAGGTCGCCGAAGACGGCGCGGTGCGTCTCGGCGTCGAGACGCTGCCCCGGCGTGGGCGGCAGGTCGAAGAGCTCCATGCCTCAAGGTCACCACGAACCACCGACATTCCGGGGGACCCGCCCACAGGGTGTGGACGACCCAAAACCGGGTGGACGACGGTCCTACCGTCGTACCCGTGACCACTCGTCGATCCCGCAGCTCGTCACCCGCGTAGGGAGCGAGCAGCTCGCCCCTGCGCACCAGGAGGGCGAGCCGCACGGAGACGGCAGCCGGTTGCTACCCGACGAGCCCAACACGGCCCGACTCCCTGGCCCTCCGCCACCTGACCCAGGGAAGACGGCCGCACGGTGACGGCACCCGCCTCGAAAGCGGGCCCGGGCTCACGCCCGACGGGGTTCGACTCCTCGGTCTTCCGCCAGCAGGCGAGTCACGACAGCAGCCAGGCGGCGAGCTCGTCGGGCTTCACGAGCGCCGGCAGGTGCCCGGTCTCGATCTCCTCGACGTCGATGCCGAGCCGGTCCTTCACCAGCCGTCGCTGGAACTCCAGCGGGAACAGTCGGTCCTCCGTCGCGGCCAGGAAGCGGGTCGGGACGTCGGGCCAGGCATCGAGCGGCCAGGGATCGTGGAACGGTCGCGACGACTGCGGGAAGACGTGCGGCCAGCCGGCCTCAGCGATGTCCTGCGGCACGTCGTGCAGGAACGTCACGGCGGGGTCGAGCTCCGCGTCCGGGTCGCGACCTGCGGCCCGGTCGGCCGCGCGCTGGGCCACTGACTGACCCGTCGCCTCCCACCACTCGCCCGCGGACTCACCCGGTGCCGGCGTCATGGCGGCCACCATCCGGATCTCCCGGACGTCGAGGCGGGAGCAGAGCAGCGGCGCGACGAAGCCGGAGAGCGACTGGGCCACCACCGTGACGGGCCCCGTGATGCCGGACGCGGCGCGGTCGGCGTACTCCTCGAAACCGCAGCTGTCGTCCGTGACGGGCAGGTCGACGGCGAGGGCGTCGGGCAGCAGCGGCAGGACGCGGTGCCAGTACCAGCTGTCGGAGCCGGCGCCGTGGAGCAGCAGGAACGTCGTCATGTCAGGGCCGACGATCCAGCACCGCCGGACTCATCGCTACCGTCGGGTCCATGCGCGCGATCCAGGTCACCTCACTCGACGGCCCGAAGGCCGTGCAGCTCGTCGACGTCCCCGAGCCCGTGGCGGGTGACGGCAGCGTCCTCGTCGACGTGCACATCGCGGGGGTCAACTTCCCCGACGTGCTCATGAGCCGCGGCGAGTACCAGATGAAGCCCGAGCTCCCGTTCGTCCCCGGCAGCGAGGTCGCGGGCGTGCGCGTCGACACGGGCCAGCGGGTCGCGGGGTTCAGCGTCCTCGGCGGGTACGCCGAGAGGGCCGTCTGCAACGAGGCGACCCTCTTCCCGCTGCCGGACAACGTGAGCTTCGAGGCCGGCGCGGCTCTCCTGATGAACTACCTGACGGTCGACTTCGCCCTCGTCCGCCGCGCGGACCTGCAGCCCGGGCAGACGGTGCTCGTCCACGGCGCCGCGGGCGGCATCGGCGTCGCCACGATCCAGCTCGCGAAGGTGATGGGCGCGCGCGTCATCGCCGTCGTCTCGACGGAGGAGAAGGGCGACATCGCTCGCAAGGCGGGCGCCGACGAGGTCGTGCTGGTCGACGGCTTCCTCGCCGCGGTGAAGGAGCTCGGCGGCGCGGACATCGTGATGGACCCGGTCGGTGGCGACCGGTTCACCGACTCGCTGCGCTCCCTCAAGCCCGAGGGCAAGCTGCTGGTGGTCGGCTTCACCGGCGGGACGATCCCCGAGGTGAAGGTGAACCGCCTGCTGCTCAACAACATCAGCGTCACCGGCGTCGGCTGGGGCGCGTGGTGGATGACGCGCCCCGGCTACCTGCAGGAGCAGTGGGACCGGCTGCTGCCGCACCTGTCGTCGGGAGCCCTCGACCCGCTCGTGGGCAACACCTACCCGCTCGAGAACGCTGTCGACGCACTGCTCGAGCTCGACGAGCGCCGAGCCCTCGCAAAGGTCCTCATCAGCACCCGACTTCCCTGAAAGCACGCACGCTTCCGAGCCGTAACGGCTCGCTCCCACGCTCAGGACGAGCGTCTGCAACCGCGAGAAGTGCATGCAGGATCAGGGAAGTCGGCGTTCGTACCAGGCGACATCGACCCAGCGCCCCTTGAAGCCGACCTCGGTGAACGTGCCGACCGGGCGGAACCCGACAGCGGTGTGCAGCGCGACGGAGGCGTCGTTCGGCAGCGCGATTCCGGCGACGCAGCGGTGCACGCCGGCCTCGTCGAGCCGGTCGAGCAGGTCGGCGTAGAGGGCTCTGCCGAGCCCGCGTCCCGTCGCCTCGGGGGCGACGTAGACGGAGGTCTCGACCGTGGAGCGGTACGCCGGCTTGGTCCGGAAGACCGAGCTGGTCGCGTACCCGTCCACGTCCTCGTCGACGACGACCCAGTGCGGGGCGACGCCGTAGTGGCTGAACCACTCCTCGCGGTCCGCGAACGGCTCGAGGTCGAAGGTGGCGTGCGAGTGACGGACGTAGTGGTTGTAGATCGCGGTGATCCGCGGCAGGTCGTCCTCGCTCGCGAGCCGGATCACCTCACGGACTCTAGAAGGCCTGCTCGAACAAGGCCTTGAGGTCAGCCGTCTCCTCGCCCGATCCGGAGCAGCCACCCACCTCGGTGTCGGACGCCGCGACCAGGTAGGTCTTGCCCTCGTCGAAGGCGATGCCGTCCTCGACCGTCGACGGGTCGTCGGCGGTGAGGGTCACGACCTGCTGGTCACCGCCCTTGTACCAGTGGGTGACGGTGAACGAGATGGTGCCGCCCTCCACGGAGGAGACCGTGCCCTCGAAGGCGTGTGCCGCCTGGCTGAGCAGCTCGGCCGAGACGGGGACGCAGATGGCGCTGACGTTCGGCGGTGACTTCTTCAGCTCGAGGACCGTCTTCTTGCCGATCGCCGGGGTGGTGCTCGGCTTCTCGGCGGGCGAGCCCTGGAAGACGAGAGCGGCCGTGATGCCGCCGCCGACGACGGCGAGGCACGCGGCGGTCATCCCGAGCAGGGCGCGGGTCTCGGGGTTGCGGCTCGTCATGGCGGTCTCCTTCTGCTGAGCGGTCAGGGGCGCGACGGCCTGGTCAGCCGTCGGGTCGAGGGCGGCCAGTCGGCGCCGGAGCTCGTCGTCGTTCATGGCGTGGCCTCCTCTCTGACCCGCTCCTGTCCGGCAGCGCCGGGATCCTTTCCGAGCAGGGCAGTGCGCAGCCTCGTGGTGGCCCGGTGCAGCCGGATGCTCGCCGCGTTGGACGTGACGTCGAGGACGACCGCGATCTCGCGAGGCGGCAGCTGCTCCCACGCCCACAGCCGCAGCACCTCCTGGTCCGCCTCGGGCAGTCCAGCGAGAGCCTCGGCGAGGAGCGGGTCCTCGGGCGGCGGCGGAGCCTCAGGTTCGAGGGCGATCCTGCGGAGCAGGCGGAAGCGTCGCTGCTCCGCTCGCTGGTGGTTCGCGAGGCAGAGCCGTGCGACGCCGTATGCCCAGGGCAGTGGATCCGCCGGCACGGCGTCGAGACGTCGCCAGAGGACGGCCAGCGTCTCCGCGAGCACGTCGTCGGCCTCGGCAGTCCGTCTCCGCAGGTACCGCTGCAGCGGGACGTGCACCTCGGACAGCAGGTCGTCGAAGCGC
This sequence comes from uncultured Frankiales bacterium, assembly GCA_966212015.1. Taxonomy (GTDB): domain Bacteria; phylum Actinomycetota; class Actinomycetes; order Mycobacteriales; family SCTD01; genus RYN-111. Next base: position 7,583 of record CBIHPE010000004.1, on the reverse strand, counting down.
TGCTCGCGCGTCAGCTCCACGTCCCCCCTCTGTCCGGCAGTGACAGGTTCCTTTCACACACCAGACGTGGCTGGGGATGAGAGGGTTCCCGCCATGGCGAAGCGCGAGATGGTCGAGAACCACGTCGAGAAGCTGCTCGAGCACATCACCGGCAAGGACGACCTGAAGCGGAACGAGGCCGGCGACTGGCCCTTCGGCCTCGAGCGGGGTGTCATGTACGTCGGTGTGCGCGGCGAGAAGGACGCGAACGTGCAGGTGTGGGGCGTCGCTGCCGTCGAGGTCCCGGAGAGCCCCGAGCTCTACAAGCACCTCAACGACACGAACAACCAGGTGGAGTTCACGCGCGCGCTCTACCGCGACGGCGAGGTGGTGATCGCGACCGAGCTCGTCGGCGAGAGCCTCGACATCGAGGAGCTGCAGGTGGCCGTCGACCGGGTCGCCTCCGGAGCAGACCACTTCGGCCCGAAGATCGTCGAGGCCTGCGGCGGCCGGACCGTGAGGACAGCCGCTCCGCCCGAGGCCCCGAAGCCCGCCGAGGAGCCACCGGCGACGGGCCAGTACCTCTGAGTCGCCGCCCTACGCGGCGCAGTCGACGACGGTCAGCCAGTCCGGCGTCTCGGGATAGCCGTCGCGGGTGACCATCACCGCGACGACGGTGGCGCCCCGGGGGGCGGCGTCCGGCCACGGCGTCCAGCCGTCGGTCAGCACGACGACGACCTCCGGTCGCGGCCGGAGCGCCAGCGCGGACGAGATGCCGATGCGCATGTCCGTACCGCCTCCCCCGGCGAGCTCGACGCGACGCGCGCTGGTGACCTTGCCGGCGGTGTGGACCGCGGCGTCACAGGTGAGGACATCGACGCCGTTGACCGCCGTGCCGAGCGCGCGCAGCACGCCGTCGACCTCGCCGAGCGCCTGGGCGAGCAGGCCGTCGTCGACGCTGCCGGACGTGTCGAGCACGATGGCGACCGCCGGGATCGCGCGGTGCGACCCGGGCAGCACCGTCCGGGGCGAGGCTGCCTGCCGGCGGGAGAGCCTGCGGTAGGTCTGGTGGGTGCTGCCGCTCGCCCAGCCGACCGCGCGGCGGACGGAGGACGCCAGGACCTGCTGCCAGGGCACCTTGGGCTCGAGCACCTGCTCGACCCAGCGCGCCCACTCCCCCGGGGTGGAGCCGCGCTGCTTCATGTGACCCTCGAAGGCGATCGCCACCTGCTGCCGCAGCTCGCCCTGCCGGACCGTGCCGATGTCGGTGTCGTCGCCGGGCAGCTCGTAGGGGCGGCGCAGCCCGTCGGCCGACGAGCCGCACGGCGCCAGGTCGGTGTCGCCAGGCTCCGGCTCATGCGCCGCCAGGTCGAGCCGGTGCAGCAGCGCGTAGTACTCCTCCGCCGACAGGTCGGGAGGTACGGGCACGTCCTCGGGCAGGGGCAGTCCGGCGGTCGCGTGACCGGCCGCGCGGAGCGACTGCGACACGGTGAGGTCCGCGGCGCGGGTCCAGTCCTCGGACTCGGCCGTGCCGACGTCCATGCTGCGGGCGCGGTCGGCGTGCTCGCGCAGCAGGTGCCACACCACGTGGGCCAGATGCCCTGCCAGCAAGGGGATCTCGGCCGTCAGCCCCCACCCCTCATCGACGTAGAGGCGCCAACGGTCGTCGGCGGCCACGGTGCCGACGTCGGGTGCGACGACAGTCGGCAGGGCGTACAGGGCGGTGGCGAGGTAGGGCATGTCGCCGGCGCCGGGCGCGGTGAGCCAGAGCTTGGCCGCCGACACCCGCTGCCGGACCTCGGCCTCCGTCACGCCGCGCCCGGGAGCAGGCCGGCGAGCGCGAGCGGTCCGGCGAAGACCTTGATGGCCGGCGGCGTCGCCGCGCCTGGCGGCCGTACGTCGGGACGGACGAGAGCGCGTACGACGGGGACGGCGGCATCCAGTCCGCCGTGGTCGGCGGCGTGGGCGCAGAGCCGGATCGCCGTCGTCCAGCGGTCGGCGGTGGGCACGCGGACCACGGCAGCGAGCAGCGACTGCAGCACGACGTAGAGGCGGTCGGCACGCATGCTCGTGGCGTCCAGAGACGCGGTGCCGTCGAGGAGCAGCTCGGGGTCGGGCAGGTCCTGCGCCTCCGCCCAGACGAGGAACTCGTGGCCGGCCGAGGCGCCGACGCAGCCGAACACGAGCAGGGCGACGACCTCCCTGCGCAGGCCGTGGGCGGTCGCCGTCGCTGCGAGCAGGACCGCGTTGCTCCAGCTGCGCGGCGTGGGGAAGGCGCGTCCGCGCGACGCGGCATCCTTCGGCAGGGAGCTGAGCTGGGTCTGCCGCGCCCGCAGGTAACCCGCGAGCAGGGCCCTCCAGTTCCCCAGCTCCGGCTGGACGTCCCTGTCGTCGTACACCGGGAGGACGGGCCACTGGTCGGTGACGACCGCCTCGGTGAAAACGTCGATCGGCATCGCCCAGTCGAGGTGGCAGAAGCGGTTGGCGGTGGGCGGGGCGAGCTCCCAGCCGCCGGCGGCGACGTCGGCCGGGTTGGCGGCGGCGCCGAAGCTGACGGTCTCGGGCAGCGTGAGCGCACCGACCTCGTGGTGGGTGAGCGGCCGCAGCGCGGCGGCCTGCACCGACGGCGACGCCGTCGTCCACTCGTCGAAGAAGGCGAGCGACGGCCCGTCGTGGTCGGCCAGCCGCTGGGCCCAGGCCGGCGGCGCGAGGGTCACGGTGCCGCTGCCGGTCACCACCGGCAGGCCTGCGAAGTCGCTCGCCTCGTGGTGGCTGACGATGAGGGTCTCGACGAGCCACCCACCGCGCCCGGCGGACTCGAGCACCGCGGTCTTGCCGGCACCGGGCTCACCCCAGAGCAGGAACGGGATGCGGGCCTGCATGCACACACCGATGGCGTGGAGCAGGTCCTCGTAGTCCTGACGGTCACGCATTGCCTGTCGTGCTCCTTCTCGGGTCGTCGTTCCAGTCGGCCAGCGCCGACGCGATGTCCTGCGGCTCGAGGCTCGCGGTCAGGGGCAGCACCTGCCGCGCGATCGCCGGCGTGCCGCAGACGGCGAGGGCGAAGGCCGCGTCCTGCCGGCTCGCGTCCCAGCCCCGGCTGCGCAGGTCTGCCAGCACCGCGTCGACCGAGGTGCTCGCCAGCGTGAGCGCTCCGGGCTGGCACAGGCGCAGGACTCTGACCAGGCTCGGCAGGTCGGGCGTCGCCCCCGCCACGACCCAGCTCGCGAGCGCTCCTCCTGCGGCGGTGGGAGAGACGCGCAGCAGGCGGGCGAGGGCGCGCACGTCGTCCGGCCCGTAGGCGGAGACCGTCAGGGTCGCGACGTCGAGCCGGGTCACGCCGAGCGCGAGCCAGCTCCGGCGCAGCTGTGGGTCGGCGCGGTCGAGGGGCGTCTCGGTCCAGGCGAGCCAGCTCTCATCGGCCCGGTCGGGAACTGCCCGCGCCGTGTCGCGGACCCAGTCGAGGTCTGGTCGGCGGGACAGCACACCGAGGTAGAAGGCGACCGGCAGCGGCCCCTCGGCAGCGACAGCCTCGTGCATCGCGCGGACCCTGACCGGCGAGAGCCCGGAGGCCCACAGCTCCTCTGCGTCGGTGCGAGAGGCGACCTCGCGGCCGACGAGGTCCTCGACAGCCGCAGGCGCGACGTCCTGGAGGCCGGCTCCGTGCGCCCTGAGCACCTTGGTCGCGACCGGACCGAGCGACGGGCTGGTCGTGCCGAACTCGGCGGCCACGTGGCTGAGACTGCGCAGGTGCTCGGTGGCCCGCCGGGCACTGCGCCAGGCAAGCGGGTCGGCGCAGCACCCGGGCACCCGGGCGTCGACGAGCCACCGGCCCTCGGCGGCGCGCCGCACCGGCGGCGGGTCGATGCGCAGCCGCCGGCGGCCGCGGGCCTGGCCGCCCGGTACGCTGGGGTCCCCCCGCTCGCCGCACGACAGGTAGCCGCCGAGGGCGACCGCGACGCGCTCGGCGTCGAGGTCGTGCGGAGTCGTGATCGACCAGTCCTCGTGCAGCGTGATCGGGTGCCTGGCGCCGCGGCGCCGGGACCGGTCGGCGTGGCACGTGACGGTCAGCTGGAGCGGCCCGTCGGGGCTGGGTGTGAGCTCCGCTGCCGCTGCCCAGTCCCGCACCTGAGCATCACACCGCAGCGGTGCGACAAGTCCGGGAACGACGACGGCCCGGCCACCCCCTCAGGAGTGCCGGGCCGTCGGGACGTGCTCAGGCGGAAACGACCGCCACGCTCAGGTTGGCGTCCACGTCACCGTGGATCTTGACCTGCACGCTGTGGTTGCCGGTGCTCTTGATCGCGCTCTTGATGACGATCGAGCGCTTGTCGAGCTTCGGGCCGCCGGCCTTGACGATGGCGGCAGCCACGTCGGCGGAGGTCACCGAGCCGAACAGCTTGCCACCGTCGCCGGCGCGGGCCGGCAGCTCGACCGTCAGGCCCTGGAGGGTCTGCTTGATCTCGTTGGCGTGCTGCAGGTCGCGGACCGTGCGGGCCTCGCGAGCGCGGCGGATGGTGGCGACCTGCTTCTCCGCGCCGCGGGTGGCGGCGATGGCGAGGCCCTGGGGGACGAGGAAGTTGCGGCCGTAGCCGTCCTTCACCTCGACCAGGTCACCGGGGGCACCGAGGTTCGGCACGTCGGCCGTGAGGATGAGCTTCATCAGCGTGCCGTGCTCGTGTAGGGCAGCAGCGCCATCTCACGGCTGTTCTTGACGGCCATGGCGACGTCGCGCTGGTGCTGCGAGCAGTTGCCGGACACCCGACGCGCGCGGATCTTGCCGCGGTCGGAGATGAACTTGCGAAGAAGGCCGGTGTCCTTGTAGTCGACGTAGGTCACCTTGTCCTTGCAGAACTGGCAGACCTTCTTCTTCGGCTTCCGGGGCGGAGGCTTGGGCATAGCGATAACTCCAGGGAAAGGTAGGTGGGTCTAGAAGGGAGGCTCGTCGGACCAGCCGCCGCCACCGCCGCCACCAGCGGGCGCGCTCGCCCACGGGTCGTCAGCAGGGCCGCCGCCGGACGGAGCACCACCGAAGCCGCCGCCGCCACCGTTGCCGCCCCCGCGCGTGGTCCGGTTGACCTTCGCGGTGGCGTACTTCAGGGACGGGCCGACCTCTTCGACGTCGAGCTCGATCACGGTGCGCTTCTCGCCCTCCTTGGTCTCGTAGGACCGCTGCTTCAAGCGGCCCTGGACCATGACGCGCATGCCCTTCTGGAGCGACTCGGCCACGTTCTCCGCGGCCTGGCGCCAGATGGAGCAGCGCAGGAAGAGCGCCTCGCCGTCCTTCCACTCGTTGGTCGCCTTGTCGAGCGTCCGGGGAGTGGAGGCAACGGTGAAGCTCGCCACGGCAGCGCCGGACGGGGTGAAGCGCAGCTCGGGGTCCCCCGTGAGGTTCCCGATGACAGTGATGACGGTCTCGCCAGCCACAGGTGGTTCTCCTTTGATCCTTCGTTGAGGTCAGTTGGGTGCGTGCTATCAGGGATGCACTTCAGCAAGGGGGAAGGACAGAAGCGGTCGGACTAGCGGAGCTCGGGCCGGAGGACCTTCGTACGAAGGACCGACTCGTTCAGGTTGAGCTGGCGGTCCAGCTCCTTCATCACGGCCGGCTCGGCGTTGAGGTCGACGACGGCGTAGATGCCCTCGACCTTCTTGTTGATCTCGAAGGACAGGCGACGCCGGCCCCAGATGTCGACCTTGTCGACAACGCCCCCGCCGGTGCGGACGACGTTGAGGAACGTGTCGAGACTGGGCGCGATCGTCCGCTCTTCAAGATCCGGGTCGAGGATGACCATCAACTCGTAGTGACGCAAGTAGACCCACCTCCTCCTGTGGACTCAGCGGTCACCGACTCTCGGTGACAGGAGGGTGTTCGCGTCAGCAAACCTGACCAGGCTACCGGACGGCGCGCTCGGCCTCAGGGGTCGCGAGCAGGAACCGCACCAAGAGCGTCACGACGCCCACGACGGCAACCACCGCGAGGGCCACCGGCAGCCCGAACCCGTGCGGAGAGCTCTGGGTGAGGCCCGAGGGGTCGCCGTACCCGGCGCCCGCCGCCGGGGTCGAGGACGGCTCAGCGGTCGGGCTCGCCGAGGGGGGCGGCCCCGCGACCTGCGGCTGGGGACCGGTCGAGGTCGTGACGCCAGGCGTCGGGATGACCCCACCGGTGATGGGGGGCGGGATCGCCACACCCGACTGCGTGGCCGACGCGGAGGCGGACGGCTTGGGGGCCCCCGAGGCCGATGGCTTCGACGTCGTCGAGGCGGAGGGCTTGGCGGAGGTCGAGGTCGTCGGGCTCGGCGTCGCCTTCGTCGGCAGGACGATGGATCCCCCCGTCGACGGCGCGGGCCCCAGCACGGTGTCGAACGTGCTGGTGAACGTGTAGGTGCCGGGCGTCGTGAAGACCTTCGTCGTCGCCGGTTTCGCGGTGGTCACGGCCGCGCTGAACGTCCAGCCCTTGCCGCTCTTCACGTGGTAGGTGCTTGCATCGCTCGCGCGGAACGTCACGGTGTCCCCGGAGGAGACCGTCACGTTGACGCTCCCGTTGCCGGGGCTCAGCGTCACCGTGTGCGTCGCGGCCAGCGCGGGCGACGCCATCGTCAGGGCAGCCAGCATCCCGAGCAGCAGGACGATCAGGCGCCGGGTCACCCCTCCATGTTGCCACCCGCCCGCCACTCGGGGGTCCCGGTCGATCCGTGCCGCCTCACGCAGCACTCCTGCACGTGGCAGCGGCACGCATCCGCCGAGTCGGAGCCCCGACGTACGGTGAGGCGCATGCAGATCGGCGCGCACATCGGGAAGGGCGGCGAGACGGACCTCGCCCTGGCGGCGAAGGAGCGCGACGCCGACGTCGTGCAGGTCTTCCTGGGCGACCCGCAGAGCTGGAAGGCGCCGACCGTCAGCGAGCTCGGCCTCGACATCCCGTTCTTCGTGCACGCGCCCTACGTCGTCAACGTCGCGAGCGCCAACAACAAGATCCGGATCCCGAGCCGCAAGATCCTCGACCAGCACGCGAAGGCAGCGAGCGGGCTCGGCGCGCAGGGCCTGATCGTGCACGGCGGTCACACGACGGCGAACGACAGCGACACCCTCGGCCTCGAGAACTGGGTGAAGACGTTCGAGCGGATGGAGCGGCCGCTGCCGATCCTCATCGAGAACACCGCCGGCGGGGAGCACGCGATGGCCCGCAAGCTCGACGCGATCGCGCGGCTGTGGGACGCGGTCGGCCACTTCGACAACGTCGGGTTCTGCCTTGACACCTGCCACGCCTGGGCCGGGGGCGAGGAGCTGGCCACCGTCGTCGACCGGGTGCTCGCGATCACGGGCCGCATCGACCTGGTCCACTGCAACAACAGCCGGGACGAGTTCGACTCCGGGGCAGACCGGCACGCCAACCTCAGCGAGGGCACCATCGACGCCGACGTGCTCGTCGAGATCGTCCGCAAGGCATCGTGCCCGGTGGTCGTCGAGACGCCGGTCGCGGGTCAGGCCGACGACATCGCTCTGCTCAAGAAGGCCCTGACGTAACGGATCCGGACAAAGGGCCCACATGCCCTTGTGATCAAGGGATCTGCTCGGGACCCTGCTTGTCCCAGCTCGTCGAAGGA
>CBIHPE010000003.1:0-53499 GCA_966212015.1 uncultured Frankiales bacterium | reverse complement strand
CACGGCCAGTGGGACTGGATGAACGACCCGGAGATCCACTCCAGCAACTGGGAGTGGGACACCACCTGCCCCTCGGAGCAGTGGAAGCACAGTCACAACTACATGCACCACAAGTACACGAACGTCGTGGGCAAGGACACCGATGTCGGATACGGCATCCTGCGCGTCACGCGCGACCAGAAGTGGCACCCCATCAACCTGGGCCAGCCGGTCTACAACGCACTGCTGGCCTCGCTGTTCCAGTACGGCGTCGCCCTGCACGACCTCGACCTCGAGGCCATCCGGAAGGGCAAGAAGGACAAGCGGACCGCCGCGCGCCAGCTCAAGCAGATCGGCAGGAAGGTGGCCCGCCAGCTCGGCAAGGACTACGTCGTGTTCCCGCTGCTCACCGGTCCGCAGGTCGTCTCCACCCTCACGGCCAACGCCACGGCGAACCTGATGCGCAACCTGTGGTCGTACATGGTGATCTTCTGCGGGCACTTCCCCGACGGCGCCGAGAAGTTCACGCTCGAGGAGCTCGAGAACGAGACGCCGCACGAGTGGTACCTGCGGCAGATGCTCGGCTCCGCCAACTTCGAGGCCGGCCCGGTGCTGCAGTTCCTGTCCGGCAACCTCTGCTACCAGATCGAGCACCACCTGTTCCCTGACCTGCCGTCGAACCGCTACCCGGAGATCGCCGCTCGCGTGCAGGACCTCTGCTCGCGCTACCAGATCCCCTACACGACGGGCACCCTGCTCGGGCAGTACGCCAAGACGCTGCGCACCATCTGGAAGCTGTCGCTCCCCGACCGCTTCCTCAGCGCAACCGCCGACGCGGCGCCGGAGACCGCCTCCGAGCGCGGCGGGACCGTCCAGGCCCTCCGGCTCGCGGGCTGACGTCGAGGCCTCATCCTGCGGTTCCACCGCGGCCCGCGCGGCCGACCCTGACAATGGTCGGGTGGTCCTCCCCCCGACGACCGGCCCCGCCACGCGACTGCTGCCCGCCAACGGCCACTCGCCCGCGGTCACCCGGCTGACAGCGCTGGCTGCCCGGCTGCTCAGCACGCCCGACCGTGCCGTGTCGACGCAGGTGTCCCTGCTCACCGACGTGCAGACCGTCGCCGGAGGCACCGGGCTCGGCGAGGGGGCCCTCGGCAGCACCGGCCCGCTGGCCGACTCGCTGTGCACCGTGACGGCAAGCGCGGGCGTTCCTCTCGTCGTCCAGCAGGCCTCCGGAGACGACCGGGTGCGCTCCCTCCCGCCGGTGACCAGCGGGACGGTGGAGGCCTACCTCGGCGTCCCGCTCGCGTCGGCGGGATCGGTCGTGGGGGCCCTGTGCGCCTTCGGCCCGCAGGAGCGGGAGTGGCAGCCGGACGACGTCGCGCTGCTCGAGCAGCTCGCCGACGCGGTGGTCGCGCAGCTCGAGCTGGAGGCGCTGAGCAGCGAGTACGACAGCAGCAGGCTGCGCTGGGACCTCGCGGTCGAGGCGGCCGGCATCGGCACGTTCGAGTGGGACCTCGAGACCGACGAGCTGCTCTGGGACGAGCGCGTGCAGGCCATGTTCGGCTACGCGCCCGGCGAGTTCACCTCGACGGTCAAGGACGGCTTCGAGCGGATCCACCCCGCCGACCGGCCGGCCCTGGACAGCGCCGTGTCGACAGCGCTCGCCGAGGGCGGCGACGTCCGCACGGAGTACCGCGTCGTCTGGCCCGACGAGCAGGTCAGGTGGATCGCTGCGAGGGGGCGCGCCATCCCCGAGGCCAAGGCGTTCATCGGCACGGTGCAGGACGTCACGGAGGTCCGCACCGCGAGGGACGAGGCTGCCCGGCTGCTCGAGAGCATGGCCACCGGCTTCCTCGCCACCGACCACGACTGGACGGTCACCTACCTCAACCAGGCCGGCGCGCGCGTCGTCGGCTACACCTCCGAGGCGCTCGTGGGGCAGAACCTCTGGCAGGCCTTCCCTGGACTGGAGGACAGCGACTTCGGGCGCAACTACAAGGCCGTCGCCGAGACCGGCAAGCCGGTCGAGTTCGAGGCCTACTACGAGCACCTGCAGGCCTGGTTCGAGGTACGAGCGGAGGCCGACGCGCACGGCCTCGCCCTGTACTTCCTGGACATCAGCGACCGGCACGCCGACAGGGACGCGGCGCGTGAGGCGACCGCCCGCCTGGAGCTGCTGGCCCGGGTGAGCGCCGAGCTGGCCGACGCGGGGCTGGAGATCGAGGGCGCGGTCGCGCGGCTGTCACAGCTCGTCGTGCCACAGCTCGCCGACTGGTGCGTGGTGACGCTGCTCGAGGACGACCGGCTGCTCGACGTCGGCAGCTGGCACCACGACCCGGAGCTGCGCCCGGTCCTCGACGACTACGTGGCCCACCGGCTCGTGGGGCGGACCGATCCCGGCTCCGTCCAGCGCGTCCGCGAGTCGGGCCGCACGGTGGTGCAGCGGTCGAACGTCCTCGCGGAGGTGCTCCCGACCCTCGGCTCGGACATCGCCGTCACGAGCCTCATTGCCCTGGACCCCCAGTGCCTCGTCGTCGTCCCGCTCACCGCCCGCGACGCGCTGACCGGGGTGCTCAGCCTGGTCCGGACCAGCGCCCGTCCCCCGATGACGGAGGACGAGGTCAGCACAGCGCGGGAGATCGCTGTGCGCGCCGGCCTGGCCCTCGACAACGCGCGGCTCTACGCGCGGCAGCGGTCACTCGCCGAGGAGCTGCAGCGCAGCCTGATGACGACCCCGCCGGAGCCCGACCACTGCCAGATCGTCGTGCGCTACGCACCGGCCGCAGAGGCCGCGTCGGTCGGAGGCGACTGGTTCGACTCGTTCCTCCAGCGGGACGGGGCGACCGTGGTCGTCATCGGCGACGTGATGGGCCACGACACCGCCGCGGCGGCCGCCATGGGGCAGCTCCGGGGGCTGCTCCGGGGCATCGCCTGGCACAGCGGGGAGGGACCTGCTGAGGTGCTGCGCGGTCTCGACGCCGCCATGCAGGGGCTGCTCATCACGACGACGGCCACTGCCGTCGTCGCCCGCCTGGAGCAGAGCGAGGACGAGCTCGAGCGAGGCGTGACCCGGGTGCGCTGGTCGAACGCGGGGCACCCGCCGCCGATGCTGATCCATCCCGACGGGCAGGTGCAGCCACTCACCGACCTCGCCCCGGACCTGCTGCTCGGCATCGACCCGACGACGGGGCGCAACGAGACCGTCGCCGTCGTCGACCGCGGGTCGACGGTCCTGCTCTACACCGACGGGTTGGTGGAGCGCCGCGGCCAGGACCTCGAAGCAGGCCTGTCGGTGCTGCGTGGGCACCTGGCTGAGCTGGCCCAGCTGGAGCTCGACGCCCTCTGCGACGAGCTCCTCGCGCGGATGCAGCCGGCGCGCCCGGAGGACGACGTCGCCCTGGTCGCCGTCCGCCTGCACCGCCAGGACATCCCGCGGCCTGCTGAGGCCGGTCCGCAGCGGGTCCCACCCAACCTCGACTGAGCAGCGCTCGTCGGAGCAGGGCGCAGGTCAGCGAGCGAGGACCGCGGTCGCCGCCCTGGGAGACGCAGCGTCCCGCGGCTGCGGGCGGTGACGGATGATGGTGCTGCCGTAGGCCCAGCAGACCAGGCAGTGCGCCGGGCTGGCGGTGGCAGCTGACGCGTGGGAGAAGGGCACCGGGGCTGGGGCGGTCGTCATCTGGGTCACGGCCAGATGCTGCTCAGATCGTTCCCCGTCTACACCTCGGTCCCAGGGCCTGCGCTCAGCGCAGCCCGAACGCCGGGTCCCTCCCGATGAACCCGAGCATCCGGGTCTGCACGTCCGCGTCGCCCGGCACGGGCACCGCCGGGCCGTACTGCCCCGAGGACCGCAGGACCTCCTCCATGCCCTGCATGCCCGCGAGCAGGTCTGCGCAGGTCTCGGGGTCGAGCCGCTCGTCCTGCCCGGTGGCCCGGGCGAGGTCCCACGTGTGCATGAAGACGTCGGCCGTGTAGAAGCGGTCTACGGCTGCCGGCAGCGGCATCGTGCCGACGTACTGGTGGTCGAAGGGCGTCGCCGCGAGCGGACCGTCGAGCACGCGCTGGACAGCGTCGCTGTGCACCTGCCACGCCGCGACCGGGTCGACCGAGACGGCGGGCCCGCGGTCGAGCTCGAGGCCCGTGGCAGACCGGAGGAAGTCAGGGAACCACTCGACGAGGTGGCCGACGACGTCACGCGCCGTCCAGCCGTCGACGGGCGCGGGCGCGTCCCAGTCCGTCACGCCGACGACCCGGGCGGTGAAGTCGCCGGCGACGGCACGGTGGCGCTCCGCCGGGTCGTTAGGCAGGCTCACGCGACCGCACCGGAGGTCAGCAGGCCCTCGAGCTTGGCGTAGCCCTGCTCGACGCCCTCGGCCATCCCGCTGCGCAGCATCGCGTCGCGGCCCTCGAAGCTGTCGCACAGGGAGAAGGCGTGCAGCCGGGTCTGGCCGCCACCGAGGTCCTCGAAGGTGAGCGTCTCCAGCGCTACGCCGTCGGGCTCGCCCTCCCACGTGAAGGTCTGCACGATCCGGTCCGGCCGCACCTCGTGGAAGCAGCCGTGGAAGCCGAACTCCTTGCCGTCGCGCCTCGCGACGTAGCGCCAGGCACCGCCGGTGCTCGCGTCCCAGCGCACGATCTCGTTGACCATCCCGTCCGGCCCGCACCAGCGTGCGAACAGCTCCGGGTCGGTGTGCGCACGGAACAGCTGCTCCGGCGTCGCCGCGAAGTCGCGGGACATCCGGATCGCCGGGACCGTCGGGTCCGCCTCGATCGTCGTCGTGGTCAGGGTGTCGCTCATGCCGTCTTCCCCTTGCTCTTCGGGCGGTCCAGGTCCGCGAGGACCTCGTCCAGCCGGCGGTAACGCGCCTCGGCTCGCTGCCGGTAGCGCTCGATCCACTTCGTCATCAGGTCGAAGACCTCCGCCTCCAGGTGGACCGGGCTGCGGTGGCCCGCGTCGGTCCGGCTGACGAGGCCGGCCTGCTCGAGCACCTTCAGGTGCTTCGACACGGCTTGCACGCTGACGTCGTACGGAGCAGCGAGCTCGCCGACCGTCGCGTCGCCCTCGGTGAGCCGCGCGACCAGGTCGCGCCGCGTCGGGTCGGCGAGAGCCGCGAACACCTGCGAGAGCGGGTCCGCCACCACGTCCTCCATCATCAACCGTTCAGTTGACGATGACCGTAGCGCTCGGGCCGGACAACGTCAACCGAGCGGTTGAGGAAGCTGGCCCGTGGCTCACGGCTGAGGTGCGGATCCGCGCACCCGTGGCGAGACCGGCTGCTGCGCGCGCTGCGTCGTGCGATCGCGCACGGAGGTGCGGGACGGCCCACGCGCGCCCTCAGCCCGCGAAGGGTGCGGAGCCGAACGCGACGTGGAAACGGGCGCACCAGATGACGACCGAGGAGAAGCGGCTGAGGTCTGTTCCCTGGGGCAGCAGGTAGTTCTGGTTGCCGATGTTGCCCTTCAGAGCGCCGAGGTCGAGGTGCGCGCCGCGACGGACCGTGCCGTCGCGCGCGCCCGCGACCGCCTCGGACAGCCACACCACGACCCGTGGCCCGTTGGACGTCCTGAGGCCGACGAGGCGCACGTAGCGGCGACCGTCCGGGTAGGTCAGCAGCTGCACCGTGCCGGTCGTCGTGTGCTCCCCGCTCCGGAACGAGCCCTGCTCCGCGACCGCGGGCGGGGCAGGCGACCGGACCGGCTCAGCGTCGGGCGCAGCGACGGGCGCGGTCGTCGTCGTAGGGAGCGACACGGGCACGGCCTGCGGCAGGGCCTCGTCGACGGCCTTGTCGAGGAACAGCTTCTGCGGCTGGAAGTAGCCGAGCACCACGACCACCACAGCGACGACCAGGGCTGCACCGACGGGCCTGAGCCAGCGCGTCACCGGTACTCGGGGTTGGGGAAGTCGAAGCGGCAGCCGGCGTCCCAGGCCGCGCGCTGGTTGCCGTGCGCGGGCATGCCGCCGGCGTCCTTGAGCATCCGCGCGAGGTGCAGCAGGTTCCAGGTCATGAACGTGGTGTTGCGGTTGGTGAAGTCGTTCTGCGGTCCACCGCTCCCGGGGTCGAGGTAGGACGGGCCCGGGCCGGCCTCGCCGATCCAGCCTGCGTCCGCCTGCGGCGGGATGACGTACCCGAGGTGCTGCAGGGAGTAGAGGACGTTCATCGCGCAGTGCTTCACGCCGTCCTCGTTGCCCGTGACGAGGCAGCCCCCGACCCGGCCGTAGTAGGCGTACTGCCCGTCGGCGTTGAGCTGGCTCGAGTTGCCGTAGAGGCGCTCGATCACCCTGGTGCAGACGGACGACTTCTCACCGAGCCAGATCGGCGTGCACAGCACGAGGATGTCGGCGGCCATCACCTTCTCGAACAGCGGCGGCCAGTCGTCGCGGTCCCAGCCGTGCTCGGTCATGTCAGGCCAGACGCCGGCCGGGAGGTCGAGGTCGACGGCGCGGACGTCGTCGACGGTGACGCCCTGCCGCCGCATGATCTCCATCGAGATCTCGGCGAGGCCGTGCGTGTGCGACAGCTCCGGCGACCTCTTCAGCGTGCAGTTGACGTACAGCGCGCGCAGGTCGCTGAAGTCCCACCGGCTCTGCCGGCAGAGCTCCTCCTGCATCGGTGTCAGCTCGGTCACGACGCCTCTCCTCCCACCCGTCTGTCGACTGAGCGTCCTGGCGGGCCGGCACCGCGTTACAGCCGGCGCGTGTAACGCCGGGCCATCGACGGGGACCAGCACAGGTCCGTACCACTCACGAGGGGAACGACCACGAGCAACCACTTGACGCTCCGCGCTGCTCCCCTCATCCCCGATCGCTACGCTCCGGGCATGTCGGGGGCCGAGGAGACGGATCTCGTCCGCCGGCTGCAGGCCGGCGACGAGGCCGCCTTCGTCGAGGTCGTCAACCGCTTCCACGCACCGCTCGTCCGGGCAGCGCGTGCCTACGTCGCGAGTGACGCGGTGGCCGAAGAGGTCGTGCAGGACACCTGGGTCGCCGTCATCCGCGGCATCGAGCGCTTCGAGGGCAGGTCGTCGCTGGCGACCTGGCTCTTCCACATCCTCGCGAACCGGGCGCGCACGACGGGAGTCCGCGAGAGCAGGACGACGCCGTTCGACATCACGGACGAGGGATCCTTGCCCAGCGAGCTCTTCACGCGCGACGGCGCGTGGGCCGAGCCACCGAGACCGTGGACGGACGCTGTCGACGACCGCCTGTTCGCCGAGCAGGCGGCGCAGTACGTCAGCGGCTGCCTCGAGCGGCTGCCTGCGACCCAGCGGGTGGTCGTGACGATGCGGGACGTCGAAGGGCTCGAGTCCGACGTCGTCTGCGAGGCCCTCGGTCTCACGCCGGGCAATCAGCGCGTCCTGCTCCACCGGGGCCGGGCCAGCGTCCGGGCGTGCCTGTCCGCCCAGCTCGTGGAGCGCACATGAGGATCCCCTGGCGCCGACGCCGACCGGACCTCGTGTGCCGCGACGCCGTCGCGCTCGTCACCGACTACCTCGACGACGCCCTCCCCGGCGGCCAGCGCGTGCTCCTCGAGCGGCACCTCGCAGCCTGCCCCCACTGCGCGACCTACCTCGACCAGATCCGCACGACGATGGAGGCGCTCGGCCGCGTCGAGGTCGACGACCTGCCCGCCGACACCCGGGACGTGCTCGTGTCGCTCTTCCGCAGCTACCAGTCGGGTCAGTAGCCGGACGAGCGAGCCGGACGAGCGAGCCGGACGAGCGCTGCCAGTCAGCGCAGGGCTCCGGTGAGCAGCAGCAGGACGACGGTGACCACCGCGGACAGCAGCAGGCTGGGAAGGCAGCCCATCCGGTTGTTGAAGAAGAAGAACATGTGCCGACCCTTCCCCCGTGCCTCCGGCTCACTCGTGGGCCCAGCCGTCGGCGGTGTGGCGGGCGTCATGCGCCCGGCGGTGTGCGGCAACTGTGGCCCGGCGAGGGGCATCTCTGACGGAGCCCGGGGTAGCGGGAGGACCAGACAGCCCACCCCGAGGAGAACCTGACGTGACCGTCCTGACCACCGTGGCCACCTTGCAGTACAAGGCCTGGCGCCTGCCGTCCCAGCTCGTCGAGACCCGCCTGGTCGCGCCGTACCTGCCTCGTACGTCCGGGGTGCGCATCGCCTACGAGCGCGTCCTCGGAACGCTCGACAGCACCGCCGGTGCCCTGCTCGGGGACGAGGACCTGCAGCGCCGCGGAGACGTCCTCCGGCAGCGCGTCGAGAAGGCCGAGCGGGTCGCCGCGATCCAGCACGAGGCGGCCGAGCGCCGAGCGGCCGGGCAGGAGCTCGAGCAGCGGAAGCAGCAGGCCGAGGCCGAGGAGAAGGCCCGGGTGCAGCAGGAGCACGAGGCGGAGGCCGCCCGGCACCGAGCTGAGGCAGAGCTCCTCGCGCGCAAGGCGGCCGAGCGGCAGCGGGCTGAGGAAGGTCACGAGCGCGACGCCTCAGAAGCGATCCTCGCGGCCGAGCGCGACCGCCTCGACGCGGAGGAGGCGAAGATCCAGGCCCGGGTCGCCGTGAGCAAGCAGGCTCGCAAGAAGCCGCGCAAGAAGCCCTGACCCGTTCGTCGAGAGCCGCCACCTGGCACCAGCCTGTGCCCAGCCAGGTGGCGGGGCCGGGCGTCAGGTGCTGATGCGCTGACGCGCGCACTTCTCGAGGCGGCGCAGCGTCTCGATGTTGCGGATCTTGATGGCGAGGTCGACAAGGGGGTTGTCCAGCGTCTTGAGCAGTCCCCTCTTCGGTCGCTCGACGATCGACACGGTGACGCCGTCCGGCGCGTCGTGCAGCGCAAGCTCGATGTGGAGGCTCCCCGCCGGCCATGCGTGGGCCTCGAGCTGGAGCCGGCGCCCCTGATCGACGTCGACCGAGCGGGTCACGTCGTCCTTGCGCAGCGGCAGGTGCCCGACGACGTAGTGCAGGGACGCACCGGGCTGCGGCCAGTCGCCGCGAACCTCCTTGACCCCCCTTGTGCCGACCACCCAGTCGCCGTAGGCCTTGCCGTCGCTGATGACTCCCCAGACGTCGCTCGGTCGCAGCCCCTTCATGAGCCGGGTGTTGACGGCCATCACCTCCCCCTGAACCGGCTGGAGGCACCGAGGGCGATCACCGTGCGACTCACAGCTCGAGCACCACCTTGACGTAGCCGTCGTCGTTCTTCTGGAACCACCCCCTGCCCGGCCCTCGCCCGCTGACACCGGCCGGTTCCCCGGGTGGCCAGCACGGCATCGGGTACGGGCCTGCTATGCCCACCCCGACCGCACGCCAGCGCCCGCTCACCAGCGACGTCCTGCACCGGCTCGAGAGGTTCTCCCAGTCTGCTGCGGCGGCCGTCGCCGCCCTCGTGCTCAGCCTCGCGTTCCTGCTGGGCGCGGTCGTCGTCCCGCACCCCACGGAGCTGCTCACCGTGTTCGAGGCGCTCGCCGCGACCGTCACGCTCGTCATGGTGTTCACGCTGCAGCACACGCAAGCGCGGCAGCAGGTCGCCCTCCAGCGCAAGCTCGACGAGATCCTCCGAGCGCTGCCCGAGGCGGACAACCGGCTCGTCCAGGCCGAGGCCGCGAGCCAGGACGAGCTCGAGGCACAGACCCGTCACCACAGCAGCGTCCGGGACGACGCCCTGCGCGGGACGTGAGCCTGAACCGATCTTTGCCGGACTGCATCTGTCGCGCGGTTCGATCACCACAGCAGCCCGTTTACTTCGTGACCGGCCGGGCAAGTGCCCGCCGCATCTCTCACCGACGGAGGTCCCCCTTGGACGCGATCGGGGCAGTCTCAGCCATGACGAGCTGGCGGCCTCGGTGGCTCCGCCGCGCTAGGCGATCGCCATGAAGGTCACGACCTCCGCGTCCGGCGTCATCCTGCAGCCGCACGGGGCCCTGGACGAGGAGGGCTGCGCTGCGCTGCGGCAGGTCATCTCGACAGCCCTCAGCACCGGCTTGCGGCACATCGTCCTGGACCTGTCCGAGGTCACGCGCGTCGAGACCGAGTCGGTGCAGCTGCTCCGCGGTGTCGAGCAGTACCTGCGGCGGCACGACGGGGGCCTGCTGCTGACCCGGCCCTCCCCGCAGGCCGAGCGGGGCTTGCGGGCCAACGACCTCACGGACCTGCTGCTCCTCGACGACGGTCCGGCCGCCGTCGCGCCCCCGCGCTCGATCAGAGCCGGGTGAGATCGGTCGAGCAGTAGCCGCAGACGCCGGTGGCGCCGCACGACTCGCACGGCGTCCGGGCTGCCGGCGCCGGCTGGGCGAGGGACGCCTGACCGTTGCAGATCGGGCAGACCGTGGTGCCGTAGCACCCGATGCAGGACTCTGCGCTCACGTCCTGCTCAGCAGCGCGCAGCAGGTCGAGGGAGAGGTCCTCGTCGGCGTCCGACACGGCCAGCTCACCTGCCCCGCAGCGTCATCGGTGCCGGGCTCATGCGTCGTACTCACCCTGCAGCGCGGCGAGCTCCGGGACCCGGGAGCAGCCCGGAGGAGGCACGGCGACCCGCACGACGTGCGTCGGGTGACCCGTCGGGCTCGGCGCTCCCTCGTCGACCGTGAGGACGTCCCAGCCGGCCTCGGCCCAGCCCTCGCAGATCCGGGCCGTGTCCGAGCGGTCGGCGATCAGCGTGATGCGGCGGATCGCCCAGGGCTGCTGCGGCCCGAGCGGGTCGACGGGTCGACGACGGCGCATGCGGGTGCACTACCCCGGTGCGCGCAACACCACACGACCTGTCAACCCGAACGGCGCTCAGCGCGCGCACAGGGCCCTCAGCCGCGGTCACGGATGAGCCGGTGGGCCCGGTACGGGTCAGGCCGCGGGCGTCCCGAGGGCTTCCGCGTCCGGTTGCCGTGGCACCGGGTCGACGTGCTCGAGCAGCAGCACGACAGCGACAGCTCCGACCGCGAGCAGGCCCGCCGCGACCTGGTAGGACAGCGCGTAGCCCTTGACCAGGGCAGCCAGCGGGTCGACGCCCGACGCGCGCAGGTGCACGGCGTGCCGCGAGGCGACGGTGACGAGCACGGCGAGGCCGACGGCCCCGGCGATCTGCTGCATCGCGTTCTGCACCCCGGAGGCGAGGCCTGCGTCCTGCGAGGTGACCTCGTGCAGGGACGCGTTGCCGAAGCCGGGGAAGCAGATGCCCGAGCCGAACCCGAGCACGACCATGCCGGGGAAGATGTGCGACCAGTAGTGGCTGGTCGAGGTGATGCCGCTCGTGAGGATCATGCCGAGGGCCGCGAGCAGGAAGCCGGCCGTCATGAGCGCCTTGACCCCCACCTTCGGCATCAGGCCGGTGCCGAGACCGATGCCAGCCCCGATCGCCAGACCGAAGGGCAGGTAGGCGAGGCCGCCTCGAAGGGCGGTGTAGTGGAGCACCTGCTGCATGAAGAGCGTCAGCAGGAAGAAGTACGTGAAGAAGGCAGACGAGAAGAACAGGGTCACGCCGTTCGTCACGACGCGCGTGCGGTTGGCGAAGAACCGCAGGGGGACCAGCGGGTCGTCGACCCGGCTCTCCCAGACGACGAAGAAGCCGAGGAGGACCACGCCGAGCGTGAGGGACAGCCACACCGACGTGCTGCCCCAGCTGTTCTCCGGTCGCGCGGCCTGGAGGAAGCCGTTGACGACGGCCACGAGGGCACCGGTGATGGAAGCAGCGCCGACGAGGTCGACTCCGTTGTGCGAGCGCTCCATCCGGCTCTCGCTGGTCAGCTTCGGCACCGCGACCAGGGCGATGACGGCCACCGGGATGTTGATGAGGAAGATCCAGCGCCACGAGACGCTGTTGACGATCAGTCCGGAGATCACGGTGCCTGACGTGCCGCCGAGCCCGGCCAGGCCGCCCCAGATGCCCAGCGCCTTGATGCGCTCCTTCGGGTCCATGAACAGCAGCGCGATGAGCCCGAGGGCGGCCGGTGCGGCGAGGGCCTCGCCCACGCCCTGGGCGAAGCGGCTGACCACGAGCACGCTGTCGGTCTGCGCGAGCCCGCAGGACAGCGAGGCGAGCGCGAAGAGCGCCACCCCGGCGAGGAAGGTCCGCTGGCGCCCGAAGATGTCGGACAGCCGGCCCCCGAGGAGCAGCAGGCCACCCGCCGCCAGCACGTAGCCGTCGACGACCCAGGCCAGGCCGGTGTCGGTGAAGTCGAGGTCGGACTTGATGTGCGGCAGCGCGACGTTGACCACCGTGACGTCGAGGATGAGCATGAACTGGATCAGGCCCAGCACGGTGAGCGCCCGCCAGCGACGGGGGTCGGGGGCAGCAGCCGGCGCAGTCACGTCGTCAGTCATGCGCCCACCTCACCACAGGCGGGTGACAACCAAGGGCTGGTACGGGACGGGCCGGTGCTCCTGAGCGACGGGAGGGGCGAGGATTGGTGCTCCCACGCGTAGAACAGGTTGCAGGACCGTTGCGCAGACCCAGGAGGACGACCGTGCGCGCTCAGGCTCGGCTGGCAGTGGCCCTCGGGCTCCTCGTGCTCGGTGGTGTCCCCGGCCTCGCCCCGGCGAGCGCAGCGCCGCCCCACTTCACGGTCACGAGCACCCTCGACGCGCCGGACGCCCTGGTCGGTGACGGCAGGTGCGAGGCCGCCGCCGACAACGCGCCGTGCACGCTGAGAGCGGCGATCCAGGAGGCGGACGCGCCCACCAGCAGCACGCACCTCGTCGTCGTCCCCGCCGGCCACTACCGGTTGGCCCTCCCCCAGGCGGTCGGGGCGGGCGTCGCCGGGTCCGCAGCCGCCGTCGACGGGGCCGCCGGCGACCTCGACATCCTCGGCGCGGTCACGGTCCAGGGGGCCGGCGCCGGCAGGACCGTGCTCGACGGGGCTGGTCTCGACCGCGTCCTCGCCATCGGCAACGGCGGCGACGCTCACGTCAGCGACCTCATGATCACCGGAGGCGACCCCAGCGCCCGCGGGACCAGCCAGGGCATCGCCCTCGGCGGCGCGGTCCTCAACGGCGGCAAGCTCACCCTCGACCGGGTCGCGCTCGTGCACAACCGGGCCGACGGTGGTGGCGGCCTGTTCAGCGTCCCGGGCACCTCGCCGGTCATCCGGGACAGCCTGATCGCCGGCAACCTGGCCTACTCGGGCGGCGGCCTGCGCCTCGACGCGGGGGGCACGATCATCAACACCACCATCACCGGCAACCGGCTGCTCGCGCTCGACCCGGTCGACGAGTCGCTGCCGGCGCGGCCGTTCCCGACCGCCTTCAGCGTCGCGGTGTCCGAGGGCAGCGGCTGGGGCGGCGGCATCGACAACCGGGGTGGCGACGACGTCGTCATCCTCAACTCGACGATCACCGGCAACCACGCGATCAAGGGCGGAGGCGGGCTCGCGGCCGGCCAGGGCTACGCACCGGTGTCGGAGCAGGTGGCGCTCGGCACCATGACGCTGCAGAACACCATCGTGGCAGGCAACACCAGCGAGCACGGCGAGCGCGGCTGCCACGTGAAGGACCAGGTCATCCGGTCGCTCGGCCACAACGTGAGCAGCGACGGCACCTGCTTCCTCACCGCGCCCGGTGACCACCCGCGCACCGACCCACGACTGGGCAGGCTGGCGGCCAACGGCGGTCCGACGATGACGCAGGCGCTGCTCCCGGGCAGCCCCGCCATCAACGGAGCGACGAGCTGCCCCGACCACGACCAGCGCGGCGTGGCGCGGCCGAGGGGCCGCTGTGACATCGGGGCCTACGAGCGGCGCTAGACCTACATTTGCCCGCATGCACACGACTCAGGTTCCCTGCCCATGACCGGAGTGATCGTCACGGGGGGCGGCTCGGGCATCGGCGCTGCCACCTGCGCCGCCCTCGCCGCGTCCGGCGTCCCCGTCGGTGTCCTCGACCGTGACGAGGAGACTGCGCGATCGGTGGCCGACGAGACAGGTGGGCTCGCTCTCGTCGCCGACGTGGGCGAGCCCTCGGCCGTCACCCGGGCCGTTGCCCTCGCCCGCAAGGAGCTCGGTGGCCTGGTCGGCCTCGTCAACAACGCCGGCGTCGGGCAGGTGAGGCTGCTCGAGCAGGTCAGCCACGAGGACTGGGACGAGCTGCTGCGGGTCAACCTCACCGGCGCCTGGCTGATGACGAAGGCGGTGGCCCCGCACCTGCGCGAAGCGGGGCACGGCTCGATCGTCAACGTCGCCTCGGTGAACGCTGCCCTGCCGACCCGCGGTGAGGCGCCGTACTCGGCCGCGAAGGCAGGTCTGGTCGCGCTGACCAAGTCCACCGCCCTCGAGCTCGCACCGGTGATCCGGGCGAACGTGGTCAACCCGGCGTTCGTCGTCACGCCGATGTCGGCAGGGATCCTCCGGCTGCCCGGCGTCAGCGAGGACATGGACGCCGTCACGCCGCTGGGCCGACCGGGGTTGCCCGAGGACGTCGCGCCCGTCATCTGCTTCCTGCTGTCGGACGCCGCCCGCTACGTCACCGGTGCGGAGATCGTCGTCGACGGCGGTGCGACGCTCGTCAGCTCGCAGGGCGACCCCATGCTGCGGACGATGCTCGCCGCCCTCTCGTCCTGAGCAGCGGGCGTGAGCGGGCCCCGGCCCACGTCGCGACGACGTGAACCGGGGCCCGGGTTCCGGAGACCGAAGGTCAGATGCCGACGGTCTTCGTGCTCGAGTACTTGAAGCACGAGCAGGCGTTGACGTACGCGAACGGGCGCAGGCCACCCGGGATGGTGAGGTGCGTCTGGTTGAGGCCACTGCCGAAGCTCAGGGCGCTCTTGAACGTCGGTGCGATGGTGACAACGCCCTGGTAGATGCTCAGCGGTGT
The DNA here is from genome assembly GCA_966212015.1 of uncultured Frankiales bacterium. GTDB lineage: Bacteria > Actinomycetota > Actinomycetes > Mycobacteriales > SCTD01 > RYN-111. The sequence goes on along the minus strand of CBIHPE010000003.1, from coordinate 38,774 downwards.
GAGGCCGACACCGGCGACGGCGCCCTCGGAGATGATCCGCAGCCCGTCGCAGTAGGAGTAGGCCACGGCCTCGGCGAGCCGACGACCGATGAAGTCGAAGCCGGCCTTGGTGTAGATGCTCTTGCAGGTCGTCTCGGCCACGCTCGTGTCACCGGGGTCGTTGGCGTCCGAGACGTCGAGCGACGGGGACCAGCCGACACCGATCGCGCCGTGCAGGACGGCCGCCGGGACGTTCGGCTCGAGAGCGGCCGTGGGGCCGTTGTCCGAGGTGATGCCGTAGCGGGGGAAGTACGACTGCGACGCGGCGGTGGCCATGAAGAGGGTCTGGCCGGCATCCGGGATGAGCATGTGCGTGATGCCGCTCCCCTTCATCTTCAGCACGGCACTCGAGTAGTCCTGCGTCGAGTCGTTGCTGTAGGTGAGGACGCTGTAGCCAGCGGCCTTCAGGCTGTTCGCCACGAGGTTGCCGACGCGTGCCGCGACGTCCGTCGTCCCGACCAGCACACCGACCTTCGTCGCGGCCGTGCCCGGCGAGTTGGTGCCGGTGTCCCACCCGCTGAAGTAGCCCTGGCCCTTCAGCGTCCTCACCATGGCGGGCGCGAGGCTGTTCCAGGAGGGCGTCGCGAGCGAGTAGTAGTACGGCGCCAGCGACTGACCCACGACGTTGTCCATCGGCGAGGTGTTGACGCTGAAGAGCGCGACCTTCGCCTTGGCGAGGCAGGTCCGGAAGCTGTTCACGTCGATGCCGCCGACCGGGCTGAGCACAGCGATGACCGGGTGGTCCTGACTGAAGTACGCGCAGGTGCTCGCGGCCGTGGTCTCCGGAGCGGTGACGACGTCGTTGCCCTTGAGATCGTGGAAGACCAGCTTGATCTTGCGCCCGAACAGGCCGCCGTTGCTGTTGATGGCGTTGACCATCGCGGTGGCCTCGCCCTCCTGGTCGCCGCCGTCGATGCTCTTGAGGCCGAGCTGCCTCGCGACCGCGTTGACGTCGTTAGCCGTGACGAGACCGACGTAGACGTAGTCCTTGTCCCAACCGCGGCCGGTCGCGGCGATCGACGGCTTCACGGTCTTGATGACCGTGCCCGTGACCGTCTTCGTCGTGGTGGTCGCCGCTTTGGTCGAGCCCGAGGTGTTGCCGACCCCGCTGGTCACGGTGCTGCCGGTCGAGGTGGTGCCCCCGCCCGTCGAACGGGGGCCGGTCGTGGCCGCTGCCGTCGGAGAGCCGGGGCTCGACGTGAGGACATCACCGCCCCCGAGCGTCGGATCGGTGCCCTCCGTCGCCGGCGCTGTGGCGGCGGGGTCCTGCACCAGCGGGTTGCCGGTGTACGCCTGACCCTTCTGCTGGACGGTGCTGCCGCACGCGGCGAGCGAGGCCGCGCTGACGACGAGAAGGAGGGCGTTGCGCCCGGTGCGTGAGATCGACATGCGACGACGGTCGGGCATCGCCATGTGTTGCGGATATGTTCAGCCGCACCACTTTCGAAGCGCGCACATGGCACTCGCGAACGTAACTAGTCCCTCGTGACCACAGGGCATCTCGCTGCGCCTGATCAGGTCTCGTCAGCCGGAGTGGCTGACTGCCCCGGACCTGAGGCTCTTTCGGAGAAGCCCCTGGTCGGGGCCGGTCCTGGAGCGGCCGGCCCTAGACCGGAACGCACTTGGAGGACTGGGCCTCCTGCGCGAGGTAGGCCGGGTCCTGGTTGAGCTCCGACTGCGGCTTCTGCGCCCACTCGTAGCTCTGCTGCATGATCGCGGGCGACATCTGCCCGACGATGATGACCGCGATGGTCCCGTCCTTGCGGAGCCAGAACGTCGTCGGGATGCAGGCCACGCCCGGCTGCGTCGCGTAGCTGTTCCAGATCTTGCCGTGCGTGTCGCGGGTCGGGACCGGGTTGCTCGAGTCGTTCGGGTCCCACACCGACGGGAACGGGAAGTGGTACTTCGCGTAGAACAGCGACGGGTTGCCGGCGGGCGGGCCGTCGTCGGCCGTGTCGACGCCGATGCCGTTGAGTCCCTTCGGGTGGTTCTTGTTGTAGAACGCCGTCAGGTCGGCGGCCTCGGCGATGCAGTACTCGCACCACGAGGCGAGGAAGTTGACGAACGTGACGTGCCCGTTCGCGACCTTGGACAGCGACGTCTTGCCGCAGTCGAGGCGGGTCGCGGTGAAGCCAGGGGCCTTCGACCCGAGCTGGTACTGCGAGTCGACCACCGCGGGGGCGTCGATCGAGGTGACCGGCGCGCGGCACGCCATCTTCACGGGGCCGGGCCTGCTGCTCTTGGGCGCCGCGGAGGCACCAGGCGCCACGAGCGCCAGCGACACGCACGCGGCCGATGCCGCGAGCGCGCCGACCAGTCGACGGTTGATGCGCATGAAGGACTCCACTCGTGCAGGTCAGACGCACGAGGGCGAGTCAGGCTGACACAGCCACCGTGCTGGGCAGGGACACTTTGGCACGGTTGAGGGGGGTTTGGAACCCCCCGGGCACGGTGGCGCTCCCTCGAAACCAGAACGCAAGACACGGGGGACGAGTCCCCACCCGGCTGCTCGCCTCGGCCCCCGTCGCGCCCACTGCGCCTGTCGCCGCGGCAACAAGTCGGTGTCGAAAACCGGGCATCCGGGCACAACCGGCCGCCAGGACGTGGCAGCGAGGCGTAGTCCCCGCGATCGCGGAGAAGTCGGGTTCGCGGGCCCGAGAACCAGGCGCCGGACGACCCACACGACACGAGCGCGAGGACGGGCTGTGAACACGACGGAGGCCTTCATGAAGGACCAGGCGGCGCTCATCGCCGCGTGCAAGCTGCTCGTGGCGGCGGCCAACGCTCACGAGGCGCAGGAGCAGCTCCAGGCAGCCGGACTCCTCGACGGCACCCAGGGAGCCCTGGCGACGCTCCAGAGCGGCGACCTCGTCACCATCTCGCGCAACGCCCTCTACCGGCTGCTCATCCTCGACGGCTGGTCGGCCCCCGAGCAGGTCGCCGACGGCATGGCCCTGGACCGGTTCGTCCTCGACGAGAGGACCGGCGCCGAAGGCGGCTGACCGGAGCCGTTCCGGGCGTCAGCCGATCGGCTCTGCCACGTCCCGGTGCAGCTGCCCCGGCACATCGGGCGCCGGCTCTAGGGCCATGCGACAGCGCACAGTCGTCCCTGCAGGACTGGGGAGCAGCTCGAGGTCCGTCGCGAGCCGGCGCACGAGGTAGAGGCCACGGTTGCCCTCGGCGTCGAGGTCCGGGTCGCTGTCCGCAGGTAGGGCCCCGATCCCCTGGCCGTCGTCGGTCACCGTGACCTCCAGGCCCTGCTCGCGCAGCGCCAGGTCCAGCGTCACGCGGGCACGCGCCGCCCGGACGGCGTTGGCGAGCAGCTCGGACACCACGAGGGCGACGTCGCCGGCGCCCAGACCGTGGTCGCCGAGCCAGCGCACGGCCTCGCGCCGGACCTTCGGCACCGCGTGCACGTCGGGCAGCACCTCCCATCGGGCGGTCGGGAGCGGACCCGTCTCCGGCAGCGCCGGCACGTTCCCGAGCCGGACGACCAGGGCGAGGGTGTCGTCGCGGCGCTCCGCACCTGCGAGCGCGCGACGGACGAGCTCGTCGGTCATGGTGGCGACGGGGAGGCTCGCGACGGAGGGGAGGTCTCGCACGAGGCTCTCCAGCCCCTCGACGATGTCCTTGCGTGCCTCGACGAGCCCGTCCGTGTAGAGCAGCAGCGTGTCCCCGGGCGCGAGCACGAGCTCTTCGACCCCGTCGGTGCCGGCCCCGGGCCAGCCGATGGCGCCGCCCGTGGCGAGGACCTGGCGGACCTCGCCGTCGGGCGAGACCACGAGGGCCGGCGGGTGGCCGCCCGACACGACCTGCAGCCGGCCGCTGCGGGGGTGCAGCCTGCCGATGACGACCGTGGCCACCAGCTCGGCGTCCTGGCGCTCGAGCAGGTGGGCGGCGCGGCCGACGATGTCGTCGAGGGGGGTGTCGTCGAGGGCCAGCGACCGCAGCGTGTGGACCACCGACAGGGCCGACTTGGTGGCCGCCACCCCGTGCCCGAGCACGTCGACCACGGCCAGGTGCAGCTCGCCGCTCGGAAGCAGGTGCCAGTCCCACAGGTCGCCGCCGGTGGGCTCCTTCGGGTCCGAGGCGACGTAGTTGACGGCGAGCTCCAGCCCCTCGACAACCGGTGTCGCGGGGACCACGGCGGCCTGCAGCTGCTCGACGACGAGACGTCGCGCGGCCTCCTGCTCGACCAGCCGGCCGAACTCCGCGCGCAGCGCCTCGAACTCCTCCACGGGCGTCACGTCGCGGGCGACGAGCACGATGAGCTCCCCGTCCTCGTCGTCGGCCCGGCTCCAGCTGCAGGCCAGCCGGCGCCGGCCGCCGCTCAGGCGACGCACGGAGAGCTCGGCGGGCAGAGCGGCGTCGGAGAGGACCATCGGGGCGCCGTCGAGGGTGCGGGGGTCGAGTCGCGACAGCACGTCGGCCTTGCCGAGCGCGGCTGCCGCGGACAGCCCTGTGATGTCCTCGAGCGCAGGGTTCCAGGAGCGGACGGTGCCGTCGACGTCGAAGGACGCGATCCCGTCGGAGGTGGCGCGCAGGACGGTGGACAGCTTGCGTCGCTCCTCCAGGACCTCGTCGAGCAGCCGTCCCTTCGTGACGGCAGCGACGACCTCACGCGCGAGGCCCTCGAGCACGGAGAGCTGCCCCGGCGGGCTCGCGTCGACGCCGTTCTGGTCGAGCAGCAGCAGCGCTCCGAGGACCCGTCCACCCTCGACCATCGGGGCGGCCAGGCAGTCGCTGTGACCGCTTGCGCTCAGCGCGGCACCGAGCGGCGTCTGGTCCGTCGACGTGATGCGCACGGCGCCGAGCTGCGCCGTGAGCGCCGCCTCGAGGGTCGCGGCGTCCTCCGGCTCGACCCGGACGTGCACGCGGCCGTCGCCGTCGAGGTCGACGTGGTGCACCTCGCGACCACCGTCGACGTTGAGCACGAGGGTGGCACGACGGCTGTCGAACACCTCGGCCGCCGCACGGAGGAACTCGGGGATCGCCTGCCGAGGGTCCAGCGGGTCGGAGAGGAGAGACGCGGCGCGGTGCATGCCGGCGAGCCGCGCGCGGTCGGCCCTCGCGGCCGAGACCGCCGCGTGCGCGGCGTGCAGGACGAGAAGCGGCACGGGGACCAGCAGGAGCGCCCAGGGTGTCGCCGCGTGGGCCACTGCGAACAGCAGCCCGAGAGCGATGTTGACCGCGAGCCCCACCGCCCAGCCGACCCCGGCCACGGGACGCAGGGCCCGCAGGTCGTTGCCGGTGAGCAGCAGCACCGCGGAGAAGGCGACGACGTTGACCACGCCGATGGCCAGCACCGCGAGTGCGAGCGTCCCTGCGCCGGTCCACGTCGCGGGGTCACGACCCGGCGTCGCCCGCCAGACCTCTGAGCCGACCGCGAAGGCCAGCGCCCACTGCCCGACGTTGAACCCCGTCTTCAGCACGGTGTTGCGACGCAGGACGCCCGCGAGGACCTGGCCGGCCACCACGGCCAGGACGCCGAGGCGGTCCGGGGCGACGACCACCAGCGGCGCGAGCACGGCCTCCACGAGGTTGGTGCCGTCCACCGACGAGCCGATGCGGAATCGGACCTGCAGGAACTCGGCCGCACCGACCAGGACCGCCAGCCCCGGGAGGAGCCAGGCGTCTGCGCTGCGCAGGTCCGTCAGCGGGTGCGCGAGGGCGAGCCCCAGGGCGCCGAGCAGCAGAGCGACGCACAGCGCGCCGACCCGAGATCGTTCCCGCCGCACCGCACTACCTCCACACGCCGTACCAGGCCGACCCCGGCAGCACGGTCCCGTAGTCGGTGACGGTCCCCTCCGTCGTCGGCTGGGCCGAGCCCTGCTCGTACCAGCTGTTGCCGTACCAGGAGTTGCCGTACCAGCTGTTGCCGTACCAGCTGTTGCCGGCGAGCCAGGGGTTGCCCGGGTCCTGCCAGCTCGCCGGCGTCCAGGGCCCTGAGGCGTAGGCGTCGGAGAAGGGGGTCAGGTAGGGCTGCGGGGCGACGAGACCCTTCTGCGTCGCCAGCGCCGTCAGCTGGCCTGCGACGACGTTGCAACCCGCGTCCTTGTCGAGCTGGGACCGCAGCCCGCTGCAGGAGAAGCTCGTGACCCGCTGCGTGCCACGGGTCAGGTCGAGACCCTCGTACGCGTCCTGGCGCGGGTCGGACTGCCGGAACCCGCGGACGTCGGAGGTGAGGCTGTCGGAGACGTCGACGAGGCCGGCCCCGTAGGCCGCGAAAGGCCGGTTCCAGAAGTGGCGCGCACCGAGGTAGAGCGCCGCCTTGACCTCGTCGGGGGTCAGCACTCGCCGCTCGAGCAGGAGCGCGACCGCGCCCGACACCACGGCCGTGGCCTGCGAGGTCCCGCTGCCCCGCCGGTAGCCGGCGACGCCGACGGTGCTCGGCGGCGCGGTCTGCTCGATGTGGCTGCCTGGCACGCTCAGAGAGACCAGCCCGACCCCGGGCGCGACGACGTCTGGCTTCTGGACGGTGATCGGGTCGTCGGCCGTGCCCTCACGCACCGGGCCGCGCCCGCTGAAGGGCGCCACGACGTCGTCGTCGGTCGACGTGGTGCCCCGGTCGTCGACCGCGCCGACGGTCACCACGAGCGGGTCGTCGGCGGGCTTGCTGATCGTGCCCTCAGCGGGCCCCCGGTTGCTGGCCGCGACCACCACCACGATGCCCGCGCGCCAGGCCCTCTCGACGGCACGGTTGAGCGGATCCTTGCGGAGGTCGTGCGTGCTGTCCGTCCCCAGGGACAGGTTCAGCACATCGATGCCGAGCTGGTCCTTGTAGGACACGACCCACTGGATGCCGGCGAGCACAGCGCTGGTGTCCGCGGCTCCGCTGCGACCCGCGATCTTGACGCTGACGAGCTGCGCCGAGGGGTCCATCCCCGGGTAGGTGCCGGAGCCGGCGATCAGCCCGGCGAGGAAGGTGCCGTGGCCGTAGCTGTCGGTGCAGTCGGCCTCGGACGAGAAGTTGGCACAGCGCGCCGGCTGGCCCGTGGTCGGGTCGGGCACGGACAGCGTCTTCGCGCCGAGGCCGCCCACGTCGCTGATGCCGGTGTCGATGAGGGCGACGGTCGAGCGACGCGAGGCGGCGCCGAGCGCGGTCGCGCCCGTCTCCTGCCGGTAGACGTTGCTCGCGGTGCCCGACCCGCCGTCGTCGCTCGACTGCGGGCGCAGGGCGGCATCGGGCGTGACGTCGAAACCCCGGATCGCTGCCCCGGCCGGCAGCTCGGCGGCGACGCCGTCGACGACGTCGAGCCGGCGCAGCACGTGACCGCCGGCGCGCTCGACGGCGCGGGCGGAGGCGTCGGCGGAGGGACCGCTGACGATGACGCGTTGGAGCGCTGGCGCTGCCGGCGCGGCCGTGGCTGTCGACGTCGCCAGCACTCCGCCGAGCACAGCGAGGGCAAGCAGTGTTCGGCGCACGATGAGACCCCTCCCAGCCGTGCGGGTGGCACGGCAGCCAGACGCCAGGTGCATTGGCGACGAGCGGGTCTGTTCCCCCTTACCCCTGGGCCAAACAGGGCTATCCGGGTGACGCCCGCCCGAGGTTCGAAGCAGCCTCAGGGGCGTGCCTTCCGGTGCTCGCAGCCGCCGCCGCGGGTGTCGTCACCCTGATCGCCCGCGACTTCCGCTCTCGCCCGGGTCGCCCCGCACACCGTCATCACGGGCAGCGCCCAGCGAGGTCAGCAGCGTCGCCAAGGGCGTCGCACGCGATGCCGCGATCGCCGCCCCTGCCTCGAGCGCGTCAGCGACCTCGTCGGTGTGCGCGACCTGGACGGCGATGCGCGTGCTGGGGCTGAGCCGCCGCACCGCGGCGATGAGGTCCAGCGTCGGGACCGACGCCAGCGGTTGCTCGCAGACCAGCACGTCGGGAGGGGCACCGGTGAGTGCCCCTCCCTCAGCGTTCGTGGACAGCGGGTCCGGCGTGCCGCCAGGCTCAGGCGGTGATCGTGAGGTGCTCGTCGGAGCCGGCGTGCTGGATCTCGATCTTGCGGGGCTTGGCCTTCTCCGCCACGGGGATGCGCAGCGTGAGGACACCGGCGTCGTAGCTGGCTGAGACCCGCTCGGTGTCGAGGGCGTCACCGAGGAACAGCTGGCGGGAGAAGACGCCGCGCTGCCGCTCGGCCGTGAGCAGCTGCGCGTCGTTGGCCCGCACCGGCCGCTCGGCCCGGACGGTCAGGACGTTGCGCTCGACGTCGACGTCGATGCTGGCCGGGTCGACGCCCGGTAGGTCGATCTCGACGACGAACTCGTCCCCGGAGCGCCAGGCGTCCAGCGGCATGGAGGCGGGTCGGGCCGGCGTGCCCAGGGTGCCGAGCAGGCGGTCGAGGTCACGGAAGGGGTCCGTACGCATGAGCATGTCGTGCTCCTCAGGAGTAGGAATCGGTGGCCTCACTCACTCGAAAACCTCTCGCGAGTGATGTAGGTTTCTTGTACCACAGCCGATGGAAAACATGCAAGCATTCGTACAAGGGGAGGTGACACCCGTGGAGATGGACCCCGGCCGGGGCGTGTTCGGGATCTCGGTGGCAGCCGATCTCGTCGGCATGACTCCGCAGAACCTCCGCCTGTACGAGGCGCGCGGCCTGCTCGACCCTGCGCGCACGGCAGGCGGGACGCGGCGCTACTCCCACGACGACGTCTCCCGGCTGCAGCGCATCAGCGAGCTGCTGAGCCAGGGGGTCAACCTGTCCGGGATCGCTCTCGTGCTCGGGCTGGAGGAGCGCAACGCCGAGCTCGAGCAGCAGCTGAAGGGCTGAGCCTCCGGGCAGATCTCTCCCGAGCAGCGGCGTCATCGGCTGCCCAATGGGCACGCCAAGCCGCATGACCTCGATCCCGTCAGACCCCGCAACCGCACCCGACGGCGACATCGCCGCCGACGGCTCCGACCGCGTCGTGGACGTCGCCGTGGTGGGCGGAGGGCCGGCAGGGCTGAGCGCCGCGACCTGGGCAGCGCGCTACCGCCGGTCGGTCGTCGTGCTCGACTCCGGCGACTACCGCGCGGCGATGGTCGAGCGATCGCACGGCTACCTCGGTCGCGACGCGCAGCGCCCCGCCGATCTCATCGCGGAGGGCCGGAAGGAGCTGGGGGCCTACGACTCCACCTCGGTGGAGGAGGTGCGGGTCGACGCGATCACACGGACCGGCGGGCTCTTCCAGCTCGGTGACCTGCGCGCGCGCCGGGTCGTGCTGGCCTGCGGCGTGCGCGACGTCCTCCCCGACGTCGAGGGCTTCGAGGAGCACTACGGGGCCTCGGCGTTCCACTGCGCCTCGTGCGACGGCTACGAGGCCCGGGACCGGCACGTCGTCGCCCTGGGCTGGGGCGAGCACGTGCCGGGGTTTGCCCTGTCGCTGCTGAACTGGGCCTCGTCCGTGACGGTCGTGACGGAAGGGCACCCGTTCGCCCCGGACGACACGGACCGGGACCTGCTGGCGTCACGAGGCGTCACCGTCACGGAGGAGCGCGCCGTCTCCCTGCTGGGGTCGCGCGGGGACCTGCAGGGAGTGCGCCTCGCCTCGGGCGCGCTGGTGGAGGCCGGCCTGCTGTTCTTCTCCATCGCCCATGAACCGCAGACCTACCTGGCCGTGAGCCTCGGGTGCGAGCTGGACGACGACGGCTACGTGCGGGTCAACGACTGCGGCGAGACGACGGTGCCGGGCGTCTACGCCGCGGGTGACCTGGTACCCGGCCTGCAGCTCGTCGCTGTGGCCGCAGCCACCGGTGTCGTGGCGGGAGTCGGCGCTGCGCAGTCGCTGTCGTGAGCGCTGTCGTGAGCGCTGTCATGAGGGCTGTCGTGACTCAGGCGGCCCACCAGTCAGGTGCCGGCGACAGGTCCAGGCGGTAGCGCGCGGCCTCCTCGGACGGCGAGTACCGACCCAGGACGCGGTGGAGGACGGCAAGCTCCTGCTTCACCCCGAACAGCACGGGCCGGCGGAGCAGGGCGAGACCGCGCCGACCGGGCACCCGCGCGAAGCGCGCGACGTGCGGTGAGACGAGCAGCCCTCCCGCGGCCGCGAGCGACGTGTAGAAGGCGGCCTCGGAGGGCGACAGGCCGGGCGGGTCGAGCAGGAACTCGCGCATGCGGTCGGGGACCGGCTCCAGGTTGCCGCGCTCCGCGGACAGCGCCTCGTCGAGCTCGCGTGCGCTCGTCGGCAGGTCGGTCGCGCCGAGCGCCACGGCACTGCGGGCCCACTCCGCGACGTAGCGGTCCGGCCACGACCGCCCGAACCGCCGGACCAGGTCGCCGCCCACCTCGAGCTGGGCGGCCAGGAACGCGTCCGTGAACGCGAGGTGGACCCAGCGGAGCAGGTCCGGGTCGGCCGCCGAGTAGCCCGGGCCTCGCACCCGGTCGTGCATCCGTCGGACGCGGCCGGCCTCGCGCTCCGCGAGCTCGGCCGACCCGAACGTCGTCACGACCAGCCACTGGGCGGTCCCGGCGAGCCGCTTCCACGGGTCGTTGCGGTAGTCGCTGTGCCGCTCGACGCCGCGCAGCGCGTGCGGGTTGGCGGCCTGTGACAGCAGAGCCGCGACTCCTCCGGCGAGCGTCGACAGGTCGCCGTGGACCCGCCACACGACGCCGTCCGGCTCGAACCAGCCGGGCCCGGCGCCGACCTCGGCGATCTCCCGCACCCACGGCGGCGCGCCGGTGGGGTCTCCGGACACCCGCGCGCGGAAGGTACGGCGCAGGGAGGTTGCCAGGGCGCTCACCTCCCGCATGCTCCGGGACGCTGCGGGCTCGTGCCACTCGGGAACGTCGACCCGCTCGTCAGGTGACGGGTGAGGAGCAGGCAACACCGATGTCACACGTCGGATGTCTCGAGGCAATCCCGCCCCTGTTGAGTCCTCCTCGACCCGCTCACGTGGCGGGGCGCGTCTAGGGTTCCGTCTCCTCCGGGAGGGCCTGGTCCGAGAGATGCAGGCAGACGAAGGCGTCTGCTCCACGGCGGGAGAAAAGCCCGGGAGGCCGATGCGGCCCCCGGCTGCCTGAAGCTCCACCGGGGGTCCTCCGTCTGATGGAGGTTCGTTCGACGTGACCGAGACCCTGATCGACCCCGTGACCCACTCCTCGGCCGAGGACACCGACGACCTGTCGTCGTTCGGCTACGACCAGCAGCTGCACCGCTCGATCGGCTCCTACGGGTCGTTCGCCGCGGGCTTCTCCTTCGTGTCCATCCTCACGACCGTGTTCCAGCTCTTCTTCTTCGGCTTTGCCTTCGGCGGTCCGGCGTTCTTCTTCACCTGGCCGATCGTCTTCGGTGGCCAGATCCTCGTGGCGCTGTGCTTCTCCGAGCTGGCGGCGCGCTACCCGATCTCCGGCTGCATCTACCAGTGGGCCACGCGGCTCGGCGGCAAGGCCTGGGGCTGGGTCGCCGGCTGGCTCATGCTGGTCGCGCAGGTCTGCACGGTGGCTGCCGCGGCGATCGCTCTGGAGATCGTCCTGCCGAGCATCTCGACGAGCTTCCAGGTCTTCGACGGCTTCGGCACCAACGCGGTCTTCCTCGGCTCGATCCTGCTGGTCGTCACGACCGCCATCAACGCCGTCGGCGTCAAGGTCATGAGCCTCATCAACAGCGTCGGCGTGACGTGCGAGCTGATCGGCGTGGTGCTGCTGTGCGTCGCGCTGTTCTCCCACGCCAAGCGCGGCCCGGGCGTCGTGCTGCACACGGGTGCCGGCGTCGGGCACGGCGCCGGCTACATCTGGTCGTTCATCATCTCGGGCCTGATGGCCGCCTACGTCATGGTCGGGTTCGACAGCGCCGGCGAGCTGTCGGAGGAGACCAAGAGCCCGCGCACGACGGCGCCCCGAACGATCATCCGCGCGCTCGTCGTGTCCGGCATCGGTGGCGCCCTCCTGCTGATGGCGACGCTCATGGCCGCGCCGTCGCTGAGCGACGGCAGCCTCGGCGACCCGACGAAGGGCCTCCCCTACGTCCTCACGAGCCGGCTGGGCGACACCCTGGGCAAGGCGTTCCTCGTCGACGTGGTGCTCGCGGTGTGCGTCTGCACGCTCGCCATCCAGACGGCCACGACCCGGATGCTGTTCTCGATGGCGCGCGACAAGGTGCTGCCCTTCTCGGAGGGTCTCGCCGCGGTCAACCCGCGCACCGGCACGCCGATCCGTCCCGCGGTCGTCGTCGGGGTCCTGACCATCGCCCTGCTCGCGATCAACATCAAGAACCCGCTCGTCTTCACGGCCCTCGCCAGCGTCTGCATCATGCTGCTCTACGTGGCCTACCTCATGGTCACCGGGCCGATGCTGGTCAAGCGGCTCAGGGGCGAGATCCCTGAGGCGCCAGGGCTCTTCAGCCTCGGTCGGTGGGGCACCGCGGTCAACGCCGTCGCCGTCGTGTGGGGGCTGTTCATGGCGGTCAACCTCGGCTGGCCGCGTGCGAAGGTCTTCGGCTCCGACTGGTACCTGCAGTACTTCCCGCTGCTCATGCTCGGCGCCACGGCCGTCGTCGGTGCCGCTGCCTACTTCGCGGTGCGCCCGCACGCGCCGCGGACCATCGTCCTGCCCGACAGCGCGGCCCTGCCCGCGCTGGCGGAGTGATCTCGCACGACGTCCCCGGTGGTGCAGCCTGGTCGCTGCGCGTTCGGCCCGGTCGCGAGCTGCGGTTCACCGCTCTCGGGCCCGGCGCCAACGCAAGCGTGCTCGTGCTGTCCGCCGACGGGACCGACCGCTTGAACGTCCCGGACACCCTCAAGGCCCAGATGAGCGCCTGCGTGCGCCCCCCGATGGTCCTGATGTCCGACCGCGGGGTCGGCCTGCTGAGCATGACGGGCTCTTCCCTCGACTGGCACGACGCGCTGTGCGGGCACTCCACCGACCGGCACGTCACCGCCTCGACGTCGTACCAGGAGCTCCGCAACGACCGGAGGGTGTCGGCACGAACGGGCCTGGTGAGCGAGCTGCGCAAGCACGGCCGGGACCGGGCCGACCTGCACGCCTCGCTCAACCTCTTCAGCAAGGTCGCCGTCAGTGACGAGGGCCGGCTCAGCCTCGTCGACGACCACTGCGCGGCGGGCGACTGGGTGACCCTCCGCACGGAGGTGCCGGTGCTCGTGGTGCTCTCGACGAGCCCGCACCCGCTCGCCACGACGTGGGCGCCGGCCGCAGTTCGGGTCACCGTGGGACAGGCCCCTCCGGACGAGGGGCCGAGGGAGCACCGGGACGAGAGCGCCCGCGCCCTCGACGCCGCCCTGTGGTCGGTCGCATGACCAGCCTCGTGGTCCCGGCCGGAGACGGCTTCCTCGCTCTCGTGCCGGCCGGGGCGACCGTGCGGATCGTCGACCTCGAGGGCAACCAGGCGGCCGACACGCTGCTCTACGACGCCCACGACCTCGACAACCGCTACAGCGCCGTCGACACGATCCGCGAGCAGGGAACGGCCTACCTGTCGACCGGATCCCCTTTGCTTTCAACGGATCTGGACCTGCTGGCCACCATCACTGCTGACACCGTCGGCCGGCACGACACCGTGGGTGGCGCCTGCTCCCAGGAGTCGAACGTCATCCGCTACGGCGAGCACACCCGCCACCAGCACGCCTGCCGCGAGACCTTCCTCCGGTGGGGCGCGCCTGTCGGGATCGGCGCCCGGCAGCTCACGCACAACATCAACTTCTTCATGAACGTGCCGATGACCTCCCACGGTGGGCTGACCTTCGCGGACGGGCTCTCCGGCCCGGGCGAGTACGTCGAGCTGCAGGCCGAGCGCGACGTCTACGTGCTCATCAGCAACTGCCCCCAGCTCAACAACCCCTGCAACGGGTGGAACCCGACCCCCATCGAGGTCATCGTCGGGGCGAGCTCATGACCGTCACGGCCGTGCGCACGGCCAGCATGACCGTCGTCGTACCCGGTCTGCAGACGACGGTGCAGGAGCTGCCCGGACGCACCGGGTACTGGGGGGTGGGCGTGCCGCCGTCCGGCGCGTGGGACGACCTCTCGTTCGCCCTGGCCAACCTCGCCGTGGGCAACCCGAGCACCGCAGCCGGCCTCGAGGTCGTCATGACGGGACCCACCTTGACCTTCTCGACGCGGACGCTGGTGTGCCTCACCGGTGCGCTGCACGCCGCGGCCCTCGACGGGCGACCCGTCCGCACCGGGGTCGTCACGGTGGTCCCGGCCGGCAGCACGCTGGCGCTCGGTGCGCTGTCGGGTCCGGGCATGCGCGGCTACCTGGCTGTCGCCGGGGGGATCGACGTGCCGCCCGTCCTGGGGAGCCGCGCGACGTTCCTGCTCGGCGGGCTGGGCGGCTTCCACGGGCGTGCGCTGGCCGCGGGGGACGAGCTGCCGCTCGGGAGCCCGGAGAACACCGCCGCCCCCCTGGACGTGGCGCCCCTCCTCCCGGCACTGACGCACGACTGGTCGCTGCAGGTGATCGCGGGGCCGCACGGGGCACCCGAGCACCTGACCGACATCGGCGTCGACGAGCTGTTCACCGCGACCTGGACCGTCGACCACCGCGCCGACCGCACCGGCGTCCGGCTGGTCGGGCCCCGCCCTGGCTGGGCCCGGACGGACGGGGGTGAGGCCGGCCTCCACCCGTCGAACATCCACGACAGCGCTTACCCCGTCGGGGGAATCATGCTGTCGGGCGACACCCCGGTCATCGTCGGCCCGGACGGTCCGTCGCTCGGCGGCTTCGTCGTCCCCTGCGCCGTCGTCACCGCCGACCGCTGGAAGCTCGCGCAGCTGCGGCCCGGGGACTCGGTGCGCCTCGTCCCGGTCACCCCCGGGCACGCGGACGACCTGATGGCCCGCCGGCGAGCGCTGCTCTGCGCGCCCCGCGAGGCAGTGGCAGCGGCGCTCGAGCGTGACCTGCTCGGTCCCCCGCCGATGTCCCGGGACGAGCCGCGTCCGACCCGACCCGACGCTCTCGCGACCGTCGCCTGCGCGGGTCACCGCCCTGAGGTGACGATCCGTCGCGCCGGCGACTGCCACCTGCTGGTGGAGGCGGGGCCACCCGTCCTCGACCTCTCGGTCCGCGTCTGGGTGCACCTGCTGGCGGAGGCCCTTCGCTCCCGAGGACTCGACGGCGTCCTGGAGCTGGTCGAGGGGGTCCGGTCGATGCTGGTGAAGATCGACCCTGAGGTGCTCTCCCTCCGCGAGGTCGCCCGGCTGCTCGAGGACCTCGCCGTCGAAGTGCCCGACCCGTTCGGCGTCGAACTGGCCGTGCGCGAGGTCACGATGCCCATCTGCCTCGACCACCCCCTCGCACACGAGGCGATGGCGCGCTACGCCAGGTCGGTCCGGCCCGATGCGCCGTGGTGCCCGGACAACGTCGAGTTCATCCGGCGCATCAACGACCTCCGCGAGCGGGACGAGGTGTTCGACGTGCTCACCGCCGCGACGTACCTCGTGGTCGGGCTGGGCGACGTCTACCTCGGCGCACCCGTGGCCGTGCCCCTCGACCCGCGCCACCGGCTGGTCACGACCAAGTACGACCCGGCCCGGACCTGGACGCCGCAGAACGCGGTCGGCATCGGTGGCGTCTACCTCTGCATCTACGGCATGGAGGGACCTGGCGGGTACCAGCTCGTGGGGCGCACCGTCCCGGTCTGGCGGCACGAGCCGGGCAGCGACGAGGAGCCCTGGCTGCTGCGCACCTTCGACCGGCTGCGCTTCGTCCCGGTCAGCGCCGAGGAGCTCGCGGAGCTGCGGAGCGGCGGCCGGCCGCTGACCACGTCGCCGGCCACCTTCCGGCTCTCCGAGGTGGCCGCGCTCGAGGCCGAGCACGCCACGGAGATCGCCGCCTTCAGGACGCGCCGCGAGGCCGCGTTCACCGCCGAACGAGAGGCTTGGGCCCGATGACCACGACTGCCTGGACGCCCGCGGAGACCGCCTTGGACGCAGCCCGCGACCTCGGCCTCCCGGTCTTCCTGTCGACAGCGCCGCACGTGTCCCCCGGCGCCGGGCCGCTGGCCGGGATGCCCTTCGCCGTCAAGGACAACATCGACGTCGAGGGGCTGCCGAGCACGGCGGCCTGCCCGGCGCTCGACGAGGTCAAGGAGACGAGCGCGTACGTCGTGCAGCGCCTCGTCGACGCGGGGGCCGTTCCCGTCGGCAAGACCAACATGGACCAGTTCGCCACCGGGCTCGTCGGGACGCGGAGCCCCTACGGGATCCCGACCTGCGTGGACGACCCGACCCGGGTGAGCGGCGGCTCGTCGTCCGGCTCGGCCGTCGCTGTGGCCCGCGGCATCGTCCCGCTGGCGCTGGGCACCGACACGGCCGGGTCCGGCCGAGTGCCCGCGGCGTTCAACGGCCTGGTGGGGGTGAAGCCGACGCGCGGGCTCGTCTCGACGAGCGGCGTGCTGCCCGCGTGCCGCTCCCTCGACTGCGTGACGACGCTGACGCGCGACGTGGAGACCGCCCGGCTCGCGCTGTCGGCGATGGTGTCCTTCGACCCGGAGGACCCGTGGGCGCGGCCCCGGCCGGTGGCTCTCCCACCCGGTGTCGCGAAGGTCATGACGACCGTGGGCGTCCCCGTGCAGGAGCTCGACCTCGACGAGGCCACGCGCACCGCGTGGGACCGGGCGCTGGCCCACGCCCGTGACCTCGGGCTCGAGCTCGTCCCCCTCGACATCACGCCGTTCCTCGAGGCGGCCCTGCTGCTCTACGGCGGCCCCTGGGTGGCCGAGAGGTACGCCGCCGTGGGCCACCTCGTCGAGCAGGACGGTCCGCACCTGGACCCCACGGTGGCGTCGATCATCAGCGCCGGCGCCGGGCTCACCGCCGCCGACGCCTTCCGGGCGTTCGACCGGCTCGCCGCACTCCGCCGGTCGACCGAGCCCGTCTGGGACCGCGTCGACGCGCTGCTGCTGCCCGTCACGCCGGGCCACCCGACGGTCGCGGAGCTCGAGGCCGACCCTGTCGGTGCCAACAGCCGTCTGGGCACCTACACCAACTTCGTCAACCTGCTCGACCTGTGCGCCGTCGCCGTGCCCGCTGGCCGGCGCGACGACGGGCTCACCTACGGGGTGCAGCTCATCGCACCCGCGTTCGCCGACGACCCGCTGCTCGACCTCGCCTCGAGGTGGTGCGGCGAGCCGGCGCCGTCCCGGGCGCCAGGACCCACCGTCGTCGTCGTCGGGGCTCACCTCAGCGGGCTCCCCCTGAACCACCAGCTGGTGTCGCGCGGCGGGACCCTGCTCCGCCGCGCGCGTACGGCAGAGGCCTACACGATGCTGCGGGTCCCGACGGGGGTGCCGCGCCCGGCCCTCGTTCCGGGCGCGTCGTCGTACGAGGTCGAGGTCTGGGAGCTCCCGTCGCAGGGCCTGGGCGAGCTGCTGGAGCTCGTCGGCCCACCGTTGCGGCTCGGTCATGTCGCCCTCTCGGACGGCACCTCGGCGGTGGGCTTCGTGGGTGACAGCGCGCTGCTGCGCGGCGCGCAGCAGCTCGCGGTCCGGTCCTGGCGGGACGTCGTGCACTGACGCGGCGCCGAACGGGGCCGAGCCAGAGCTCCGAGGACCGTCGTTCAGCTGAGCGCAGCGAGGGCCGACGGCAGCTCGTCGAGCAGCTCTCTCGCCAGCAGCCCGACCCGGCCACGACGAGGTGCGAGCAGCTCCTGATCGAGGGCGGCGAGCACTTCATGCTGCGGCACCTGCGGACCTGGCACCGGCTCGCGACCGACGCCGTCGTCGACGACCTGCGCGCTGCGCAGCGGGAGCCCGCGCGCTGACGAGGATCAGCCGGCGAGGCCGTACCGCCCTGCCCCGCGGGTGAGCATCCGCTCTCACCTCCAGGCGAGTCTGCCGATAACCCCACGATCACGCTGGGCTGCTTGGTACGACGTGAGCAGGGCACTCGCCCTGAGCACCGGGAAGAGGGCACAAGTGCGCGCACACGAGTGGGTCGTCGTCGCAGAGTTCGACGCCGGGTACGTGATCGGCCGGTGCCAGGTCTGCGGCGAGCAGGACCTGATGGACGTCGGGGCGCTGCTCCCGGTCCCCCGGTCCGCCACCTCGGCCGACCACACGCAGGAGGGCGCCGCCGCCGCGACTCCCTGACCCCGCCGTCAGCACGGCGGCTGACCAGGTGGGGTCCGCCGTGGTGGCGGGTGATGTCCGCGTGGCCCATCTCGACCATCAAGGGCACCCGCACCAGCCGTCGACGTTGTGTGCACCCCGTCACACAGTGCGGGCGTCGACGACAGAGGTGGGACCAGATGCGCGTGACCCGGTTCGGGAACGCCCCCTTGCTGGTGCGAGCCACGCTCGTCGCATCGCTGGGCGCGCTTCTCGTGGCGCCGATGTGGGCGCTGCCGGTGGCGCTGGCGACAGGTGTCGTCGGAGCGATGCACGCCGTGACGCTCCTCGTGGCGCTGACGGCCATGGTGCGGTCGGCTCGACGCAGCGACCCAGCTGGCCGGCTGTTCCGCTGGTGCCTCGCCGGGAGCCTGGTCGCCGTCGCAGCGGGCAGCGTCATCGGGATCGTCCTGACCGCGACGACGGGGGCGATCCCCGTCCCGTCCGTGGGGGACCCCGTGACGATGGCGTGGGTGCCCATCGCGCTGTTCGGGCTGTGGCGGGTGCCCCGCCGCAACGCGGAGCTGAGCGCAGGCCCGCTGCGGCTGATCGCCGACACGGCGGTCGCCGTGACGTCACTGCTCTTCGCGAGCTACCTGTGGGTGCTCGAGCCGCTTGCCAGCACCGGACGGTGGACGCCGCTGGGCCAGGTCGTGCAGACCAGCTACCCGCTGATGGACGTCGCGGTCGCGGCGACGGCCATCTCCCTGCTGCCTCGGGTCCGCGCCGACGTGCGGCCTTTCCTGAACTGCGTCGCGGCCGGGTTGGTGCTGGTCGTCGTGAGCGACTCCGGCTCGGTCCTGATCCTCGCGCAGCGAGGGGCGTCGTCGTTCGGCTGGCCCGACGTGACGCTGCAGGCCGGGATGATGCTGCTGGCGTTCGCCGCGCGGCTGCGCGTCCGGCCCGTGATCGTCGAGCAGCGCGCCAGCGGCTTCGTCGACCGCAACCTGGTCTACCTGCCGATCGCCGTCGCCTCGGTGCTGTGCCTGCTGCACGTCTGGCTCGTCGGGCCGCTGGGACTGACGGAGACGGCCCTGGGCACCACGATGCTGCTCGCGGTCGTGCTGCGCCAGGCCCTGCACGGCTCGGCACTGGGATCGACCGCAGAGGAGCACCGCCGGGCGTCCGTCCAGGACGCCCTGACCGGCCTGTCCAACCGCAAGGCGTTCCTGTCCCGGCTCCACGAGCACCTCATCACGCCCGGCGCCGAGCCGGCCGCCGTGGTGCTGTTCGACCTCGACGGGTTCAAGGAGGTGAACGACACCCTTGGTCACGATGCCGGAGACGAGGTCTTGATCGGCTTCTCGTGGCAGCTCGCTCTTGCTGCCGCCAGCGCCGGCACGGCCACGGGTGGCGGCTCGGCCGGGAGCACGGGCATGGCTGCCCGGCTCGGCGGTGACGAGTTCGCCCTGCTGGTGGTCGGCGAGGACCCCGAGGAGCGTGCCGTCCGGCTCGCGCACCGCATCAACGCCCTGAGCAGCGACCCCCAGCACGAGGGCCGACGGGGCGTTCGTGGCAGCGCCGGCATCGCCGCCGTGCTGCCCGTCGACACCCCGTCCGAGGTGATGCGCCGGGCGGATCTCGCGATGTACGCGGCGAAACGGGGCGGGGAGTCCGGCGTCCAGGTCTTCACCCCAGCGCTCACGGCCAAGGCCGACCGGCGCAACCTGCTCATCGGCGCCCTCGCGGGCGCTGCCGAGCGAGGTGAGCTGCACGTGGTCTACCAGCCGCTGTTCCGGCTCAGCGACAGCCACATGATCGGCGCGGAGGTCCTGCTCCGCTGGAGCCACCCCCTGCTCGGCGACGTCACGCCCGATGAGTTCATCCCCCTCGCGGAGGACACCGGCGCCATCGTCGCCATCGGGCGCTGGGTGCGGCACGCAGCGCTTGAGCAGGTCGCCACGTGGGACGCGAGCGGCCTGGTGCTGCCCCGGCTGTTCGTCAACGTCGCCGCCGGTGAGTTCACCGAGACCCTCCCGGACGAGGTGCGGCAGCTGTGTGCCCAGCACCGGATCGCGCCGGACCGGATCGCGCTCGAGATCACCGAGAGCAGGCTGCCCGACGGCCGTGCAGCGACGATCATGAACGACCTGCGGGCGAGCGGCATCCTCATCGCCCTCGACGACTTCGGCACCGGCTACTCCAGCCTGTCCCAGCTCGCGCACCTGCCGGTCGACATCCTCAAGATCGACCGCGACTTCATCCGCAACCTCGGCGAGGCCAGCGGTCGCCCCATGCTCGACGCCATCGTCACCTTGGGCCGAGCGCTCGGCCTCACCACCGTCGCCGAGGGCATCGAGCACCTCGACCAGGCCGCCGAGGCCGCCAACGCCGGGCTCGACATCGCGCAGGGCTACCTGTTCAGCCGTCCCCTGCCGGCCGAGCGCTTCCACGAGCTGTTCAGCGAGCAGATCGGACCGTCCGACCGTCGAGCCACCGGGCGGGAAGTCGGGCCGCAAAGGACCTCCGCGGCCGTCCCACAGCCACGACCGGGCACCGAGGCCGCGCGGGTCGGCGGTTGACGTCCTCGCCGATGAGTTCGGCGGAGTGAGCTCGTCTCACCCATCATGAGCACCGTGAGCCACCGCCCCACGTCCAGACACGCAGCATGAGCGCCCTGGCCCGCCGCATGTTCGACCTCGTCGAGCCCATCGGCGTCATCCCCTACGCGGCCGACGAGCCCAACGAGGCGATGTTCGCGCTCGGGTTCGCCAACTACTGGGACACCTACTTCGCCGGCCGCGCAGCTCCTCTGGGTCAGGCCACGGCTGACGTCGTCGACGCGCTCTTCTACAACTTCGCCCCTGGTGAGGTCGCGCGCCACATCCCGAAGGTCTGGAGCACCACGACTCCCGAGGACGCGATCGCCGCTCGGCGCGAGGGCTGCGCCCGGGCCCTTCGACGCGTCCTCGGCGACCACGTCGGCACGGCCGAGTTCGCCCGCGCCACCGAACTGCTGCTGAAGGCCGCGACCAGCGCGCCGTCCGAGGGGCGACCGATGTACGCAGCGCTGCTCGCCCTCGACGTCCCCGAGGACCGCGTCACGCGCTTCTTCCACGCCGCGTCCCTGCTGCGTGAGCACCGCGGCGACGGCCACATCGCCGCCCTCATGGTCGAGGGCATCGCCCGCCTCGAGGCGCACGTCCTGCTGGCGCTCGACATGGACCTCCCGGCGCACCGGTTCGGCCGCATCCACCACCTGCCACGGATGCAGATCGACGCCGTCGTCGACGGCATGCGCGACCGCGGGCTCATCGGTGACGACGGCTGGCTGAGCGAGGAGGGGCGGGCCGTGAAGCAGCGCGTCGAGTCGCTCACCGATCAGCTCGCGGCCGTGCCGTACCAAGCTCTCGATGCCGCGGAGCTCGAGGAGCTGCAGCGGGCCCTCGAGCCGCTCGCCGCCCTGCTCCTCGCCGCCCAGGACCACCCCTGACCGATCCCGCAGGGGCGCTCATGGCCCGGATGCGTGCCGCTTGCCGGCGCAGGAACGGCGCGGAGAGCGGCACGGATCGCGCGAAAGAGTACGGGGACTGATCTAGAGCCGCTCGATGATGGTCGCGTTGGCCAGGCCGCCCGCCTCGCACATCACCTGCAGGCCGTAGCGGCCACCGGTCTGGTCGAGCACGCCGAGCAGGGTGGTCGCGAGCCGCGCACCGGACGCGCCCAGCGGGTGGCCGATGGCGATGGCGCCGCCGTTGACGTTGACCTTGTCGAGGTCGGCGCCGGTCTCGGCCTGCCAGGCGAGGACGACGGAGGCGAAGGCCTCGTTGACCTCGAAGGCGTCGATGTCGCCGATGCCCAGGCCGGCCTTCGCGAGCACCTTCTGCGTGGCGGGGATGATGCCGGTCAGCATGAAGATCGGGTCGTCCCCGACGACGGCGAACGAGTGCACGCGCGCCCGGGGCGTGAGGCCCAGTCGGGCGGCTGCGTCCTCGCTGGCCACGAGCAGCGCGGCTGACCCGTCGTTGACGGGAGAGCTGTTTCCCGCCGTCACGCGCCAGTCCAGCTCGGGGTGCAGCCGCTCCCAGTCGTCCGTGCGGAACGCGGGCCGCAGCCCGGCCAGCACCTCGGCTGTCGTCCCGGGACGGATGGTCTCGTCGGTCGCGAGCGCGTTGACCCTCACGACCTGCGCGTCGAACAAGCCCTTCGACCAGGCGGCGGCTGCCCGCTCGTGCGACCTCGCGGAGTAGTCGTCGAGCTGTGCGCGGCTCAGCCCCCACTTCTGGGCGATGAGCTCGGCGCTGATGCCCTGCGGCACGAGGCCGCCGTGGTAGCGCTCGTGCACCGAAGGACCGGCGAAGTCACGACCCATCGCCTGGCTGCCGATCGGGATGCGGCTCATCGACTCGACGCCGGAGGCGACGGCGATGTCGTACGCGCCGGCCATGACGCCCTGCGCCGCGAAGTGCAGTGCCTGCTGGCTGCTGCCGCACTGACGGTCCACGGTCACGGCCGGGACCGACTCCGGGTAGCCGGCCGCCAGGACGGCCCAGCGCGCGGTGTTCGCCGACTGCTCCCCGACCTGGCCGACGGCACCGCTGATGACGTCGTCGATCTCCGCCGGGTCCAGGTCGTTGCGCTCGACGAGCGCGCGCAGCGCCACGGCGTGCAGGTCGACCGGGTGCACCTCGCTGTAGGCGCCACCGGGCTTGCCCTTGGCGACGGGGGTGCGCACTGCGTCGACGATGACTGCTGACGTACGGGATGTGCTCATGGCGTTCTCCATGGTGGGTAAGGCGGCCGGTCAGGCTTGGATGCTGATGCCGCTCGTGGTGGAGGCGGACAGTCCGGCCTTGACCGCGCGGGAGGTGTCGTCCGCGAGCACCTCGTCCGCCCCTGCCTCGAGCCCGTCGAGGATCGCCGCGACGACATCACCCGCGTCGCCCTTGGCGACGTCGAGGTGCTCGATCATCGGGGTGTCGGTGAACCCGAGGTGGGCACCCACGACCTGCGTGCCCTGCGCCGCCAGCTCGAGGCGCAGCGAGTTCGTGACGCCCCAGAGCGCCGCCTTGGTCGGGCTGTAAGCACCAGGCGTCGCAAGCCAGCTCAGCGCCGAGAGCACGTTGACCACCGCTCCCCCACCGGCGTCTGCGAGGGACGGCGCAAGGCCCTGCACCAGCTGCACCGGACCGAAGACGTTGGTCTCGAAGGTCGCCCGGATGCTCGCCAGGTCAGACGTGACGAGCGACTCCGCGCCGGTGATCCCGGCGTTGTTGATGAGGACCGTCGTGTCACGCGCCGCGTCCAGCGCCGCCGAGATCGACGCCGGGTCGGTCACGTCGAGGTGCAGCGGTACGACCCGCTCGTCCGCCCACTCCTGCGGGCGCGCCGTGCCGCGGCGTAGACCTTGCGCGCCCCGCGCTGCAGGGCCTGCGCGACGAACTCGCGACCCAGCCCGCCGTTCGCTCCCGTCACCAGCACCACGCTGTCGTTGATCTCCAAGACCCCGTCCCCACCTCGACGTCCGGGCTTCAGACATCCGAAGTCAGATGCCGGCTACCGTAACACCAGACGTCGAGATCCTGAAGTCAGTTGAGGATGTGAGGTGGGCGACATGCAGCTCGAGGAAGCCCTGGCCGACCGCAGCCGCTGGTCCGCCGTCGGCGTCTGCCCGATCGAGAAGGCCATCTCCGTCGTGGGCTCCCGCCCGGCGATGCTCATCCTCCGCGAGGCCCACTACGGCACGCACCGCTTCGACGACTTCGTCGAGCGCGTCGGCCTGGCACCCGCGACCGCCGCCGGTCACCTGCGCACCCTCGTCGACCACGGGCTGCTGGAGCGCCGCCCCTACCAGGAGCCGGGCGATCGTGAGCGCGACGGCTATGCCCTCACCGAAGCCGGGGTCGACCTGATGCCCATCCTCATCGGGCTGTTCGCCTGGGGCGTGAAGCACGCAGGTGGCAACGACCAGCTCGAGTTCGCGCACGCCACCTGCGGGGCCCGGGTGGAGGCGCGCGCCGAGTGCACGAACGGACATGTCGTCGGCGCCGCCGACGTCGAGGTGCGCCAGGTCCGCCGCAGGGTGCGCTAGCCCTGCCGGCGACGGATCCCGCCGTAGATCACACGGCGCTGGAAGACGGGCACGACGAACCGGCGGTTCACCAGCAGGGGCAGCTTGCTCGGCTTGCCTCGTGGCGAGTAGAGCACGACACCGTCACGAAGCTCGCCCATGATCGAGCCCCAGCGACTGCGCGGGAGCCGGTACTGCTTGAGCCGGCCGCCGGCCAGGTGGGCCCGGATGTTGGGGACGAGCACGCGGTAGGCGAAGTTGCGGGCAGAGCTGCGCTGGGGGTCGGTCGCTGCGACGTCGCCGATCGCGAACACGCCGTCGATGCCAGGGACCCGCAGCTCCCGGTCGACGAGCACGAAGCCGTCGTCGTCGAGCAGCGCGGCGGGCAGCCAGCCAGTGTTGGGGGTGACCTTGCCGACGGCGTAGATGACTGCGTCGGCATCGGTCGGCTCCTGGCCGGTGCTCCAACGGACCGGCCCCTTGCCGATCTCCTCGAGGCTGTCGGGCAGCACGGCGCGGTGACCCGGGTGGAGCCCCACGCCCAGCCTCTCCATCCGACGGCGCAGGTCCGACCACACCCGCGGGTGGTGGTGCGGCACGAGCCGCTCCCCCGGGAAGAAAAGGTCGACCTGCTTGTCGGGGAAGGCATCGGCGGTCTGCGCCGCGGCACTGACGGCTGCCGATCCGCCACCCACCACCACGACCGACGCGGCCTCGACGACCCTGCGGTGCGCGTCGCGGACCTCGGCGTCGACCTCTGCGACGTCCTGCACCGTCGGTCGCCGCCAGAACCCGTTGGTCACGCCCGTCGAGATGACCAGTACGTCGAAGGGCTCGGCCTGCGTCGTCCCGTCCTGCAGGCGGACGGTCACGGTACGGGCGTCGGTGTCCAGCCCCGTCAAGGTGCCCTGCACGACGCGCACCCGGTCGAGCCCACGCAGCTGGTGGAAGGGCAGCCAGTAGTCGCGGGTCCAGCCCTCGGGGCGGGCCAGCCGGCGACCGAGCTCCTGTCCGCTCAGCAGTCCGGGCTTCACCGAGATGCCCACGACGTCCGCGTGCTTGGCCAGCCGCATGGCGACCAGGCACCCGGTGTCGCCCAGGCCAGCGACGACGACTCTGGGACGGCTCACGCGGCAGCTCTCGTCCGGCGCGGCGGAAGGGGTACGAACTTCGAGGTGCGCGCCACGACCTCGGCGTAATCGGGGCGCCGTTCGAGCGACCGCTCCTCCATCATCGGGATGCTGGCGCCGTAGAACATCGCCAGCATCGCGACCGGTCCGAGCAGCACCCACCACGCGCCGTGGTCCGCAGCGAGGCCGAGCAGGGCCACGGAGAGCCAGAAGCCCCACTCGCCGAAGTAGTTCGGGTGCCGCGACCACGACCACAGGCCGCGGTCCATCACCGAGCCGACGACGCCACCCGCCTTCTTGGACGCGACGAAGCGGTGCATCTGGATGTCAGCGACTGTCTCGATCGTCACCGCTCCGACGCCGACGACGAGCGCGACGACGTCCAGCGGGCCGAACGGCTCGCCGGTGCGCGTCGCGACGACGTACGCACCGAGCATCCCCATGAAGACCTGCAGCGTCGGGATCACGTGGATCCCGAAGAGGTCCGCGGCGAGCTCCGCCTTGCCGGCCGAGGCGCGCAGCTTCGCGTAGCGCCAGTCCTCGTGGTGCAGGCCCGGGAACCCGTAGACCCAGTTGGCCGTGAGGCGCACCGCCCACACCAGCATGACCGCGAGCAGCAGCCACCAGCGTGCGTCGTCGACGCCCGCGTCGGCAGCGACCCACCAGTACAGGGCCAGCAGCGGCGGCAGCACGCTCCAGTAGGCGTCGTAGAAGCTCGAGTTGTGGTGCAGCCGGCTGGCGACGAACACCACGGCGGTCGCGATGAGGTCGGCGATCAGCCCGTCGAGCCACAGGCGTCCCGTGTCAGGGCCGCTGATCAGCCAGACGAGCCCCAGACCGAACGCGAGGACGTAGCTCGCGGCGACGCGAGCAACGCCGCTCCACTTCGCACGCGCAGGTGCAGCGTGGTTGCTCATGGCCGCACGGTAGTGCCCGACGGATCGAGGACCCTCGGGATCCAGCCGTTCACCGCCTTGACTGGTCAGCGGAGCGCGTCGACGGCGATCGCGTGGCGCGACCGATGACGGCGTCGGCAGCCAGGTTCTTGACCGGCTGTGGCGCGGGCCCTATGTGCTGGCCGTTGCCTGGTCGACCTTGCCGGACCCAGGCAGTCGGCTCGAGCGGCGCCGCCATGGGCCACCTAGTCCGTCTGGACCACACGCACGGTCAGGCGGGTCCAGTCGACCTGGTCGCACCCACCCAGGGCGAGGTCCCTCCTTCTCGTCAAAGTGCCGGTGAGCGCTCAGGTCGGGCGTCTGGCGACGCGATGCTCACCACCTCAACGCGACGGGGTGCCGGTCCGAACCGGCGACCGTGCTCGCGCCAGATCGCCGCAGGCTCGCCGCGGCCAGGATCAAGGAGGGTCATGAGGCCAGGACGATGGGCGCATCAGCTGCGCGGGTCAGCGCGCGGATCGGCAGTGCTGTGCCTCGGCGCCGTGCTCCTCGGCGTCGTGCTCGGCGTCGCCGCCGGGACCTCCGGCCCATCCACCGGCCCCGCGTCCGGACAACCGGCACAGGCGATGAGCTCTTCCCTCCCTCCCGGCGGCAGCGCGCCGGCTTCGTGCGACGCCGAGGTCGTAGCAGCGAGACACGCGGCCTCGCGCACGATGGTCGCCTTCTGCGTGACCCCCGTGCACCTCGCCTCGACGCGCGCGATCCACCGGCCCGACCTGTTCGGGATCGGCCGGTGGTCCTTGACGCAGGAAGAGGCTCGCAGGTTGTCCGGGTCCGTCATCGCTGCCGGCCTGCTGGTCGGCGCGGCTCTGCGGCTCCCTGTACGCCGGGCGGCGTCCTCGCAAGCCTCCTCGCCGGCTGCCTCCTCGCCGGCTGCCTCCTCGCCGGCGGCCTCGTCACGGCTCGTCGACCGGGGCTTTCTGCAGCAGCGCCAGCTGCTCAGGCAGGCACGGTGCGACCAGCACCTCTACCTCGACTTCCTCGAGGCGACGCGATGACCTCTCCGCCGTCCGGGCATGTCCAGCTCCCTTCCCAGAGGCAGGCCCTCGAGGCGATCGCGAGCCAGGCGTACGGGGACCGTCCCGTCACCGAGGTCATCCGGCCGGCAGCGATCCTGCCGGAGGCCGCCGCGCGGCGCATCCTCGCCGAGCTGCTGCTGCGCGATGCCCGCTCCTCGGGCGTCTGGGTCGCCGAGCCCGCGCGCTGGGACCGGTACGACCGGTGCTGGGACGGCAGCGACGCCGGACCGGGCCGTGCGCGGCTGCTCGGCAGCCTTCAGGTCGTGTACGGCAGGCCGGGCCGGTACGACATCACGGTCTTCCGCGTGACGATCACCCGCGCGGGCTCCGCCACCGGCTGGACCGTGCAGAGCCTGTGCGACGAGGCGTTCGCCTATGGCGGTCTGACACTGGCCGGCTGTCCCCGCGCGACGCTCGCCGCGCCCCCTCAGCCGTTCCGGCACCGGTGAGCGCGGCCCCTTCGTGCAGGGCGGGCGAGTCCTCAGGCGGCTCGCCCGTCGGTGGCAAGGGCGCGGAGTACGTCGTGCACCCGACGATCTGTCCCGACCGCCGAGAAGCCGGTTGCGTCACCTCCCGCCGGGCTCTGCCACCTCGTCGACCCAGCGTTCCAGTCGACGGACCTCTGCACGCATCAGAGCCGGGTCGCCGAACGTGTTGGCCAGCAGTGCGGCGCCCTGGATCGCCGAGATGAGGTGCACCGCAAGGCCGCGAGCATCGCGCAGTCCGAGCTCGCGGAACTGCGTCGCAGCCCACTCCACGATCATCTCAAGCAGCCCCCGGGCGTTGTCGGCGACCGGGTCGTGGCCCTTGTTCAGCTCGTAGGCCAAGCTCCCGGTGGGGCAGCCGTGCGCCGCGACCTCGTCGGCCTGAGAGGACCACAGCTCCGCCAGCCCCTTCAGCCGCGCCTTGGGGGTGGCCCGCCGGTTCAGCTCTTCGAGCTTGTCGCACTGCACGGCCCGGCACTGCTCCACGACCGCATCGACGAGGTCGTCGCGTGTCTTGTAGTAGTAGTAGACGTTGCCGAGCGGCACGTCCGCCCGAGCGGCGATGTCAGCCAACGTGGTGCGGTGCACGCCCTGCTGGTGCAGGAGCTCGGTGGCGCTGGCCACGAGTCGCTCCCGCTTCCCGCCGCGGTGAGAGTCAGTCATCTCACACAGATCGTACGCAGTCACGCGCGCGCTGAGGGGACGAAACCCCCGCACCGCGTCAGACGTCGATGATGCCGGGGACCTGCGGCTCGCCGGCGAGATCGGCTGCGGTCGCGTTGCGCGCCCTGAACGCGATCACAGCGGCGACGGCGATGGCGATCGCCGAGGCCAGGAACGCCGCCCGGTAGCCGCTCGTGGCCGCAGCCGGCTCGCTCGCCCCTGCCGCCAACCGGTGGGTCGTCCTCGAGGCGGCCACGGCGGAGAAGACCGCCACGCCGAGGGCACCCCCGAGCCACGTCGATGCATTGATGAGGGCAGCCGCCAGACCGGCCTGCTCCTCGGGCACGCCGGCCTGAGCGGCGGTCGTCACCCCGACGAACAGGCAGCCGAGCCCGAACGACATCACCTGAAGAGGCCCGAGCAGATCGCTCACGTAGTGGCCGTGCACGGGGATGAAGGACAGCCAGAAGATGCCGGCAGCGCCCGCAACGGCACCGGACACGATCAGCGGACGAGTGCCGGTGCTCGGGAGGAGCTTGGTCGCCACGCCGGCGCCGACCACCACTCCGAGGGTCGGGCCCAGGTAGATGACCCCTGTCTTGATCTGCGAGTAGTGCAGGACGTTCTGCATGTAGAGGGTGGCGAAGAAGAACATCGAGTAGAAGCCCGCCAGCGCCACCACCTGCGTGAGGTCGGCCTCGCCGAGCCCCTTGATGCGGAAGATGGAGAAGGGGATCACGGGGTGCTCGACGGAGCTCTCGAAGACGCCGAAGGCGAGCAGCAGCACCCCCGCGCCGACGAAGCCCCCGACGGTGCGGTCGGCTCCCCAACCCCGCGCGGGCGCCTCGACGATCGTGTAGACGAGCAGCAGCATCGCCGACGTGAGCAGCACGGCACCCACCACGTCGAGCCGGCCGCGGTGCGCCGGCCTGTCCGATGGGAGCAGGCGGAAGGTCGCGAGCAGCACGAGCAGGCAGACGGGTGGGTTGACGAAGAAGACCCAGCGCCAGCCGAGGTAGTCCGACAAGGCCCCGCCGAGCAGCACTCCGGCCGCGGAACCGAGGCCGGCGAGGCCGCCCCAGGCACCCAGGGCCTTCGCCCGGTCCGTCGGAAGACGGAACGTCGTGGTGAGGATCGACAGCGCGGCAGGCAGCATCAGCGCGGCACCGACGCCCTGGGCCAGCCGCGAGCCGATGAGGGTTCCCGGGTTCTGCGCGAGCCCTGCAGAGGCAGAGCTGAGGAGGAAGAGGGCTGTTCCCGCCACGAGCAAGCGACGCCGGCCCAGCAGGTCGGCCAGCCGCCCGCCCAGCAGCATGAAGCCGCCGTAGGTCAGCAGGTAGGCGCTGAGAACCCACTGCAGGTGGGCCACGCTGAAGCCCAGGTCCGCGCGGATGGACGGCAGCGCGACGTTGACGATCGACGCATCGACGAAGTCGAGGAAGCCGACACCGAGCAGCAGGAGGAGCACCTGCTTCCCGCGCTTCGTGTCGAGGACAGGCGTGTCGTCCCCGAGAGACGAAAGGACCGAAGGATCATCGAAAGGCATAGAGTGAGTTAACTGACTAACTCCTGGAAGCGCAAGCCTTCTCGCCGGAAAGAGCAGGGGTCCAGACCCTTTGCCGTTCACGTAGGTCCTCGGTCGGCATAGCAGAGCTCACGCCGACGTTGGCCCTGTCAACGACGAGAGGAGCCCAGTGATGAGCAAGGTCGTGGTGTTCGGCGGGACGGGTTACACGGGCAGCAACGTGGTCCGGGAGGCCGCCGCCCGCGGTCACGAGGTCGTCGCGGTCAGCCGGTCCGCGCCGTCGGAGCAGATCGACGGCGTGACCTACGAGCTGGGCTCCGCCGAGCAGATCGCCTCGCGCGTCATCAGCGGCGCCGACGCGGTCGTGGCCGCGCTGGCGCCTCGCGGCGACATGGCCGGACGACTGCCTGAGGTCTACCAGCGGCTCGCCGAGCTGTCCGCGGACGCCGGCGCGCGCTACCTGCAGGTCGGGGGCTTCAGCTCGCTGCGTCCCGCGCCGGGGGCGCCGCGCTTCGTCGAGGGCGAGATCGACGAGCAGTACCGCGCCGAGGCCCTCGAGGGCGAGGCCACCCGCGTGATGCTCGTGGAGCGCGCGCCGGCCGAGCTCGACTGGGTGTTCTTCTCGCCTGCGGGGAGCTACGGGTCGTGGGCTGCCGGAGAGCGCACCGGCTCCTACCGGATCGGTGACGACGTGGCGCTGTTCGACGAGCAGGGCGGCTCCACGATCGGTGGCGCCGACTTCGCCGCCGCCATCGTTGACGAGATCGAGAACCCGCAGCACTCACGAGCGCACGTCGGTGTGGCCTACTAGGCCGTCGACCTGACCTCCGCTCCTAGTGGGCGCCCAGCAGGTCGTCCGCGGTAGGCCGCGTCGTCGGTCCCGTCAGGGCCAGCAGCGCGATGACGACAGCAGCCGCGCCGGCCAGGCCCAGGCCGAACCGGTAGCCGCCCGTCAGCGCGTCGAGCTGCGCCGCACCGTCGTGCAGGCGGCTCGTGACGTGGCTGGTCACGAGGCTGGTGACGACCGACAGGCCCACCGCGCCACCGACCTGGTAGCTCGCGTTGACGACGCCTGAGCCGATGCCGGCGTCGTCGTGGGCGATGCCGGACTGGGCTGCCAGCTGGCTCGGGACGCCGACCGCGAGGATGCCCAGGCCGTAGACCGTGAAGCCCGGCAGCAGCTGGGTCCAGTAGCTGCCTTGCGGGTCGCCGAGCGCCAGCAGGCCGAGACCCGCGACGGTGAGGACCGCGCCGACCAGCTGCACAGGGCGCGTGCCGACCTTCGTCGCGAGCTGCCCCGCCGTGACGGCGCCGATGATCGCCGCGACGCCCATCGGCAGGAACTCCAGGCCGGCCGTGAGGGCGCTGGCGCCGCGCGCCTGCTGCAGGTAGACCGCGCTGAGGAAGAACATCGACAGGAAGCCGGCGCCGTTCAGGGCCAGCATCGCCGTGCCGCGGCGCAGGCTGTCGTTCGCGAACAGGCGCAGGGGCATGAGGGCGTGGGCGCGGCTGCGCTCGACGGAGACGAACGCGGTGAGCGTGGCAGCGCTCGCCGCCAGCAGGCCGATCACCTCGGTGCTGCCCCAGTGCTGCGTCTCGGCCCGGACGGCGGCGAGGACGAGGAGCAGCAGACCTGCGGTGCCGAGCACGCCACCGAGGACGTCGATGCGGTCGGCGCGCGGGGCCTTGCTCTCCGGCAGATGGCGACGGGCGGCGACGACGAGCGCCGCGATGATCGGGACGTTGACGAGGAACACCCAGCGCCACGACAGCGCGTCGATGACGACACCGCCGAGCACCACGCCGAGCGTGCCGCCCAGTCCGGCGAGCCCGCCCCAGACGCCGAGCGCGATGTCGCGCTGGCGGCCGGCGGGGTAGGTCGTGGTGAGCAGCGCGAGTGCGGCCGGGGCGAGCATCGCCGCGCCGACTCCCTGGATGCCGCGGAAGACGACGAGGGACCAGAACGTGGGCGCCAGTCCGGCGGCGAGGCTCGCGGCTCCGAACAGTCCGAGCCCGCTCACGAAGGTGCGGCGCCGGCCGAGGGCGTCGGCCAGCCGGCCGCCGAGCAGCAGCAGACCTCCGTACATCAGGACGTAGGCGCTGACGGCCCACGTCAGGTCGGCCCCGCCGACGCCCAGGTCGGACTGGAGGTCAGGGAGGGCCACGTTGACGATCGTGACATCCAGGGTCTCGATGAACCCGGCGATCGCGACCACCAGCAGGACCAGCCAGCTGGCCTTGTGCGTCGCGGTCGCGGGCCGCTCTGCGGTGAGCGTGGCGCTCATGGTGTGCTCCTCTACGGTGTTCTTGTACGGCGTACAAGTACGATGTAGAAGGTTGTACACCCAGTTCCTGTACGGTGTAAAGGGAAGGTGCTAGATTTCCCTCATGACGACAGCGCGGGTCCGGCTCTCACGAGACGCCGTGGTGGACGCGGCCCTCGAGCTGGCGGCTCACGACGGGCTCGCGAACCTGTCGGTGCGCAAGCTCGCGAAGGAGCTCGGCGTCACGCCGATGGCGCTCTACTGGCACTTCGAGGACAAGGTGGCCCTCGAAGCCGCCCTCGGCGAGCGGCTGTTCGCCGCCGTCGTCCTCCCGCCCGCTGACCGCTCCTGGCGGGTCGAGCTGCACGCCGTCCTGCGCGCGCTGGCCGACGCCCTGCAGGCCCACGCGTCCGTGGCCACGCTCGCCCTTCCCACCGTCCTGCGCAGCCCCGCTGGTCTGGTCGTGGCCGAGCGCGTGCTCGGCCTGCTGCGCAAGGCCGGGCTGTCCGACAAGCTGGCCGCCGAGACCGGAGCCCAGCTGCTCGCGGGCCTGGTCTCCCTCGTCGACGCGATGCCCGGCAACGACCTGGAGCGCGACGACCGGCAGGCCCAGCTGCGGGCCAAGCGCGCAGCCTTCGCGCTGCTCGACCCGGCCGAGTTCCCCCACGTGCTGGCCCTCGCCGAGCACCTCATCGACTGCGACGACCAGGCGGGCTACCTCGACCGTGGCGTCCAGCTCCTCGCGGCAGGGGTCGACGGACTGGTCAAGTCCGCCCGCGCCTGACCGCGCTTCCACCCGAGTCCGACGACGGCCTCCCACCCAGGAGCCTGCGCCGGGGCCGCTGCACCTGTCGCGCTTCTGACGGTCCGAACGCAAAAGTCGCGATCCTGCCGTGCCGATACCGCCTGTATGCCCTCAATGCGACGGATCGCGCCCTGTGCCCTGCTTGCCGGACTCGGCGTGAGCGGGGTGGTCGCGCTGGCCGTCGCCTCGCCGGGCTCTGCCCCCTCCGCCCCCGTCGCTGCGCCACGGCCGGTGGCGAGCGCTCCTCCGGTGGCGGCGCCCGTCGCCGTACCCCCCGTTCGTCCTGCGGCCCCGGCCGCACGACCGGCGAAGAGACGGGTGCAGGTCACGGTGAAGCGCCGCGCAGTCGTCGCGGCTCCCGCGCCGAAGAAGCGGGCGCCGGTCGTCGTGCGGCCAGCGACCAGGCCCGTCGTGAAGCGAGCCCCCGCCCCGCCCGTGCGGGTGGAGACGCCGACGCAACGCGGTATGCGGGTGCTGGCATCGCTGCACTACGACTGGCAGCGACTGGGCTACCGGATCGTGTTCCTGCCAGAGAAGAAGGGCCTTCTCGGCTTCACCGACGGCGGCAGGAAGACCGTGACGATCTGGGTGAGGAGGAAGCAGTCGGACCTGATCCTCGCGCACACCATCGCGCACGAGCTCGGGCACGTCCTGGACTTCACCCACGGGAGCGACGCCAAGCACGCGGCCTACCTCACGCTGCGGGGGCTCAACCCGTTGGCGGACTGGTACGGCTGCAACGGCTGCACCGACTACCGGACGCCGGCCGGTGACTGGGCAGAGGTGTTCGCCTACTGGCTCGCGGGTCCGGGCGACTTCCGCAGCGAGATGGGACCGCCTCCCGGACCTGCGCAGATGAAGGCGATCGCGCAGCTCTACAGGTACTGACCGCCTTGGCCACCCACGCTCCGCACGGGCCGTCACCTCAGGGCAGCGGCCGGACGGGGGTGCGGTAGCGGTAGCAGGAGCAGGCGTCGTCGAAGGCGAGCAGCCGGTAGGCCGCCGCGCCGTCGTGCGTGCGCCCGGCGCCCAGGGCCGTGCGGAACGTGGACGCGGAGCGGAAGCTGCCGCCCAGCGCTTCGGCGGCACGCCGGAAGGTCACGTCGTCCGTCACGGCAGCCGAGGTGAGGACGGCTCGCAGGAAGAACCACTCGTCGCAGATCCAGGCAGCGATGCCCAGCGTGGTGCCGGAGGAGAAGTCCTGGGCCGCAGGGGCCATGGCCCTGCGGCACTGCGCGATGCCAGGCGTGACCACGGACGACCACGCGCTGCTCGGCAGGTCGAAGTAGGGCGACCACCCCACGCCCATCGAGCCCGAGAGCTGGCTCGCGGGCAGGTTGGCGGTGAGGGTCGTCGGGTACTCCAGCGAGCTCAGCTCGTAGTGCGGGCGGTAGCCCTGCGACGACGCGGCCAGGGCGAAGTAGTACGGCTGGCCGCCCGGGGCGAAGAAGACCCGGTCGATGCCCTGCGCCTTGAACTTCAGGACGCCGCCGTTGTAGTCAGAGGCGCCGGAGCTGTCGGCCGCGGTGAACAGACCTGCGTCGAGCTTCAGCCCGTGCCGATGCAGAGCGGGGACGAGGCCCTTGTCGACGATCGAGTGGACGTCGTTGGTGTCGTAGCCGACCACGCCGACGCGTGACGTCGCGGACAGCCACCCCGCTTGCCAGAGGGCGTCGACGCTGTCGGTGAGCAGCCGCGTGTAGTTCGGGGCCGACGGCATGTAGAGCGAGTCGAGGTAGCGCGTGAAGAAGTCCGCGGACACGCCCTCGTCAGGGGACACCACGGGCAGGTGCGCCTTGGCCAGGCACGCGTAGAAGCTCTCCGGCGCCAGCGCCACGTAGGACGCGAGCGCAGCGACCTTGTGGTCCTGCGTGAAGTAGGTGCAGGCGGTCTGCATCGCCTGGGAGGCGTTGGCCGAGAAGGCCGCTGCATCGAGGTCGTACGTGAGGAGCTCGATGCGTCGACCGCCGATGCCGCCGTGGGCGTTGATGTCGTCCACCACGGCCTTCGTCATCGCCGTCTGGTCGCCGGTGGCACCCGAGACGCCGAGCGTCTGCTGGTACTTCGCCGCGCCGGTCGCCGTCAGCGCGCCGAGCTTGATGGGCTCGTGCGACCCGCCCCCGGCAGGCGCGGTGCTGCCGGGCTGGACCGGCCCGGTGGGTGGTTGCGCTGCCGTCGTCGTACCCGCACCGGAGCCCGAGGTGCTCGTGCCGGTCCCGGTGGTCCCTCCGCCGTCTGCCAGGACTCCTGTGGGTTGTGCGCCTCCTGCAGGACCGGCCACCGAACCGGTCGTCCCGGTGGACCCCGACAGCCCCGAGGAGTCGTAGGGGCCACGCTGCTGCTCGGCCGCAGGCACGGTCGTCCCGCAGGCAGCCGCCGTCAGGCACAGCGCCGTGAGGCAGGCGGCAAGCCGCCCGTCAGCGCGCATGGCAGGTCTTGAGGTAGCTCAGGAAGGAGGCGGGGATGCCGGTCACGTGCGTGGCGTCCAGCAGCTCGACCGTGACGGCGGACGAGTGGCCCTCGGCGTGGAGCCGCTCGACGACAGCGAGCGCGTTGCGGGCGATGTCTCGGTAGATGGGGATGGGCCCGATGACCTCGAGCTCGTTCAGCGTGACGTGCAGCCGGGCGTCCGGGGTCCCGCTGGTCGTCAGCCCGTCGACGAGCCCGAAGACCTGGCTGTCGGGCGCAGCCACACCCGGGCTGCCGGCTCCGACGGTGGCGAACGGGTGCCCGCCGGCGAGCCAGGCGTACAGCGCGAACAGGCCCCCGTAGGAGTAGCCGAACAGCCCGTGGCCGGACTCGCTGACGCGGTAGGTCGACACCAGCCGGGGGTGCAGCTCGTCGGCGAGAAAGCTCAGGAACACGTCGGCGTGCGTGTCGCGCAGCTTTTCGAGGTAGGCATCCACGTGCTCCTGCGACATCGTCCCCGCATCACGGGCCGACTCCAGCGTCGTCACCATCGCATCGGCGACGGGCTCCCCGGGCGGGACGAGGTCACGGTTGCGGAGCGTCGCCCACTCCGCGGCCTCGTCGCCGGCGTAGCCGACGCTCACCTGGATGTACGGCGCGACCGTCAGGTAGGGGTCGGACTGGCTGACGATGAGCGGGGCCGTCTGGCCCACGGCGAAGTTGCCGTCCATCACATAGATCAGAGGGAGGGCGTCGGTGCCGTCGGCGTAGCCGGGAGGGGTCGTCACCCACACCCCGTACGTGTGGCCGGACGAGGCCGTGACCTCGAGGTAGTCGGTGTCCGCCAGGCAGCCGTGCAGCATCGCGCTCATCGCGTCTCCTTCACAGTGTGACCGGCCTTCACGACGAGCGCGACCAGGTCGGGATCGGCGAACACCTTCGCGTCCTCCAAGGGGTCCTGCCGCCACGCGACGAGGTCGGCGCGCATCCCGACGGCGATGGTGCCGACCGCGTCGCCGATGCCCAGGATGTTCGCGTTGACGCTCGTGGCCGACACAAGGGCTGCCATCGGCGACTCGAGCTCTGCCCGCAGGCGCAGCTCCTCCCCCCGCCGCTGCTGGTCCGGACCGATCAGGTCGGACCCCGACCCGATGCGCAGTCCCGCGGCGCGAGCGACCTCGAGGGCGTTCGCCATCTGCTCGCGCACTCCAGCCAGCTTGTCGCGCGTCGAGGGGTCGAGGTCCATCGCCTCCGGGCCGGCCATCAGCGCGTCGACGACAGCGAAGGTCGGCACGAGGGCCACGTCGTGCTGGGCCATGAGCGCGGCCGTCTGCTCGTCGAGGGAGGTGCCGTGCTCGACGCACCGCACGCCGGCCCGGACCGCGTTGCGGATGCCCGCGTTGTTGTGCGCGTGCACCGTCACGTAGGTGCCCCGTGCGGCCGCCTCCTCGACGGCGACGGCGATCTCCTCGACCGCGAACTGCGTGTCGGCAAGGCGGTCGTGCCCGCCGACCACTCCCCCCGTGACGCACAGCTTGAGGAAGCTCGCGCCCCGGCGGAACGACTCGCGCACGTTCTTGCGCAGCTCGTCGGCGTTGCCCGACATGAGCGACAGCGCGCAGAGACCGGGGACGTGGTGGCGCTCCCAGAGCTCGGTCGGCTCCCACTCGGCGCCGTAGTAGCCGTGGCCGCCGGTCTGGCACTGCACGGGGCCGCACGACAGCACGCGCGGCCCGCGGACCTTGCCCTTGGCGATGACGCTGACGACGCCGCCGTCGATCCCGCCGGTGTCGCGCACGGTGGTGAAGCCCGCGTCCAGGGCCTGGCCCGCCGTGGCGAAGATGTCGGCGGCGAGCTCCGCGGCAGAGAGCTGGAAGCCGAACTGAGCCCTGATCGGGCTGGACAGGCCGAGGTGCACGTGCGCGTCGATCAGCCCGGGTGTCAGCACCATGCCGCCCAGGTCGACGGCGTCCGCACCCGCGGGCGCTCGTCCGACAGCGCTGATGACGCCGTCCCTCACGCAGACGTCGAGCGCCGCCGGGTCCCGGCCGCTGCCGTCCACGACCGTGCCGCCAGCGAACCAGACGTCCGACACGAGACCTCCAGAGGGTCCTCAACACTGGTGAGTTCAGTGCGCGGTAACGTACTCAACACTGGTGAGGTCGTCAACGGAGGAAGCGTGAGAGCACCGATCGGTGAGGGTCGTGACCGGCTGCTCGAGGCGCTGTTCGAGGAGTTCGGCGAGAGCGGCCCGAGCCCCAACCTCTCGATGCGGCAGGTCGCCCAGCGCCTGGACGTCCACCACACGCTGCTGACCTACCACTTCGGGTCGCGACCGGGACTGCTCGGGGCGGTGCTCTCGGAGGCTCGCCGTCGCGACAACCTCGTCATCGCCGCCACGGAGGACCAGCTCAGCTTCGAGGCGCTGTTCCGCGCCATCTGGCGCTTCTACTCCGACGAGGCGCACAGCGAGCGGCTGCGCGCCTTCTTCCACCTCGTCGGGCTCTCGGTCTACGCGCCCGAGGCGTTTCAGGAGTTCGTCGCCGGCCTCGACGACCTGGCGGCGATGCTGGAAGCTGCCGCACGGCGAGACGGCCTCGGGGCGGCGGACGCGAAGCAGCACAGCCTGCTTGCCGTCTCCTGCTTGCGCGGGCTGCTCCTGCAGCGCCTGCTCACTCCGGACGCCGATGTGGACGCCGCCGCCGAGCGCTTCATCGCCACGCTGGCGACGTCATCCCGGTGACCGGCCAGCTTCATCGGGCATGGTGGGCCCTGCCCTGCCGGGTGCGAGCGCCGTCGAGCAGGTCGATGAGCTCGGTCTGCGAGGAGACCCCGAGCTTGCGGTAGACGCCGGTGAGGTGGTTGCGCACCGTGCTCTCGCTCAGGAACAGGGAGCGTGCGATGGCGGCGATGCGCTGGCCGTGCGTGAGGCGGACGACGATCTCGTACTCCCGGGCCGTCAGCTCGCTCAGCTGCGGCAGCTCGATCGACGTGGGCATGTCGGTGGACAGGGCGGCGACGCCGGAGGAGGCGACCTCGCGGGCGATGCGTCGGAGGTGCTCTTCCAGCTCCAGGGTGCGGGGGTCCTGCGCAGGGATGACCTGGGTGTCGCCCGACAACGAGAACGCGAAGGCAGCGGGTGGATCGCTCGCAACGGCGTGCACGCTCAACCGGCACCACGTCCAGGTCCCGTCTGCGCCCATGACCCGT
Organism: uncultured Frankiales bacterium; assembly: GCA_966212015.1. GTDB lineage: Bacteria > Actinomycetota > Actinomycetes > Mycobacteriales > SCTD01 > RYN-111. The sequence goes on along the minus strand of CBIHPE010000003.1, from coordinate 225 downwards.
ACGCGACCCAGGGAGCCCCCCGGTTGGGTGGCGGCGTGAGCGGCCAGCAGGAGCAGCGACCCGACGTCCTCGGGGTGGATGAGGGTGAACACCGAGCGGCAGAGCACCTCCTCGGGCGACCTGCCCAGCAGCTCCTGCACTTCGTTGGTGATGCGGTCGACGCGCCACTCGGCATCGACGGTGCCGAGCGCGATGAAGCGGTCGTTGGGGGCAGGGGCTTCCTCG
>CBIHPE010000002.1:0-53683 GCA_966212015.1 uncultured Frankiales bacterium | reverse complement strand
GCCGGACGAGCCGCCCGGTGTGCGGGCCAGGTCCCAGGGGTTGCGCGTGGTGCCGTAGGTCGCAGACTCCGTGAACGGCCAGAGGGCGAGCTCGGGCAGCTTCGTCGTACCGATGATGACCGCTCCTGCCGCGCGCAGCCGCCGGACGATCTCGCTGTCGTGGTGCGCCGCTGGCTCGGGCGAGCCGGTGCCGAGGGTGCCGACGTGACCGGCGACGGCCATCGAGTCCTTGACGGCGATGGGGACGCCGAGCAGCGGACGGTCGTCACCGGCGGCGATCGCCTCGTCGGCAGCGCGGGCCTCCTGGCGCGCGCTGTCGTCGAAGACGGTGTGGAACGCCCGCAGCCGCGTGTCGAGGCGCTCGATCCTGCGCAGGCAGGTCTCGAGCAGCTCGACGGCCGTGACCTCGCGCTGCCTGAGCAGCCGTCGCTGGCCGGCGACCCCGGCGAAGGCAAGGGTCTCCTCGTCGAGAGCGGTCGTCACGTGCGTACCTCCGGGAAGCGGGCCAGGGCGACGGCGAGGTCCTGCGGCCGGCGGGTGCCGACCAGCCAGTAGGGAGTCTCGTCCTCGGGGTCGGTCACCGGCAGCAGCACCCCCTGCTTCGCCCAGGGCGGCACGCGGACCCAGGCGTCGCGCTGCGCCCGGATCCCCATCCGCTCACGCAGGGCGGTCCGGTCGAGCACCTCTGCCGGGCCGAACGCGCTCAGCGGCGCGCGGGCGCCGGGGACGTGCAGCACGCCGTCCTGGACGCGCAGCACCTGGCGCGACAGCAGCACCAGTGCGACCACTCCCACCACGGGCAGCCCGACCAGCAGGGCGAGGCTCTCGCGGAAGCTGAGCGCGATCAGCGCCGCGCCGCCGAGGGTGATGACCATCCAGGACGCAGGCGCCCACAGGCGCTCCCGGTACGTCGGCATGCGCCCAACGGTACGGTTTCCACCCGTGAGCCTGCTCGTCGACGTCGTGCGGCTGGACCCCGAGGTCCCGCTGCCCGCCTACGCGCGCGCAGGAGACGCCGGGTGCGACCTCGTGACCACCGTCGACGTCGACGTGGCACCGGGGGAGCGGGTGCTGCTGCCCACCGGGATCGCGATGGCGCTGCCCGAGGGCTACGCGGCCTTCGTGCACCCGCGGTCAGGGCTGGCGGTCAAGCACGGCGTGGGCCTGGTCAACGCCCCCGGCACGATCGACGCGGGCTACCGCGGCGAGATCCAGGTCATCCTCGTGAACCACGACCTGCACGAGACGGTGAGCCTGAAGCGGCTCGACCGGGTCGCGCAGCTCGTCGTGCAGCGCGTCGAGCACGTGGTCTGGCGAGAGACGGAGGCGCTCCCCGAGTCGGAGCGCGGCGACGGTGGGCACGGCTCCACCGGTGGGTTCGGAGGACAGTAGGCATGGCTCTTTTCGGGCGGCGTGACCGCGGCATCGAGGTCGAGATCGACGAGGTGACCGACGAGGACATCGACAACTTCGTCGACGACCTCGACGAGGAGCAGCGTGCCGCGGAGGACGCCATGCTGCTGGCGGAGCTCGCCAAGGAGGAGAGCAGCACGTCGACGCCGGAGGTCCCCGCCGAGCTGACCCGCCCGCAGGGCCCGTGGGACCTGCAGGACGCGCCGGCGCTCGACCCCGAGCGCATCGACCTCGGCAGCGTGCGGGTGCCGGTGCTCCCGAGCACCGACGTCCGGCTCGAGGTGAACCCCGAGGGAGAGGTCGTCGCCGCCACGATCGTCCTGGGCGAGTCCGCCCTGCAGCTCAACGCGTTCGCGGCCCCGCGACGCGAAGGCATCTGGGACGAGGTCCGCACCGAGATCCGCGACGCCCTCAACAGCAGCGGCGGCCAGGCGTCCGAGGTCACGGGCCCGGTCGGCACGGAGCTGCGCGCGTCCGTCCCGACCGAGGTCCCGGGCGGAGGCGTGCAGCTGGCGCCCGCCCGGTTCCTCGGTGTCGACGGGCCGCGCTGGTTCCTCCGCGGCCTCATCACCGGGCCGGCCGCGCACGACGACGCCCAGTGCGCACCGCTCATCGAGGCGTTCCGCCAGGTCGTCGTCGACCGCGGCGACGAGGCGATGGGCGTCCGCGAGCCGCTCCCGCTGAGGCTGCCGGCCGACGCCATGCAGGCGGCCGAGGAGGCCGCGGAGCAGCACGGCTTCCAGATGCCGGAGCGCGGGCCGGAGATCACCGAGATCCACTGAGAGTCTTCTCCCGGAGAAGGCCGGAACGCCCTCGGGGAACGAAGATCAGGACGTGAGAAGACAGCGCTCCCTCGTGGCTGCCGCCGCGCTGTCGGTCCTGGCCGTCGTGGCCGTCCTCGTCGTGCTCACGACCAACCGGTCCTCGGCGCTGAAGGGGATCGCCCCCGCCCTGCGCCCGGTGTCGCAGTCGCGGGAGGCCCCGGAGCTGGCCGGCATCAGCCACTTCGACAACTCGCCCCCGCTCACGCTGGCCGACCTGCGCGGACGGGTCGTCCTCGTGGACTTCTGGACCTACACCTGCATCAACTGCCGACGCACCCTGCCGTTCCTGCGCGCGCTCCAGAAGACCTACCCGGGACTGACGGTCCTCGGGGTGCACAGCCCCGAGTTCGGGTTCGAGAAGGTGCACGACAACGTCGCTCGCGCGGTCAAGGAGCTCGACGTGACGTGGCCGGTCGCCGAGGACCCGGAGATGCTCACGTGGCAGGCCTTCCAGAACGAGTACTGGCCGGCGGAGTACCTCGTCGACCAGCACGGCCTGATCCGCTACACCAGCGTCGGTGAGGGCAACGAGTCCTCGACCGAGGACGCGATCCGGTCCTTGCTGGGGGCCACCGGTCCGCGCGCCGTCGTCACGGGGGACCACGAGCAGCCGGGCAACGGCCTCACCCCCGAGACCTACTACGGCACCGACCGCGGCGGGGCGTCGCTGACGACCGGCAGGGTCAGGCACCTGCCCGAGGCGCTCGAGCTCGACCGGGGCGCGACGCTGACCGTGCCGTTCACGGCGCGGGACGTCTACGTAACGTCCGCGCCCGCCGCGGGACAGGTGGTCGTGGACGTGACCCTCGACGGCAAGCCGGTCCCAGCAGGTCGGCGCGGCCCGTCGCTCGTGGAGCGCGGCGGCCGGACGGTCGCCGTCGTCACGCAGCAGGACCTGCTGCACCTGGTGACGGGCCCGGGCGTCGGCTACGGCACGCTCGCGCTGACGGTCACCGACGGGGCCTTCCAGGTGTTCACGTTCACCTACGGCGGTTGAGGTGCTGCTGGCCCTGGTGTTCGCGCTGGGCAGCGGGCTGGTCTCCTTCCTCGCGCCCTGCACAGTGCCACTGCTCCCGGCCTACGTCGGCGTGCTGTCCGGGTCGCGAGGTGGGTTCGTCCAGGGGTCGCTGCTCTACGTCGTCGGCTTCAGCGCTGTGTTCGTGACGCTCGGCGCGGTCGCGGGCGGTGCGGGGTCGGCGATCCGGCACGCCGGGGGACCGGTGCAGCGGGCCGGCGGCGCGCTCGTCGTGGTCCTGGCCCTGCTCCTGCTGCTGGAGGCCCGGCTCGGCTGGCTGTCCAGGGTCGCGGTGTCGGCCGACGGCACGCGGGCCCGGCTGGCGCGGTCGACGTCGTGGGCGGCCCCGCTGCTGCTCGGCCTGGTGTTCGGGACCGCGTTCACGCCGTGCGTCGGACCGTTCCTCGGGAGCGTGCTGGCGTTCGCGTCGACGTCGCAGGGGGCGGGCACGGGGGCGCTGCTCCTTCTCGCGTACGCCCTCGGGCTCGGGCTCCCGTTCGTCATCGCCGGGCTGCTGCTCTCCGCCTCCCCGGGGCTGACGGCGCGGCTGTCCCGGGCCTCCCGACGGGTGTCGCTCGTCGGGGGAGTGGTCCTCCTCGCGCTCGGCATCGCGCTGCTCACCGGCACCTACGCAGACGTGGCCGGCGGATTCGCCCGCATCCTGCCCTCGACGGCTTAGCATCGAGACGTGTCCAGGTTGAAGCGGGCCCTCCACCGGCTGACGGCCGACGAGGAGGAGGTCCACAGCGAGGAGCTCCAGGCTGCCGCCGTGAAGTCCGGCGCCACCACGGTCAACCTCTGCTCCGTGGGCAAGCCCGTCTGCGTCGCCGGGACGCTCCGCGCCGTCGTGCTGCGGCCGCTGGCCGGCGTACCCACCCTGGAGGCCGAGCTCTACGACGGCACCGGCACCGTGACCCTCGTGTGGCTGGGGCGCCGCCGCATCCGCGGGATCGACCCCGGCCGTTCCCTCGTCGCTCGCGGCCGGCTGACCAAGCGCGACGGAAAGGTCACGCTCTTCAACCCGGAGTACGAGCTGAAGGCCGTCGGTGCCTGACCAGCCCCCTTCGTCGGAGCCGCTGCACGTCAAGCACTTCCTCGCCCTGATGGGCGGCGGCAAGGGCGTCTTCGACAGCAGCGTGCCGGCCCTCGTCTTCATCGCCGTGCGGCTGGTCGCCGACCTCAACACGGGCGTGGTCGCTGCCGTCGTCGCTGGGCTGCTGGTCGTCGCCTACCGGCGCTCGAAGGGGGAGTCGCTGCAGTACTGCGTCAGCGGCTTCTTCGGCCTGCTGATCGCCGTCGCGCTCGTGAAGCTCACCGGCTCCGGCAAGGGCTTCTTCTACTCCGGCATCGCGCTCACGGGCTTCTCGGGCCTCGCTTTCGCCCTGTCGAACCTCGTCAAGCAGCCGGCGGTCGCGCTGGCGCTCGTGGCGATCGACAGCAAGTACGAGGCGTGGAAGACCGACCCGGCCCTGCGCCGGGCGTGCGTGCTGTCGACCTGGGTGTGGTCGGCGTCGTTCCTCATCCGCTGCGGCGTGGCGACGGCCGTGGCGCTGTCGGTCGGGGACGGCGCCAAGGACAACGCCATCCTGTTCGGCGTGATCCAGGTCGAGAAGTACGTGCTGCTCGTGGGCGCCGCGCTGTTCACGGTCTGGGCCGTGCGGCGGGCCGCGCCCGCCGTGGAGTCTCAGGCCTGAGCGGTCTTCGTCAGCAGCGCGTCGAGCTCGTCCTCGACCTCGGAGGTGGCGACGATGAGCAGCTCGTCGTGCGCCTCGAGGGCGGCGTCGGGGGTGGGCGTGATCACCCGGCCCTCGCGCAGGATCGCGACCAGGGCGGAGTCGGTCGGCCAGGTGATCGTGCCGACGAGCTTGCCCACCAGGTCCGCGTCCGGCGCGAGCGTGAGCTCGACCAGGTTGGCCTGCCCCTGACGGAAGGTCAGCAGCCGGACCAGGTCGCCGACGCTGACCGCTTCCTCCACGACCGCAGCGAGCAGCCGCGGGCTGGAGACGCTGACGTCGACGCCCCACGACTCGTTGAAGAGCCACTCGTTCTTCGGGTGGTTGACGCGGGCCACGACGCGCGGGACGCCGAACTCGGTCTTGGCGATCAGGCTGATGACCAGGTTGACCTTGTCGTCCCCGGTGCTGGCGACGACGACGTCGCACTCCTCGAGCCGCGCGGTCTGGAGCGTCGCGATCTCGCAGGCGTCACCGAGGAGCCACTCGGCGGTGGGGACGGTCTGGACCTTCATGGACTTCTGCTCGCGCTCGATGAGCAGCACGCTGTGGCCGTTCTCGAGGAGCTCGAGGGCGATGGAGCGGCCGACGTTGCCGGCTCCGGCGATGGCGACGCGCATGTCAGTGCCCCTCGGCCGGCGCAGCGGCGAAGACGCGCTCGACGTCCTCCCGCTGGTCCCAGCTCATCGTGACGTGCAGGAGGTCGCCGTCCTGGACGACGGTGCCAAGGGTCGGGACGGTGCCCTCGCCGAGGCGGGTGATGAGGGCGACCCGGGCGCCCGAGTCCTCCTCGAGCTGGGTGACCTTGTGGCCGATCCAGGCAGGGTCGTAGGCCAGCTCGGCCAGGACGACCTTTCCGCTCGGGTCACGCCACTCGCTGAGCATGCCCTCGGGGAGCAGCCGGCGGAGCACCTGGTCGGCCGTCCAGCGGACGGTGGCGACCGTGGGGATGCCGAGCTTCTGGTAGACCTCGGCGCGGGCCGGGTCGTAGATGCGGGCGACGACGTTCTCGACGCCGAAGGTCTCCCGGGCGACGCGCGCGGCGATGATGTTGGAGTTGTCGCCGGAGCTCACCGCGGCGAACGCCTCGGCCCGCTCGATGCCGGCCTCGATGAGGGTGTCGCGGTCGAAGCCGACACCGGTGACGCGCTGCCCGGCGAACTCCGTGCTGAGCCGGCGGAAGGCCCCGGCGTCCTGGTCGATGATGGCCACCGAGTGGCCGCCGCGCTCCAGGAACCGGGCCAGGGTGGAGCCCACCCGGCCGCATCCCATGATCACCACGTGCATGACGCGAAACGCTACACGGGCGCGCGCCCTAGTCTTTCGTCTCGTGTCCGGCATCGGTGACGTCACCAAGCGAGTCCTCCTGGGTCGCGCCCTCCGCAGCGATCGCCTCGGCGAGACGCTGCTCCCCAAGAAGATCGCGCTGCCGGTGTTCGCGTCGGACGCGCTGTCCTCCGTCGCCTACGCACCAGACGAGATCTTCCTGACGCTGTCCACGGCGGGGCTCGCGGCCTACGCGTACTCGTGGAAGATCGGCCTGGTCGTGGCCGCGGTGATGCTCGTGGTCGTCGCGTCGTACCGGCAGAACGTGCACGCCTACCCCTCGGGCGGCGGCGACTACGAGGTCGCGACGGTCAACCTCGGGTCGAAGTTCGGCCTGACCGTCGCGGCGGCGCTGCTCGTCGACTACGTGCTCACCGTGGCCGTGTCCGTGTCGTCCGGCGTGCAGAACGCCTCGTCGAAGATCGGTTTCGTCCACGGGAACGAGGCGCTGGTCGCTGTCGGGCTGGTCGTGCTGCTGACCGCGATCAACCTGCGTGGCGTGAAGGAGTCGGGCGCGGCGTTCGCCATCCCGACCTACGGCTTCATGCTCTCGATCGTCGGCATGACGCTGTTCGGGCTCGGCCGCTACTTCTTCGGCGACCTCCCCGACGCCTCGAGCGCGCAGTACACGATCAAGCCCGACCACGGGTTCGCCTTCACCGGCTTCGCGGCAGGGTTCCTGCTGCTGCGCACCTTCTCGTCCGGCTGCGCGGCGCTCACCGGCGTCGAGGCGATCAGCAACGGCGTACCGGCCTTCCAGAAGCCCAAGTCGAAGAACGCCGCGACCACGCTGCTGCTCATGGGCACCATCGCCGTCACGATGCTCACCGGCATCCTGGCGCTCGGCAACCTGACGAGGCTGCGCTTCGCCGAGGACCCGACGCACCAGCTGATCATGCCGAACGGGCAGCTGGTGCCGAAGGACTACGTGCAGCCGACGGTCATCAGCCAGCTGTCCGACGCCGTCTTCCAGGGCGCGTCGACGCACTGGTTGTCGGCTGTCGTCGTCGCGTTCACCGGCGTCATCCTCATCCTGGCGGCGAACACCGCCTTCAACGGCTTCCCGGTGCTCGGCTCGATCCTCGCGAAGGACGGCTACCTGCCGCGCCAGCTCCACACCCGCGGCGACCGGCTCGCCTACTCCAACGGCATCCTGCTGCTGGCGACCTTCGCCATCGTGCTGATCATCTCGTTCGACGCGCAGGTCACGCGGCTGATCCAGCTCTACATCGTCGGCGTCTTCATCAGCTTCACGCTGTCGCAGACCGGCATGATCCGGCATTGGACGCGGCTGCTCAGGTCGGACGACGTCCCGGCGGCGGACAAGGCGCGGATGCAGCGGTCGCGCGTCATCAACGCGATCGGCCTCGGCATGACCGGGACCGTGCTCGTCATCGTGCTCGTCACGAAGTTCGTCCGCGGCGCCTGGATCGCGCTGGCCGCCATGGCCGTGCTGTTCCTGCTGATGCGCGGCATCCGGCGGCACTACGACCGGGTCCGCGAGGAGCTGCTGCCCGCCGAGGGCCTGGTCGCAGCGCCGTCCCGCAACCACGCCGTCGTGCTGGTCTCGAAGATCCACGCGCCGACGCTGCGGGCCCTGTCCTACGCGAAGGCCACCCGTCCCTACGACCTCACGGCCCTGACCGTGTCCGTCGACGCGGACGACACCCACGCGCTGCAGCGCGAGTGGGACCGCCGCGGCATCGACGTGCCCCTCACGGTCGTCGACTCGCCGTTCCGCGAGATCACCCGCCCGATCCTCGACTACGTGAAGCGGCTGCGCTCGGACCAGCCGCGCGACGTGGTCACGGTCTTCATCCCCGAGTACGTCGTCGGCCGCTGGTGGGAGCAGCTGCTCCACAACCAGAGCGCCCTGCGCCTCAAGGGTCGGCTGCTGTTCGAGCCCGGCGTCATGGTCACCTCCGTGCCCTACCAGCTGCAGTCCTCCGACCGCCTCAAGGACCTCGACGCGTGATCCTCACCGTCGGGGCTCCGGCGGCGGGTGGGTCCTGCGTGGCGCACGCCCCGGACGGGCGCGTCGTGTTCGTCCGCGGGGCCCTGCCTGGGGAGACCGTCTCCGTCACCGTCGAGTCGTCGGGGTCGAAGTTCCTCCGGGCCTCGGTCGTCTCGGTGCTCGAGGCGTCGCCCTCACGAGTGGAACCGCCCTGTCCGTACTTCGGTGTGTGCGGCGGCTGCGACTGGCAGCACGCCTCGGCCGCCGCGCAGCTCGAGCTGAAGACGGCCGTGGTGCGCGACCAGCTGTCGCGGCTAGGTGGGGTGGCGTGGGACGGGTCGGTGCAGGCCGTGGAGCCGCTCTGGGGCTGGCGCACGCGGTCGCAGTGGGCCGAGGGCAGGGGCTTCTACGCGCACCGGTCGCACGACATCGTCGAGGTGGACCGCTGCCTGATCTCGGCTGACCCCTTGCCGCCCAGTGGGCCTCCGGTCGGCTCGCGGGTCTCGGTGCTGCACCGGCGCTTCGAGGTCGCGCCAGGTGGCTTCTGGCAGGTGCACGTCGCGGCGCCCGCGCTGCTGGTGACGGCCGTGCTCGAGGTCCTGCAGCCCGCTCCGGGCGAGAGCTGCTTGGACCTGTACGCCGGCGTGGGGCTGTTCGCGGCCTTCCTCGGCGAGGCGGTGGGACCGACGGGCTCGGTGCTCGCGGTCGAGTCCGGCAAGCGCGCGTGCGCCGATGCGGCGCGCAACACCGACGACCTGCCGTGGGTGCGCGTCCGCACCGCCCTGGTGACGCCGTCGTCGCTGCGGCCGGTCGACCTCGTGGTGCTCGACCCCCCGCGCGCGGGTGCGGGGCTCGAGGTGACGTCGGCCTTGGCCCGGCAGCGGCCGCGAGCGGTCGCCTACGTGTCGTGCGACGCCGGCTCGCTCGCGCGCGACCTGCGGGTGCTCCTCGACGCCGGCTGGACGTTGGAGTCGCTGCAGGCGTGGGACCTCTACCCGCAGACCGAGCACGTCGAGCTGCTCGCCCACCTGACCCCACCCGCCTGAGCGCCTGGCAGGGGTCGACCCGGCTGCCAGGGGTCGCGGAACCGCGCCGTCGCGGCCCTTTCGGGTGCCACCGTGCGACCCCTGGCTGGACGGGCTGTGCGTCGTTCCCGCGGCCGTCGTCGGGGGTCGCGGAATCGCACCGTCGCGGCCCTTCCGGGTGCCACCGTGCGACCCCTAGGGGGCCGGGAGGATGACCTGGACGGCGGCCTTCCTGACGGTCACGTCGCAGGGGAGCGTGGCGATGGGGTCGCCGTCGGCGAAGACCCGGAAGGGGCGGTCGGCGTCGAGGCGCACGACGGAAGCGGTGCGCACGGTGAACGACGGCTCCTCTACGTGGGTGCCGGAGAAGACCTTCGGGAGGGCCTTGAGGAAGCGCAGCTTGGACGTCGCGGTCGTCGTGACGAGGTCGAGCAAGCCGTCCGTCAGCGAGGCGTCGGGGGCGAGCTGCATGCCGCCTCCGTAGCGGCCGCTGTTGGACACAGCGACGGCCCAGCCGCGGAAGGCGAGCGGCTCGCCGTCGACGGTGCACGTGAACTGCGCGTGCTTCCACGACGCGATCGTGAGCAGCGAGCCGTAGGTGTAGATGAGGTTGCCGATCGGAAGCCTCGAGGTCAGCACCCGCTCCTGCACCTCGCTGTCGAAGCCGATCGACGCGATGCCGATGAAGGCGTGGCCGTCGGCGTAGCCGAGGTCGATCGGCTGCGGCGCTCCGGTCGTGAGCAGCTCGCACGCGCCGGGGATGTCGAGCGGGATGCCCGCCGCCCGGCAGAAGTCGTTGCCGCGGCCGCCGGGGACGACGCCCATGACGCCACCCGTCTGCGCGACAGCGCCGGCGACCCTGCCGACGATGCCGTCGCCGCCCATGGCGACGACGGTGCGGTCATCGGCAACGGCCTCGGCGACGAGCTCGTCGGCGTGCTCGAGCGACGAGGTCGGGGTGACCTTCAGGTCGACGCCGGACAGCGCAGACCGCACGGTGGGCAGCAGCTTGGTGGCACGGCCGCCGCCGGCCGCGGGGTTGACGACGAGCTGCAGCCGCAACGGTTCTCCTACGGGATGAGCTTGCCTGGGTTGAGGACTCCGTCAGGGTCTACCACCTGCTTGACCGCGCGCAGCAGGTCGACACCCAGCTGGCCGACCTCAGCCGTCATCCATGGGGCGTGGTCGACGCCCACCGCGTGGTGGTGGGTGATGGTCGCGCCGGTGCGGACCAGCGCGTCGGTGGCGGCCCTCTTGGCCGGCACCCAGTCGCGGTCGGCGGAGGCAAGGACCGTGAAGTAGAGCGAGGCTCCGTGCGGGTAGAGGTGCGACACGTGGCACATGACGACGCACTCGCCGAGAGCCGAGCGCAGGGCTTCGCGGACCTCGGCCCAGACGGTGGGCAGCCCACTCCAGGACGCAGCCGTCTCGAGGGTCTCGACGAGGTAGCCGGCGTCCATCAGGTCGTCGCGCAGGTACGGCCCGTCGTAGCGGCCGTGCTCCCACGCGTTGCCGGCGCCGGGCAGGGGGATCCCCTTCATCCGCTGCCGCCTGCGCTTGACCGACGCGGCGGTGCCCTCCCACCCGAGCACCATGAGGCAGCGGCCCCGGGCGAGCAGCTGCACGGCCTTCGGTGCGGCGATCCGCAGCTGGGTGGACGTCTCGTCGACGTCGGAGAGCCGCGCGACCTCGGGCAGCACCCCGCTCTGCTCGAGCTCGCGGAGCTGCCGGATGCCGTCCTCCCACGAGGGCACGAGCCATGCGTCGTAGCGCTTCACCTCGGGCAGCGGCTTGATGCGGACCGTGACCGACGTGATGACGCCGAACGCTCCTTCCGAGCCGAGGAACAGATGCAGCAGCGACGGTCCGGCCGCTGTCGGCGGGCCGCCGAGCTCGATCGGGCCTGAGGGCGTCTCGACGGTCATCGCGACCACGAGGGCGTCGAAGCGGCCGTAGCCAGTGGAGGCCTGGCCGGCGGAGCGGGTCGCGGCGAAGCCGCCGATGGTGGCGTGCTCGAACGACTGCGGGAAGTGGCCGAGGGTCCAGCCACGGGCATTGAGCAGCTTCTCGGCGGCCGGACCGGTCAGGCCGGGCTCGAGGGTGGCCGTGCGGTCCTCCTCGGAGAGAGCCAGCAACCGGTCGAGGCGGCAGAGGTCGAGGGCGACCACCGGACCACCGAGCGGAGCCACACCGCCGACGACCGAGGTGCCGCCGCCGAACGGCACGACCGTGACGCCGGTCCGGAGGACGGCCCCGACCTGATCGGCTGTGGGGCGGACCACGGCGTCGGGTACGTCGAAGCTGCCGCTGCGGAGCGACAGCAGGTCCAGGTAGGACCGTCCCGCTGCCTTCGCGATGCGGGCCTCGTCGGAGAGGTCGACGTCGGCGCCGGTGTCCCGCAGGGCCCTGAGCTGGGCTGCGTCGAGCCGGCTCGGTGGCAGGTCCGCCACGGGCGCCGGGGTCGACCGCTGACCGCGACCCACCGCCTTCTCGAGCCAGCTGTCGGCGGCGGGCGGCAGGCCCTTGCGGCGCTGGGGATCGCCCCAGCCTGCGTGCGTCATGGTCACGCGTTACAGTGTGACAGATGACGTCAGTCCGTAACGTTCTGCTCGACGCCGCGCAGGCGTCCGTGCTCGACGTGGGCCTGCGCCGCACCACGCTGGTCGACGTCGCGCGGCGCGCCGGCGTGAGCCGGATGACCGTCTACCGGCAGTTCGACGACCTCGACTCGCTCATCGCTGCCCTGCTCACGCGGGAGATCGCGGCCCTGCTCGTCGAGGTCGAGCACGAGGTGCACCCCCTCGCCACCACCCGTGAGCGGCTCGTCGAGGCCTGCGTGCGCAGTGTCGAGCGGTTGCGCGACCACGCGCTCTACCGGCGCCTGCTCGACCTCGATCCCGAGCTGCTGCTGCCCTTCGTGTTCGACCGGTTCGGCTCGAGCCAGCGGATGGCCCGCGACCTGGTCGCCGACATGCTCGTGGAGCCCGACGACTCGATCCGCGACCTCGACATCGAGACCACGGCGACTGCCGTCCTGCTGATCTGCCAGTCCTACGTCTTCGCGGCCCGCTTCATCGGGCAGGACGAGCTCAAGGAGCTGCGCACCGTGCTCGACCGGTACCTGCGATGAGCTCCTTCCTCACCGCTGCCCGCCGGCAGCGCGAGCTCGAGCAGCTGCCGTCGGAGCACCTCGACGTGCTCGTCGTCGGCGGCGGCGTCACCGGCGCCGGCATCGCGCTCGACGCCGCGAGCCGCGGCCTGCAGGTCGCCCTCGTCGAGAAGGACGACCTCGCGTTCGGCACCAGCCGCTGGAGCAGCAAGATGGTCCACGGCGGGCTGCGCTACCTCGCGAGCGGCGACGTCGGCATCGCCTTCGAGTCGGCCCAGGAGCGCGGCATCCTCATGCGTCGCACGGCGCCGCACCTCATCAGGCCGCTGCCCATGGCGATCCCGCTGAGCCACGACATCGACCGCAAGGGGCAGCTGCTCGTCGGCGCCGGCGCCAGGGCCGCCGGTCTGCTGCGGATGGCCACGCGCACGCCGCAGTCCGTGCTCCCCGGCGCGCGCAAGGTCGGCGTCGCCGAGACCCTTCGGCTGCTGCCGGCGGTGAAGCGAGACGGCCTGCGCGGGGCCTGGATCAACTGGGACGGGCACCTCGAGGACGACGCCCGGCTGGTCATCGCGATCGCGCGCACGGCGGCCGCCCATGGGGCGCGGATCCTGACCAGGGTGCGCTTCGACGAGGGCCGCTTGACCGACACGTTGACCGGGGAATCCCTCGCGTACCAGGCGAAGACGGTCGTCCTCGCCACCGGAGCCTGGTCGCCCGGCACGAGCCCGAGCAAGGGCGTGCACGTCGTCCTCGATGCCGCCCGCCTCGGTCACCCGACGGCCAGCATCACCGTGCCGGTGCCGGGCGAGGCCAACCGCTACGTCTTCGCCCTGCCGCACGGCGACGGCATCGTGCACGTCGGCCTGACCGACGACCCGCTCGACGGGCCGCTGCCCGAGGTGCCTCAGGCGGAGGAGCACGAGATCCGCTTCCTGCTCGACACCCTGAGCCGCGGGCTCGAAGTGCCGCTCGAGCGCTCCGACGTCATCGGCGCCTTCGCGGGCGTCCGACCGCTGGTGAAGGGGGCCGAGGGACGCACGGCAGACCTGAGCCGCAGGCACTCGGTGATCCTTGACGACGGCGTGCTCACCGTCCTGGGCGGCAAGCTCACGACGTACCGCCGGATGGCGCAGGACGCGGTCGACCTGCTGACCGACGTGCGCTGCCGCACGACGGACCTCCCAGTCGTGGGGGCCGGCAGCACCGGGCGTGACCGGCTGAGCCGCCGCTACGGCAGCGAGGCCACACGGGTTGCCGAGGGGACGATGGAGCCGGTCGCCGACGGCGTACCGGTGCTGCGAGCTGAGCTCGAGTGGGGCCTCAAGGCCGAGGGCGCTCTCACGGTCGAGGACCTGCTCGAGCGGCGGACGCGGCTCAGCCTGGTCGACGCCTGGGGCGAGGCCGCCCGACCGGTCGCGGAGTCAGTCCTGGAGGAAGGGCACGCGAAGGCGTAGGAACGGCACTCGCTCGAGGATCGCCGTCCCCGCCCGGTGCACCGCGACGGGGTCGCGGGTGATCATCCAGTCCCAGCCGTCGTCGCCGCGTCGGGCCAGGAAGGCGACCCGCTTCTCCGGTCCCAGCGCGAGCACTGCCCACTCCGAGGCCAGGTCGTCGTCGCTGCGCAACGGCACGGTGAGCGGCCGGATGCGGTCGGCAGGGACGTCGCGCGGCATGTCCGGGCCGAGGGCCACCGCGACGGCCCCGGAGGACACCAGCAGCTCGAGCGTCTTCATGAGCGCGGGCGGCAGCGGCCCGGGGTCGGGACTCACGACCAGCACCATCGTCGTACCGGCCATGAGGGCGCTGGTCTCGACGTTGCGGACCTTGGCGGCGAGCGCCTCGCGCGAGGTGCGCGGGCGGACGTCGTCGGGCACGGCGCGGGCAGCGCGCCCGTAGACGGACGAGGTCGGAGCGGGGGCGCGCTTGGCCGCCTGCGGGGCCTTCAGCGCGAGCACCGCAGCACGCAGTCGCTCGACGTGCTCCTCCGGGTCAGGGGTCACCTCGGTTGTATCGGCCAACAGGGTGACAAGCCTTAGGTTTGCCCTCGTGACCGACCCCCTTCCGCCCGGATGGCCGACCCCGGTTCAGCCACCGGGCTCAGAGGGCTTCGAGCGGACGGCGGTCGGGTGGCTGTTCGACCTGTGCCCGCCCGACTACCGCAGCCACGACGTGCTGCGCGCCTACCCGGTCGTGCTGGCTCGGTTCGCGCGCCAGCACGTCGCGTCCGCCGTGGAGGCCGCGCGAAGCGGTTATCGGACGGCAAGGGCCGACCTCAAGGGGGTCGTCCCGCCGGACGTGGTGGAAGCGGTGCTGGGGGCCTACGACCGCGAGGGGCGGAGGCTCGCGCAGGCCGCCCGCGAGGTCGAGCTGGTCGAGGCGGCGCTCCGCGGCGAGCGGTGGGTCCCGCGCCTCTAGACTGGCCGCGTGAGCCTGCTCGCGTCGATCGACGGTCCCGACGCCCTCAAGCGGCTGCCCGCGTCCCAGCTGCCGACCCTGGCCAGCGAGATCCGCGACACCATGATCGATGTCGTCTCCCGCACCGGCGGGCACCTCGGCCCGAGCCTGGGCGTGGTCGAGATCACCCTGGCCCTCCACCGGGTCTTCGACTCGCCGCGCGACAAGGTGCTCTGGGACACCGGTCACCAGGCCTACGTCCACAAGCTCGTCACCGGCCGGCTGGCCGAGTTCGCGTCGCTGCGCAGCCGAGGCGGCCTGTCGGGCTACCCGAGCTCCGCCGAGTCCGAGCACGACGTCATCGAGAACAGCCATGCCTCGACGGCCCTGTCCTACGCCGACGGCCTGTCGAAGGCGTTCGCCCTGCGCGGCGAGCAGCGGCACGTGGTCGCCGTCGTCGGCGACGGCGCGCTCACGGGCGGCATGTGCTGGGAGGCGCTCAACAACATCGCTGCTGCTCGGCTGCCTGTGGTGATCGTCGTCAACGACAACGGCCGGTCCTACGCCCCGACCATCGGTGGCCTCGCCGAGCACCTGGCCGGCCTGCGCACGACGCAGGGGTACGAACGAGCGCTGGCCAAGGTCAAGGAGACGCTGAACAGGACGCCGGTCGTCGGCCCGTCGGCCTACACCGCCCTGCACGGCCTGAAGCGCGGCATCAAGGACTTCCTGCAGCCGCAGGTGCTCTTCGAGGACCTCGGGCTGAAGTACTACGGCCCGATCGACGGCCACGACGAGCAGGCGATGGAGAACGCGCTGCGTGCGGCGCGCGACTTCGGCGGGCCGGTCATCGTGCACGCCGTCACGGTCAAGGGCTTCGGCTACCAGCCGGCGGTCGACGACGAGAACGACTGCCTGCACCAGGTCGGCCCGGACACCGACCCGCTGACCGGCAAGGCGGTCGCCGGCGCCGCCACGTGGACCAACGTGTTCTCCGACGAGGTGACGCGGATCGGCCACGAGCGACCCGACGTCGTCGCGATCACCGCCGCCATGCTCCAGCCGGTCGGCCTGCTGGGCTTCAGCCAGGCCCACCCGGACCGGGTCTTCGACGTCGGCATCGCCGAGCAGCACGCCGTGACGTCGGCCGCCGGCCTGGCGATGGGCGGCATGCACCCCGTCGTCTGCATCTACGCCACGTTCCTCAACCGGGCCTTCGACCAGGCCCTGATGGACGTCGCGCTGCACAAGCTGCCGGTGACCTTCGTGCTCGACCGCGCGGGCGTCACCGGGCCGGACGGCGCGAGCCACAACGGCATGTGGGACCTGTCGATCCTGCAGGTCGTGCCCGGCATCCGGATCGCGGCCCCGCGCGACGGGGCAACCCTGCGCGAGGCCCTGCGCGAGGCCGTCGCCGTCGACGACGGGCCCACCGCTCTCCGCTTCCCGCGGGGCGCGGTCGGTGACGACATCGCCGCCCTCCGGCGCGAGGGCACCGTCGACGTCCTGCGGGAGGGCAGCGACGTCCTTGTCGTGGCGGTCGGCGCGATGGCCCGCACGGCCCTCGAGGTCGCGGAAAGGGTTGAGAAGCAAGGGATCTCGGTCACCGTCGTCGACCCGCGCTGGGTCACCCCGGTGTCTCCGGAGCTCGTGCAGCTGGCCGCGAAGCACCGCCTCGTCGTGACGGTCGAGGACAACGGTCGGGTCGGTGGCGTCGGCTCCGTCGTGAGCCAGGCGCTCCGCGACGCTGACGTCGACGTGCCCGCCCGTGACCTCGGCATCCCGCAGCGGTTCCTCGACCACGGCTCCCGCGCGGAGGTGCACGCCGAGATCGGCCTCACCGCTCAGGAGATCGCCCGCAAGGTCATCGAGATGGTCGCCCGCCTCGAGCCCGACGCAACGTCCTCAGAGGTGCAGGACACCGAGCGTCGTTTCTGAGGACGCAGGTCAGCCGCAGTAGGCCTTGTCGGCGCCGCTCGGCGGAGTGGGGTCGTCGCGGGTCTCCATCCACCGGTCCGGGAGCGCGACGTTCTTCGGCCCGTGCGAGTGGCCCCGCGGCAGCGCCTCGTCGCCGGGTCGCAGCGTCGCCGAGGCATCCAGCTGCCCGAGCAGGTCGTCGAGCTCGGCGAGCGATCCGGCCATGGACAGCTTGCGGCGCATGACGCCGCCGGCGGGGAAGCCGGTGAGGTACCACCCGGTGTGCTTGCGGAAGTCGCGGACGGCGAACGGCTCGTCGCCCATGTGGTCGACGAGCAGCCGGGCGTGCCGGGCCATGATCGACGCGACCTCGCCGAGGGTGGGCGGCGGCGCGACGGGGCGGCCGGCGAAGGCGTCGGCGAGCTCCCGGAACAGCCACGGCCGGCCGAGGCAGCCGCGGCCCACGACGACCCCGTCGCAGCCGGTCTCGGCGACCATGCGCACGCCGTCGGCACCGCACCAGATGTCGCCGTTGCCGAGGACGGGCACGGAGGTGATGACCGACTTCAGGTGGGCGATCGCGGCCCAGTCGGCCACTCCGCTGTAGAGCTGGTAGACGGTCCGCGCGTGCAGCGCGATCGCCGCCACGCCCGCGTCCTCAGCAGCACGGGCGGCCTCGACGTAGGTGAGGTTGTCGTCGTCGATGCCCTTGCGCATCTTGACCGTCACCGGCACCGGCCCGGCGGCGCGGACGGCCGCGGTGACGATGTCGCCGAAGAGCACGTGGTGCGCCGGCAGCGCACCGCCGCCGCCCCGGCGCGTGACCTTGGGAGACGGGCAGCCGGAGTTGATGTCGATGTGGTCGACGCCGCTGTCGACGACGCGCTTCACGGCCTCCGAGACCCAGTACGGGTCGACGCCGTAGAGCTGCACGGAGCGGATCGGCTCGTCCGGAGCACCCGCGATCATCGTGAACGTGCGCTCGTGGCCCTCGCAGAGCGCCCGGGCGGAGACCATCTCGCTGACGTACAGCCCGCCGCCGAACTCGCGGCACAGCGCCCGGAACGCGGCGTTCGTCACGCCGGCCATCGGCGCCAGGACCACCGGGGAGTCGACGGCGATGGGCCCGATCTTCAGCTCCACAGGTCCACCACCGAGACGCCGAGGGTGGCGAGCAGCCGCCGGACCGTGGGGAGCGAGACGCCGATGACGTTGCCGGGATCGCCCTCGATGCCCTCGACGAACGGCGCGGAGCGGCCGTCGAGGGTGAAGGCACCGGCGACGTGGAGCGGCTCGCCGCTCTCGACGTAGGCCTTGATCTCGTCGTCCGTCGGGGTGCCGAAGTGCACGACCGTCGACACGACCGAGAAGGCCTCGTTGCCGGCAGCAGTGTCGACCAGCACGTGCCCGGTCATGAGCGCGGCTGAGCGGCCGCGCATCGCCTGCCAGCGGCCGACCGCGTCGGCCGCGGAGGACGGCTTGCCGAGCGCGACGCCGTCGAGCAGCAGCATCGAGTCGCAGCCGAGGATCAGCGCGTCCGGGGTCGTCGCGGCGACCGCCCGGGCCTTGCGGCGGGCCAGCTCCAGCACGTCGTCGACGTCCTCGACGACGCCGCTGACGATCACCTCAGGGTCGAACCCGGCGTCCCTGAGCAGCCTCAGCCGGGCAGGGGAGGCGGAAGCGAGGACGAAGCGGCGCACGTCCCATTATCAGCGATACAGGACGTCGCGCAGCCACGGAGCGTCGGCGGCGGGGTCGCGCAGCGGCAGGTCGGTGGGGCGGCCGCCGTCGACGGCCAAGGTCAGCTCCTCGGCGGTCACCAGCAGCGGTCGCAGGAAACCGCGGTCCTCGGGGCTGGTCGCGGCCGCCGCGGCAGGACCGAAGGCCGGGTCGATGAGGGCCATCCGGGTCCAGCCGCGCCTGCGCATGGGGGCGATGACGGCCCCCATGCCACCGGCCTCGTCGGCGATGACCGCGCGCAGCGAGGCGGAGCCGAGCAGCGTCACCGCGTCGCAGTCGCCGATCGGCCGCAGCTGGCACTTGGGGTCGAACCGCATGCGCTCCGCGGCCACGACGCCCATCCGCTCGAGGTAGGCCTCCGCCTGCAGCCACTCGACCTCGGCGTCGAGGCCGACGGCGTCGAGCAGCGGCGTGGGGAGCAGGACCACGTGGTCGGGGTCGGACGGGTCGATGTCGACGGCGCCGAGGCCCAGGTCGAGGGCGTCCCCGAGCACGCGCCGCCGGACCCAGTCCAGCCCCGGGTGGAGCAGGTGGTCGACGGGCAGGCCGACCGGGCGCAGCCGCGCCCGCAGGTCGTCGAGGCCCACGTTCGCGGCCCAGCGGCGCGCCAGCAGCCAGCGAGCGAGCCGTTCGCGACCCTCAGCGGTCTCCGGGTCATGGCCGGCGAGCGCGCGCCGGCACTCCCCCCAGGAGACCCAGACGGGCGGCACGGCGCTGAGCGTGACGCCGAGCTTCGCAGGCTCGATGTCGACGTCGTGGAGCACCGAGACGGCGAGGACCCCTCGTCGAAGCTCCACAGCAGTCGGTGCGTTCACCCTGCGACGTTACCCGCGTGGGAGTAAGCGCATGACTGGCATCCGGGTGAACCGGGCTACTCGATCATGGTCCTTTCGGATCAACTGTCCGAGTTCCCGTGTGCCGATCCGTTATCTGGCTGCACTCTTCTTGAGACGCGGCCACCGGGTCCGTGCCCTTGAGGGGGGTGCACGGCTCCGACCGCTTATCGAGAGGCCGCACCCATGACCTGGGTGCGGCCTCTCGGCGTGACAGCCGCCATCCCGAGCGCCAGCACCCCCGCAGCAGGCCACACCAGCCACGGCACGGCCCCGTAGAGGGTGGTCCCGAGCAGGGGGCTCAGCAGCATCCCCCCGATGGATGCGGCGGCGTACAGCGACTGGTAGCGGCCCTCCATGCCCTCAGGTGCCAGCTCGGCGGCGAAGGCCGTCGCCGTGGGCTTGTAGAGCATCTCGCCGGCGCTGATGACGACGACGGCCAGCAGGGCGCCTGCGACGAGCGGCACGGCGCCGAGCAGCAGCCAGCCCGCGCCGACGAGCGCGTACCCGGCTCCGATGACCGGCCAGGCCGCGTGGCCCGCCAGCCGCCGCGCGACCCGCGGCTCGAAGCAGACGATCGCGAGCGCGTTGACGGTGACGGTGAGCCCGTAGACCACGGGCGGGGCGCCGTGGTCGCGCAGGAACAGCGGCAGTGCGGTGTAGAGCAGGCGGTACGTCGTGTCGACCGCCAGCACCGTCAGCACCAGTCGTCGCACGTGCGCGTCGTCGACGAGCGCGCGGAGCAGGTGCCCGTCGACCCTGCGCGGCCGCCCTCCGGAGGGTACGAAGCGGGCGACCACCACGAGGAGGACCGCCGACGAGGCCGCGTCGAGGACGAAGACGACGGCGAAGTGGTGGACGGCGAGCAGCCCGCCGAGCGGCGGGCCGATCACGATCCCGGCGTTGTTGGCCGCGCGGAACCACGCGATCGCCTCCCGGCGGAGCTCCGCCGGCATGCCGCCCGCGACCAGGGCGCTCATGAGCGGTCGCCCGACGCCCGAGGCGAAGCCGGCGACGACCGCGACCACGGCCAGCAGCGAGGTGGGGGAGAAGGGGAACACGGCGACCGCCGCGAGGGCCACCGCCTTCGACGTCACGAGCACGGGCCGCAGGCCGATGCGGTCGCCGACCGACCCGCCGAGCAGGTTGCCCGCGATCGAGGCGATGCCGTACGCCGCCGTGACGAGCGCGGCCGCGCTCGTCGCGAGCCCGCGCGACTGGACCAGGTAGAGCGTCAGGAACAGCCAGGCCAGCGAGCCCGCGGCGCTGACCACCTGCCCGACGAGCAGCAGCCGGAGCCAGGCCGGCGCGTTCCGGAGTGAGTTCCCCACGGAGACTTACTACCATGGAACCCGTGCCCGATCCCACCTGCGCCGTCACCGCGGCCACCGACGTCCTCACCGACCGGTGGTGCTGGCTGGTGGTCCAGGAGGTCGCGCGGGGTCACCACCGGTTCGGGGCGCTGGTCGCGGAGCTCGGCATCTCCCGCAAGGTCCTGACCGAGCGCCTCGGTCACCTGCAGGAGGCCGGGCTGGTCCACCGGGTCCCGTACCAGGACAACCCGCCACGGCACGACTACCTGCTCAGCGATGCCGGCCGGGCGCTGCTGCCGGTCCTGGTCGGCCTCCAGGACTGGGGCGACCGCTGGGTCCTCGGCGACGGCGAGGTGACCGCCACGGCCACCGAGGTCGACGGTCGTCGGGTGCACGCCCTGGTCGGCCAGCGGGTGCCGGAGCTGGAGCTGCCGTCCACCACCGGGGCGCCGCTCGGACCGGGGGTGCTGTTCGCCTATCCCGCCACCGGTGCGCCGACGCCGCTGCCCGAGGGCTGGACGGACGTCCCGGGCGCTGCGGGCTGCACCCTGGAGAACCGGCTGTTCCGTGACCGCCACGCCGAGTTCCTCGCGCGCGGCATCGCCGTGCAGGGGCTGTCGACGCAGCGGCCCGAGGAGCAGCGCGGGTTCGCCGAGCTCGAGGGCATCCCCTTCGCGCTGCTGTCGGACGCCGAGCTCTCCGCCGCCGCAGCGCTCCGGCTGCCGACCGTGCGGGTCGCCGACCAGGTGCGCCTCCGTCGCGCCGTCCTCGTGGTCGACAGCGACCGTCTCGTCACAGCCGTCCGCTACCCGGTCCTGGACATCGCGGACGCTGTCGAGTGGTCGCTCGCCACAGCAGGCGCGACCGCCTGACCCGGCTCTACCGTGACTCATGTCGCGCGTACCCGTGGTCGTGAAGCAGCTGCTGGACCTCCCGCTCAAGCGGGCGATCCACGAGGTGGCGCCGATGCCACTACCCTTGGTGTTCAAGCGAAAGGGCATCCTCCCGGGTGTCTCGGGCATCGAGGACCAGGTCGGTGACTGGGACGCCGTCGGGCAGACCCGGACGCTCCGGCTGTCAGACGGCGGGTCGTTCCGCGAGGAGCTCACGCGCTTCGACGTGCCGACCGGCTTCGGCTACCGGCTCACCGAGCTGACCGGACCGCTGAAGGCCCTCGTCGAGGGTGCCGAGGGCGACTGGTCCTTCGTGGCTGTCGGCGACCGGACCGAGGTCACCTGGACCTACACGTTCCTCCCGAAGCCGGGAAGGACGTGGTTCATCAAGGCCGTGCTCGTTCCGCTGTGGCGGGGTTACGCCGCGCAGAACCTGCGCAACGTCGCCGACTACACCGGGCCGAGCACGCGGTCCAGGTAGGCGTTGCGGAACACGCCCTCGGGGTCGAGCTGCCTGCGGGTCGCGCGGAAGTCGTCGAAGCGCGGGTAGCGCTCGCGCAGCACCTCCGCGTCGAGGTTGTGCAGCTTGCCCCAGTGCGGGCGTCCGGCGACCGTGCCCATCAGCTTCTCGACGGCGTCGAAGTAGCGGTCGAAGCGGGTGCCACGGAAGACGTGCACGGCGACGTACGCCGAGTCGCGGCCGCTCGCGGTCGACAGCGGGATGTCGTCGGCCGGCGCCACACGGCACTCGACGGGGAAGCTGATCCGCTCGCCGATGCTCTCGGGCAGCGTCGTCAGCTCGCGGAACACGGCAGGCAGGTCGGCGCGCGGGATGGCGTACTCCATCTCGCAGAAGCGCACCTTGCGCGGCGACGTGAAGACGTGCGGAGCGACGTCGGTGTAGGTGCGGGCCGAGAGGGCTCGGGCCGCGACCTTGTTGATGCCGGGGATGAGCCGCGGCATCAGTGCACCGGTGCGGCAGGTGGCTTCGAAGAGCTTGTTCGAGAGCAGCTCGTCGTCGATGTAGGCCCGGCGCTTGCTCAGCGGGGCGAGCTCGGTCGACCGGTTGTTGCGCTTGGTGAGGGCGATCCGGGTGTGGGGGAACCAGTAGAACTCGAAGTGCTCGTTGCCGGCGACCAGCTCCTCGAACCCGTCGAGGACGTCGTCGAGGGGCATCGGCCGCTCGTCGGCGGTGAGGGCGAACATCGGCTCGGCCTGGAAGGTGACGGCCGTGATGACGCCGAGAGCGCCGAGGCCGACCCGGGCCATCTCGAACAGCTCGGGCCGCTCGGTGCGCGAGCAGGTGACCACCGACCCGTCGGCCAGCGCGAGCTCGAGGCCGGCCACCTGGTGCGCGATCGAGCCGCTGGCGCGACCCGTGCCGTGGGTGCCCGTCGAGATGGCGCCCGAGACGGTCTGGACGTCGATGTCGCCCATGTTGGTCAGGCCGAGGCCGTGCTCGATGAGGGTGGCGTTGAGCACGCTCAAGGGCATGCCGGCGGCGACCGTGACCTGCTGGGCGTCCTGGTCGACCCTGATGAGGTCGGTGTGCCGGTCGAGCTGCAGCAGCACTCCGTCCGTCAGGCCGATGCCGGTGAAGGAGTGCCCGGAGCCGATCGCCTTCACCCGGCGCCCCGCGGACGCCGCTTCCTTCACCGCCGACGCGATCTCCTCGGCCCCCCGCGGGCGCACGACCTGCGCAGGGGACATCGCCTGGTTGCCGGCCCAGTTCCGCCACATGTGAAGGATCTTCACGTCTGAGCGCGGCACGGTCAACCCGTAGGCTCACCCCCGTGCTGACGTACTCCGAGGTGGCCGAGCGGATGGGCATCTCCACCAACGCGGTCAAGACCCTCATCAGCGAGCACAAGCTGCTCGCGATCCGGACCGACGAGGGCATCGTCGTCCCCGAGGAGGCGCTCGACGGCGCCCTGCCCGTGAAGCACCTGTTCGGCGTGCTGACCCTGCTGCACGACGCGGGCTACTCGCCCGAGGAGGCGTACGGCTGGCTGACGACGGCCGACGACTCGCTGCCGGGCACGCCCTTCCAGGCGCTCCACGAGAACCGGGCGACGGAGGTCAAGCGGCGCGCGCAGGCCCTCGCGTTCTGATGCACCTGACGGTCAACGGGGACGGGCGGGACGTCGAGGACGGTACGTCCCTGGTGGCCCTGCTCGAGCAGCTCGGGCTGCCCGTGCGCTCCGTCGTCGTCGAGCTCAACGGGACGGCGCTGCTGCCGTCCGAGGTGCCCTCGACCGGGTTGTCGGACGGTGACGTGCTGGAGCTGGTCCGGGCGGTGGCCGGTGGATAGGCACGCGCGGCTCCAGGACGCCCGGCTGTACCTCTGCACCCCGGACCGGCCCGACCTCGCCGACTTCCTCGAGGAGGTGCTGGCCGGCGGGGTCGACGTCGTGCAGCTGCGGGAGAAGGGCATCGAGGCGAAGCGCGAGCTGGAGCTGCTGTCCGTGGTGCGTGAAGCCGCCGAGCGGCACGGTGCGCTGTGGTCGGTGAACGACCGGGCCGACGTCGCCCACGCGTCGCGCGCCGACGTGCTGCACCTCGGGCAGGACGACCTGCCGGTGCCCTTCGCCCGGTCGCTGCTTCCCGACGTGCTCATCGGGCGGTCGACCCACGACGAGGCTCAGGTGTCCGCAGCCGCGGTCGAGGAGGGGGTCGACTACTTCTGCGTCGGCCCGACCTGGCCCACGCCGACGAAGCCCGGGCGTCCGGCGCCGGGCCTCGCCCTGACCCGGTTCGCGGCCTCGCTCGGGACCGACCGGCCGTGGTTCGCGATCGGTGGCATCGACCTCGACAACCTCGATCAGGTCCTCGACGCGGGTGCCACCCGGGTCGTCGTGGTCCGGGCTCTCACCGAGGCCGCTGACCCACGGGCTGCCGCGGCGGCCTTCAGGGCCCGACTGTGACGTACCTGCTCGTGCTCGGTGCGTGCCTGCTCGGCACCCTGCCGCTCGAGCTGGTGCTGCACGTCGGCGTCTACCGCCAGTGGCGACGGCTGCTGATGACGCTGCTGCCGGTCGCCGCGGTGTTCGTCACCTGGGACGTGCTCGCCGTGCACGCCCACCACTGGCGCTTCGACCCCGCGCAGGTGCTGTCGCCGCGGGTGCTGGGGCTCCCGCTGGAGGAGCTGGCGTTCTTCGTCG
This sequence comes from uncultured Frankiales bacterium, assembly GCA_966212015.1. Classification (GTDB taxonomy): domain Bacteria; phylum Actinomycetota; class Actinomycetes; order Mycobacteriales; family SCTD01; genus RYN-111. The sequence continues at coordinate 29,030 of CBIHPE010000002.1, read as the reverse complement.
TGATCCCGCTGTGCTCGGTGCTCGGCTACGAGGCCGTACGGCGGAAGCGGCCATGACCTACACCACCGCCGCCCTGCTCGCCGTCCCCGTCACGGTTTTGCTCGACCTGGTCGTGCTGAGGACGAGAGTCCTTGCGCAGCAGGCGTTCTGGATCGCCTACGCCATCATCCTCGGCTTCCAGCTCGCGACCAACGGCGTGCTCACCGGTCGCGACGTCGTCACCTACGACCCGTCCACGATCCTCGGCGCGAGGCTCGTCTTCGCTCCGGTCGAGGACCTGCTGTTCGGGTTCGCGCTCGTCGTCCAGACGCTCAGCTGGTGGACCTTCTGGGGCGGGCGAGCACGAGGCACAGACCGAGGGCCAGAGCGCCCCACAGCGGGAGCAGGTCACCCAGACCGGTAGCCGCGAGCGACCCGCTGGGCAGCACCTTCGACGGCACCTTCACCGGCGGCATGCCCGTGGTCGCGGTCGGCGTCTTGGACGTGCCGCTGTTGGGTGCGAGCAGCGACGGGCCGCCCTTCTGCCGCACGAACGCCGGGAGCGAGACGGCAGCCGGCACCTGGGTGTCGGCGTAGCCGACGTACATCCGACCGGTGCCGTCGATGTCGACCGAGAAGTAGTCACCGAGCCGGCGGTCGGTCAGCGTCGCCTGGCAGGTCGTGCCGCCCTGGCAGATCGTGCCGGTGTGGATCGGGGTCGGCGTCGCGGTCGCCTCCGTGAAGCGCGCGCACCCCAGCCCTGTCGTGGTCGCGGCCGCGACGATCCGCCAGGGGTAGCTGCCGGAGGTCTGGGCGTCGTTGCCGGGGAGCGCGCGGTCGGCTTCGAGCCAGGCGATGCCGACCCGGCCCTTGTCGCCGACGCCGAGCCAGGGCCAGATCGTCGTGTGGCTCCCGGTGCTGACCTTCACCGGCGCCGACCAGGTCCGCCCCGCGGTCGTCGAGCGGGCGTACCAGATGCCGGCCTCACGGCCGCCCTTCCCGCTCTCGGACCAGGTGATGTAGAGGTTGCCCTGCGGGTCGAGGTCGAAGTCCGGCCAGTGCGAGGTCATGGCGACCTTCTCCGCGACCAGGTTGGTGTCGGTGGCCTTCAGGTCGCCGCTGCGGGCCTTGCGGAAGGCCGCGATCGACAGCTTGCCGCCGGTCAGGTGCGCCTCGTAGACGGTGCCGTTGCGCTTGTCGACGCGGATGTCGCCGAGCCCCTGACCGCCGACGCTGTCGCTGATCGCGTTGGTGAACGTCTTGCCGCCGTCGGTGCTCTTGCTGATGTAGTGCCCGCTCTGGATGCCGGTGCCGGTGCCACCGGGCTGGCCGTTCGCGACGAAGTAGAGCTCGTCCTTGCGGTCGGCCTCCATCCACTGACGGTCGGTCAGCACCGCCCCGGCGACGTTCTGCAACGACCAGGTGCTGCCCTTGTCGGCGCTGGCGGAGACGGCGACGTTGGCCAGGTTGATCTCGGAGAAGAACACGTTGCCGGTGCTGTCGATCGCGAACTCCGGGTCGGAGAAGCCGGAGCCTGCGACGCCCTGGCCCGGCACGATCCGCGGCCGGAACGTCCAGGTCTTGCCGTTGTCGTCGCTCGTCCAGACGTAGGTCTGGCCCGCGTAGTTCTGCACGAAGGCGGTCGAGCCCGGGTTCACCGCTGTGGGCGTGAAGAAGTGCGTCGTGCCGGCGTGGCTCGAGTAGAGCAACCGCCCGCTCGGGTAGGTCGCCACGAGCGGCTCGCCGCCGGCGCGTGCCTTGTCGACGTAGATCGGTGCGTTGAACGTCAGCTTCGGAGGTGCCGGGCAGGCGGGTGCGGCCGTGGCCGGGGCGTGCAGGAGCGGGAGCCCGGTGAGGGCGAGGACGCTCGAGGCAAGGAGACCGCTAGAACGACGCATACCCGTGCTCTCTACACCTTCAGCAGCGCCGACGCCCGTCTCCAGGTCGGGACACTCACCCGACCGTCGAGCACGCGGTAGTCGGCGCGCTCGATCTCGTCGAGGATGCCGCCGTACAGGTGCAACGCCAGCGAGATGCACCTGCGCGACGACGGGTGCAGGAGCCGGATGCCGAGGCCTGCCGTGCGGTAGACCTCGCGGGTGCGGGCGACCTCGAACGCCATCAGCCGGCGGAAGCGCCCGTCCACGACCTGCTCGCGCAGCTGCTCGACCGTGACACCGAAGGCGTCGAGGTCCTCGAGCGGGAGGTAGACCCGGTCGCGCTGCAGGTCCTCACCGACGTCGCGCAGGAAGTTGGTGAGCTGGAAGGCGACGCCGAGGTCCGCCGCGTAGGGGGCGGCGACGTCGAGCGGGACGACCGGCTCCAGCACCGGGAGCATCTGCAGGCCGATGACGGCGGCCGACCCGTGCATGTAGTCCAGCAGGTCGTCGTAGGTCTTGTAGGACCCGATCGTCAGGTCCATCCGCATCGACCGCAGGAACGCCTGGACGTGCTCGGTCGGGATGTCCCAGCGCTGCATCGTGTCGCGGAGCGCGACAGCGACGTCGTGGTCGCTGGTGCCGTCGAGGGCGGCGCGGCCGAAGGCGTCGAGCTCAGCGGCCTTCTCGTCGGGCGTGAGCGTCGAGGCGAGGTCGTCGACGATCTCGTCGCACCAGCGGGCGAAGCCGTAGAGGGCGTGGACGGCGGGGCGCTTGTGCGCGGGCAGCAGCCGGGTCGCGAGGTAGTAGCTGCGGCCGTGGCGGCGGTGCAGCTCGCGGCAGGTCTCGTAGGCAGTCGCGAGGGTCACCCGGTGATCCGCTCCGCGGCCAGCCGCCCGCTGATCAGCACCATCGGCACGCCCACGCCGGGCCGGGTGCCCGACCCGGCGCGGACGACGTTGTCGAGCAGCAGGTTGCCCGGCCGGAACGGCCCGGTCTGCCGGAAGGTGTGGGCCGGCCCGAAGGGCGTCCCGTGCGCCATGCCGAGCCGCTGCCAGTCGGCCGGCGTCGTAACGTGCTCGACCTCGATCGCGTCGCCGAACCCCTTGTACCCCAGGCCTTCCAGCCTCGCGACCACCTCGTCGCGGTACCGCGGCCCGACGACGTCCCAGTCGATGCCTGCGTCGGTGTTGGGGGTCGGCAGGAGCACGTAGTAGGACTCCCTGCCCGCCGGGGCGAGGGAGGGGTCGGACGCGGTGGGTCGCGTGACCAGCAGCGACGGGTCCGACATGAGGGAGCCGTCCCGGATGAGCTCGCGGAAGGTCGACTCCCAGGCGCGTCCGAAGTGCAGGTTGTGGTGGGCCGTCTGCGAGTAGGTCGCGGACGAGCCGGCCAGCAGCACGAAGCACGACGGCGAGTGCTGCAGCCGTCGCCGGCGTCGCGGGGGCAAGAGGTCGGCCGGCACGTCGGTCGTCAGCACGACGGCGTCCGCCGGGATGCGGTCACCGGTCGTCGTCTGCACCGCCGTGGCGCGGCCGTTCTCCACCACGACGCGCGACACCTGCTCACCGAACCGGAACCTCACGCCGTGCTTCTCCGCGGCGCCGGCGAGGGCCCGCGGCACCGCATGCATGCCCCCGCGCGGGAAGAACACACCCGCCACGGAGTCCATGTAGGCGATCACGGCGTAGAGCGCGAGGGCGTCCTGCGGGGCCAGCCCGGCGTACATGCTCTGGAAGGAGAACAGCCGCTGCGTCCGAGGGTCCTTCAGGTACGACGCGACCTTCGGGCCGAGCCTCCTGAAGCCCCCGATCGCGGCCAGCCGGGCGAGGTTGGGAGTCAGCAGCCCGAGCGGGGAGTCGGTGTTGCGATCGATGAAGTCCCGCATCTCCAGCCGGTAGAGCTGCGACACGAAGTCGACGTACCGCTCGTAGCCGCGGGCCTCGTCGGGACCGCAGACCCGGCGGACCTCCTCGGCCATCGCCTCCCGGTCAGCGTGGACGTCGAGCCCCGACCCGTCCGGGTAGAAGGCCCGGTAGAGCGGCGCGACCGGCATCAGGTCCAGCCAGTCCTCGAGCCGCTCGTCCACGCAGGCGAGGGCATCGGCGATCAGGTCGGGCATCGTCAGGACCGTCGGTCCGGTGTCGAAGGAGTAGCCGTCGACCTCCAGCAGCCCGGCCCGACCACCCGGCACGAGGTCGCGCTCGACGACCGTGACCTGCCGACCCGCGCCGGCCAGCCGGAGCGCCGCGCTGAGGCCGCTCAGCCCGGCTCCGACGACGACCACGCGGTCGGTCGGGCCGCTGACGGTGCGCACCCGTCGAGGCTAGCCGGGGCGCACACCCGCCAGCAGGGCCTGCGCCTCGGGCAGCTTCGTCGCCCACTGCTTGCCGTCGGGGACGAGCACCACCGCCAGCAGCGGGACGCCGTCGACGTCGACGCCGAGCACCCGGACCCGTTGGCCCGCCGCGTAGTCCAGCGACAGCGTGCCGGCAGGGCTGGCGAGGAGCTCGCCGCTGCCGCCGGTGGCGTCGAAGCCGGTGGCCGGGAGCCCGTCGAGCGTGCCGGACGCGGCGACGGCGTGCGGCGCCTTCGCGCGCATCGCAGCCAGGACAGGTGCCACCGCGTCACCGGCGGGGGTGTCGAACACGACGATGACGCCGTCCTTGCCGACGTCGAACGCGTCGTCACCGCGGTGCGTGCTCGACCAGCCCGCGGGCACGGTGATCGCGAGCGGCGGGACGAAGTCGACGGGGGAGTAGTACGTCCCCGCCGTGAGCGGCACGTCGCTCTTGCCCGCCTGCAGGACCTGCTTCTCCGGGCTCGGCGGCGTGATCACCTCAGGCGCAGGGGAGCCGCTCGAGCAGGCGGCGACCAGCAGCACCGTCGCGAGGTGCAGTCGGCGCACCGCTCAGACCTGGGTGAGGATCTCGGCGCCGGTCTCGGTGACGACCAGGGTGTGCTCGAACTGGGCGGTGCGGCTGCGGTCCTTCGTGACCGCCGTCCAGCCGTCGTCCCACATCTCGTGCCGCCAGTCGCCGATCGTGATCATCGGCTCGATGGTGAACGTCATCCCGGGCTCGAGCCGCTGGCGGGCCTGCGGGTTGTCGTAGTGGAACACCTGCGGCTCGGAGTGGAACGCCCGCCCGATGCCGTGCCCGACGAAGGCCCGCACCACGCCGTAGCCGTGCGCCTCCGCGTGCGCCTGGATGGCCCGGCCGATGTCGCGGACCGTGTTGCCCGGCCGCACCGCCTCGATGCCCTTGTCCAGGCACTCGCGGGTGACCTCGACGAGACGGCGGCTCTCGTCGTCCACGTCGCCGACGAGGAACGTGGCGTTGGTGTCGCCGTGCACCCCGTCGAGGTAGATCGTGACGTCGCAGTTCACGATGTCGCCGTCCTTGAGGACGGTGCTGTCGGGGATGCCGTGGCAGATGACCTCGTTGACCGACGTGCACAGGGACTTCGGGAAGCCGTTGTAGCCGAGGGGGCTGGGGTAGCCGCCGCGCTTGAGGCACTCCTCGTGCGCGATCGCGTCGAGCTCGTCGGTCGTGATGCCGGGGCGCACCGCAGCGCCGACCGCGGCCAGCACCTCGGCAGCCGCCTTCCCCGCGCGCCGCATCCGATCGAGCGTCTCCGCGTCCTTGGGAGCGCTCGACTCGCGGACGCCCGGGCGGCCCTTGGGGTCGTGCGCGTACGGCGGCTTGACGATGCTCTCGGGCACCTCGCGTCGCGGGCTCAGCTTCCCGGGGCGCACGTAGCGCTCGGCCTCGGCGGCAGCGGCCGCCTTCCGCGCCTCGTCAGCGGCCGCGCGAGCCGGGTCGAGGTCCGCGATCCGGTGGCAGCGCTTGTACTTGCGGCCGCTGCCGCAATGGCACAGGTCGTTGGCTGACAGGGTCGGCGCAGTCACCCCTTCAGGGTACGCGTCAGGTGTGCCGGACCGTGGCCTCGATGGCCAGGTCGCGGAGCACCTCGCGAGCCTCGTCGGCGATGCGGTCGTCGAGGGCGGCGAGGGCCTCCTCGGTGCTGCGGCTGATGCGCGCCTCGACCTCGTCGACGGCCCCGGTCTCGACGAGGACCGCTTGCAGGGCGGCCACGCCGTCGGCGTCCAGGTCGGGATCGCCGAGCTTCGTGCGTACGACCTCTGCCTGTGCCTCCGTCGCGGACTGCAGCGCTGTCGCGACGAGCACGGTCCGCTTTCCCTCACGGAGGTCGTCGCCGGCCGGCTTGCCGGTGACGGCGGGGTCGCCGAAGACGCCGAGCAGGTCGTCGCGGAGCTGGAAGGCGATCCCGAGGGGCAGGCCGTAGGCGGAGTAGGCGTCGAGGACCTCGGGGCCGGCCCCGGCAGTGGTGCCGCCGAGGTGCAGCGGCTCGACGATCGTGTACTTCGCCGACTTGTAGCGGGCGACGCGGAGTGCGGTCTCGACCGTCCCGCCGCCGGACGCCTGCTCGAGCAGGTCGAGGTACTGGCCGGCCATGAGCTCGGCGCGCATGGTGTCGAAGACCGCGCGGCTCGGCTCCGTGAGCAGGCCCGAGCCGACGAGCATCTCGTCGGACCAGGACAGGCACAGGTCTCCGAGCAGGATGGCCGCCCCGGTCCCGAACTGCTCGCCGTGCAGCGCAGCGAACCGGCGGTGGACCGCCGGCCGGCCGCGGCGGGTGTCGCTGCCGTCCATGACGTCGTCGTGGATGATCGCCGCGGCCTGGAACAGCTCGAGGGACGAGACGGCGCGGATCAGGTCGTCGGAGTCCTTGCCACCGGCGCCGAGGTGGCCCCAGAAGCAGAACCCCGGCCGCAGCCGCTTGCCTCCGGAGAGGAACGCCCTGACCTCGTCGACCATCGGGGCGAGCTCGTCGGCCATCGCGAGCAGCGCCGGCTCGTGGGCGTCGAGGAAGTGGTCGAGGGCCTGCTGCACGCGCCTGCGCAGGTCGTTCCGGTCCAGGACGCTCATGGTGTCGCGAGCCTAGTGTTCGGACCATGACAGAGCGCTGCGTGACGACGTCGGGGACCGCCACCGGTCCGGGAGTGCCGGACGCGGTCAGCGTGGTCCTGGCGATCGAGGTCACGGCAGGGACGCCGGCGGAGGCGCTGACCGCCTGCGGCGAGGTGCAGGAACGGGTGATCAGGGCGCTCGGCGTCTCGGCCTCGGCGGGCGGCCTGTCCGTGCAGCCGCTGTGGGACCACGAGCGCAACCGGCCCGGGAGGCCGCAGGCGACGTCCCGCGTGACCGCGCAGCTGCCCGACATCGCCCTGGCGGGCACGGTGGTGACCGCCGCCCTCGAGGTCGGCGGCACCGCCGTGCGCCTCGAGAGCCTGAGCCCGTTCGTGAGTGACACCGACGCCGCGCTCGCGACCGCCCGCGAGGGAGCGTTCGCCGCTGCGCGCGTCGCGGCGGAGCAGTACGCCGCGCTTGCCGGTCTCCGGCTCGGCACGGTCAGCTCGGTGCAGCAGGCCGGTGCGCAGGTCTTCCACGGTGTCGCGGCGATGGCGGCGAGACGGTCCGGCTACGAGGTGCCGCAGGGCACACAGGACGTGAGCGCGTCCGTCACGGTGACCTGGGAGCTGGCCGACTAGCCTGCAACACATGGCAGGCACCTCGATCAAGGACCTGCTCGCCTCGGGTGAGCGGACGTTCTCGTTCGAGTTCTTCCCGGGCCGCACCGACGAGGGCGACCGCCAGCTGTGGCAGGCGATCCGCGAGCTCGAGGGCCTGAAGCCGCACTTCGTCTCGGTGACCTACGGCGCGGGCGGCTCGACGCGCGAGCGCACCGTCGCCGTGACCCAGCGGGTGGCCGAGGAGACGACCCTCACCCCGATCGGGCACCTCACCGCCGTCAACCACAGCGTCGCCGAGCTGCGGCACATCGTCGGGCAGTTCGCCGCGGCGGGCGTGCACAACGTGCTGGCGCTCCGCGGAGACCCGCCGGGCGACCCGCAGGCCGAGTGGGTCCAGCACCCGGAGGGCTTCGAGTACGCCTCCGAGCTCGTCGAGCTCGTGAAGAGCAGTGGCGACTTCTGCGTGGGCGTCGCCGCGTTCCCGCAGATGCACCCGCGGTCGACGAGCTGGGACGACGAGATCGAGCACTTCGTGCGCAAGTGCCGGGCCGGCGCCGACTACGCCATCACCCAGATGTTCTTCGAGGCCGACGACTACCTCAGGCTGCGCGACCGCGTCGTGGCCGCGGGCTGCGACATCCCGATCATCCCGGAGATCATGCCGGTGACGAACGTGTCGAGCATCGAGCGGATGGCCGAGCTCTCCGGAGCGCCGCTGCCGGCGTGGTTGACCGACCGGCTGCACGCCGTGGCCGACGACCCGCGCGCCGTCCGCGAGGTCGGTGTCGAGGCCGCCACAGCGCTCGCAGACCGGATGCTCGCCGAGGGCGCCCCCGGCCTGCACTTCATCACCCTCAACCGGTCGACCGCGACCCGTGAGATCTGGGACCGCCTAGGGCTGGCGGCCACCCGGTGAAGCTGGTGCACCGGGTCCGGACGTCGGCGTCGCCGTCGCAGGTCTGGGAGGTGCTCGGCACGCCGACCAACTGGCCGCTCTTCGACGTCTTCCTGAGCAAGGTCAAGGGGTCGAGCCGCGCGGCGCAGGTCGGTCAGCACCTGGTAGGCGTGAGCCGCTGGACGGTGCTCGGCATCCCGCTGGACGTGCTCGAGGTCGAGCCGGAGCAGCGCCTGGTCATGCGGGTCCGCACGGCACCGGGCATCACCGAGGAGCTCACCTTCGTGCTGACCCAGACGACCAAGGGCGGCACCGACATCCGGGTCTCCATCGTCGTCGACGGGCTGTTCGCCCGCCCGGCCGCTCCGGTGCTCTGGCTGGCCAACGGCCTCAACGCGCGCGTGCTCGCGAACCGCACGGCGCGGATGGCCCGGGCGGCCCGGCGCAGCAACCAGGTGGCGTGACCCCCGAGCAGCACGTCCTGCGCTGGCAGGAGCTGCACGGCGTCACCGCCTCACCGCTCGTCCGCCGCTGGCTCCGGCTGGTCCTGTGGGTGTCGCGACCGCTCCGGGTCCCGCCGTGGAGCGTGACGGCGGCCGGCCTGCTCGCGACCGTGCTCGCGCTGGTGGTGCCCCTGCCGGTCGCCGCAGCGCTCGTGCTGCTCGCCGGCCTGCTCGACGGCGTCGACGGGTGCGTTGCCGTGCTCCAGGACCGGGCGTCCGAGCGGGGTCGCCGGCTCGACCACACCGCCGACCGGCTGGGTGAGGCGGTCTTCGCCGGCCTGCTGTGGCGAGCGGGAGCCCCGGCCTGGCTGGCCCTGGTCGCGCTCGCGCTGATGTGGGCGCTCGAGGCTCTGCGCCGTGGCCCCGTCGTGACCGTGGGTGAGCGACCGGTGCGGGTGCTCTTCACGGCCTCGGCGCTGCTCGTCGCACCGCTCGTCTGCACCTGGGCCCTCGTGGCGCTGTCCGCCGCCGGCCTGGGCCAGGTCGTCCGTGCCCGGATCGTGACCTGACCGTGCCCGGAGCGCGCTCCCTTGTGTCCGACCACGGCTCTAGGTTCGGCTCGTGGGCTCTTCACGGCTCAACCCGATGGCTGGCCTCAGCCTGGTCAAGACCGACTGCGACACGGCGTCGGTGCTGCTGATCGACGGCCACCTGCGGGGGGAGTCCGACGACGTCTGCCCGCGCTGCCTGCGCTGGATCGACCCCCGCGAGTACGTCCGGCAGACCGCGTTCGGCCCGCTGCAGCACGAGGTCTGCCCGCCCGAGTCGACCCTCGCCGGCTGACCGCCCGGGTCAGGCGGGGCCGATGAGGCCGCTCACGATCTTCGCGGACAGGGCCACCAGCGGCAGCCCGCCCCCCGGGTGGGACGACCCGCCGACCAGGAACAGCCCGGGGACCGGAGACCGGTTGGCCGGGCGGAGGAACGCCGCGACCGGCCCGTTCGAGGAGGTGCCGTAGATCGCGCCGCCCACGGCGCCGGTGCGCTGCTCGAGGTCGGCCGGGGTGACCGTCTCCCGCCACAGCACCCGGTCCCGGACGTCGACCCCTCGCCGGGCCATCACGTCGAGCACGGAGTCGCCGTACCCGGGTTGGGAGGTCCAGTCCACGGGCCCGTGCCGGGGCGCGTTGACGAGGACGAACAGCGCCTCGTGGCCCTCCGGCGCGGCACCGGGTGGGCGTGACAGGTAGACCGTCGGGTCCTCGGCGGGGGAGTCGCCGAAGACGGCGTCCATCTCGGCGTCGGAGTCATCGCCGAACAGCACCGTGTGGTGCGCGAGCCCTGGGGTCTCGCCGCGCAGGGCGAGCATGAGCACGAACCCGGACAGCGACGGCGTCGCCCGGGCCAGCCTGCGGGCGGCAGGAGGGCAGTCGACCAGGTCGCGGTAGAGGTGGGCCGCGTCGGCATCGGACACGACGACGTCGCCGCGCAGCTCGCCGTCCTCGCAGGTGACGACAGGGGGCGCCACCTTCGTGACGCGGCGGCCGAGCTGCACCTCGACCCCCAGCTCCAGGCACCGTTCCAGCAGGCACTCGGCGAGCCGGTAGAGGCCGCCTTCCACCCACCAGCCGCCGAAGGCGTGCTCCACCCAGGGCACGGCGGCGAGCGCTGCGGGCGCACGGCGCGGGTCGGACCCGGTGTAGGTCGCGTAGCGGTCCAGGACCATCCGCAGCCGCGGGTCCCGCAGGTGCCGACGGCCGAGGTCGCGCAGGGTGCGGCCGGGTGCGAGGGTCGCGAGATCGCCGGGGTGCTTGAGGGTCAGCGCCGCCAGCGTCCTCGACCCGTGCAGCGCCGACTCGAGGAACGGCTTCCTCGACGCTGCCCAGATCCGCTGCGCACGGTCGAGGAACGCCGCCCAGTCGTCACCCGCCCCGGGGCTCCACGCCTCGAGGTTCGCTTGCACGTCCCGGCCGGAGTCGAACGACGACCCGTCGGTGAAGCGGTGCCGGATCAGCGGCTCCAGCGGCGTCAGCGTCAGGTCGGAGGGCCACCCGCCGGTGTCGCGGAACAGGTCCTGGAAGACCCGCGGCATGGTGAGCAGCGACGGACCGGTGTCGAAGCCGAAGCCGCCCCGCTCGAAGCGGCCGAGCTTGCCGCCCACGACGGGAGCTGCCTCGACAAGGGTCACCGCGTGGCCCTGCGCCGCGAGCCGGGCGGCGACGGCCAGGCCGCCGACGCCCGCACCGATCACGACGGCTCTCACAGCACGCGACCCTTCCACGTCCGCTCGCGGGCGGTGCGGGACCGCACCCACAGCGCCGCGAGCAGCACGACCGAGACGGGGTGCGCGACGCTGTCGACGACGGGCGACTGCGTCCTGCGGGCGACGGCAGCGCGACCGAGAACCCCTGCAGCGCAGGCGATCCGGGCCGCCGGGCGGCGGCTGAGCCACGGGAGGACGTACAGGGCGAGCAGACCGGCGGGTACGGCGGCGGGCACGGTGTGCAGCGACTTCGTGTAGCCCTCCACGAGGGCCGGCCAGTCGTCGTACATCCGGGTGCTCGCGAGGTCCGTGCCGTCGACGACGCCGCCCCGGCCGCCGGCGCGCTTCACCGCGCGCAGCAGCGCGACGTCCTCGACCACCTCGTCGCGGACCGCGGCGTGGCCCCCGGCGCGGTCGTAGGCAGCGCGCCGGACGGCCATCAGCTGCCCGTTGGCGGCGGACAGCGACGGCCGGGGCGACCTGCGGGCGCGGGCCGGCAGGAAGCTGAGGATCGACCACTGCAACAACGGCTGGACGAGGCGCGCGGGTCCGTCGGCGAGCTGGCGCGGGTAGGGGCAGACCAGGTCGACGTCTCCGAGGGCGGCGACCGTCCGCGCGACAGCGCCCCGTGCCAGCGTCACGTCGGCGTCGACGAAGACCAGCACGTCGCCGGTCGCCGCGTCCGCGAGCTGCTGGCAGGCCCACGGCTTGCCGATCCACCCCTCGGGCAGCGGCTTGCCGTCGAGCACGGTGAAGCCGTGGCCGCGCACGAGGTCCGCCGTGCCGTCGGACGAGCCGTCGTCGAGGACGAGCACCTCGACGTCGCGCGGGAGGGTCTCCAGCAGGGGGCGGATGCGCCCCGCCTCGTCCCGCGCGGGGACGAGGACGCTGACCGTGCCGTCGAACGGGACCTCCTCTCGGCGCCACGGGTTCAGGGCGGCGTGCAGCGACAGCAGCGAGACCAGCCACGCGATCAGGCGCACAGTCGCCTCACCAGCGGGACGCCGACCAGGCCCATGCCGACGAAGCCCGCGACCGCGGTGCCGGGGCGGCCGAAGAACGCGGCGTTGGCGAGGGTCGACCCGACCCAGGTCCAGAGGAACAGGGCGACCGGCACGCCGGTCAGCGAGGGCTGCCAGGGGAGCCTCGCCAGCAGGCTCATCAGGACGGCGGCCGTGAGGAGCCAGCCGACGTAGTTGCTCAGCGGGATGCCCCCACCGTCGAAGTGCCAGTGGTGCGCGTCGACCATCTGCGGGTCGAGGAACAGGTCCCACGAGGCGAGGGCCACGGTCCCGGCGAGCCAGGGCCGTCGGAGGACCTGCCCGACGGCGAGGGCCGGGTAGGCGAACATCGCCCACGCCAGCGGCACGACCAGCGGCACTCCGAGGACCGCCGGCCCGAGCCCGCCGTCGTAGCCGTAGTCGCCGAAGGGCACGCCGGTGCGCACCCCGATCGCCTCGACCGCGAGGCTGAGCGGGAGCACCACGGCCAGGAACCTGGCGGCCCAGGCCGGGCCCTGGGTCTGGACCGCGTGGGCGGTCGAGGCCGTGACGAAGGCCAGGACGGTGGCCACCGTGAGGTGGTCCCGGGCGGTGCCGGAGACGAGGGGGTACGCGATCTCGAGCGCGATCGTCAGCGCTGCGAGGAGGGCCGGCACGACGCCGACCCTAGGTGCTACTGGCGGCGGGCCTGCGTCAGCAGGTCGATGTGCTCGTTCGGCCCCGCGAGCCGCACGGCCCGCTCGAACGCTCGGCGCTCGCGGGTCTTCGCGAAGCGGCCACCGATGACGCCGAGGAAGCCGGGGACGGCCATGGTGACCGGGGGGAGGTCGCTGACCAGGACGGGCCCGGTCTCGAGGGAGATGGTGCTCATGGTGCGCTCCTTCCAGAGCTTGCACCCCTACTTTCGGCACTGGGTGCCAAAGTATCCATTCGAGACGCTGTGATCTGCAGCACTCAGCCGGTGCGGACCCGTTTCCTCAGCAGCGCCACCGCGTCGCGGAGCGCGGCCTGCACCGCCGCGCCGTGCGTTGCGAACCAGTCCGGCGCCTCGTCGATGAGGTCGTCGTAGGCCTCCCCGAGCTCCTCGCCCCCCAGCGCGTGGCTCGCGACGGGGTCGTCGATGAGCAGGTGCCAGAGCGCCGACACCTCGCCCTGGTCGGGCTCGGGGCCGTCGCCGGTGAGCCAGCCCTCGAGCGTCAGGTCGATCTCGTCAGGCAGGTCGTCGAGGAGCACGAGCTTGTGCTCCTGGGCGTGGTGCTCGAGCCCCGCGCGGGTGCCGAACAGGAGCAGGTCGCCGTTCTCGCGGAGCAGCAGGTCGGTCTCGGTCTCGTCGTCGACGATCCAGCCTGCGTGCCAGGTGCGGTCGCCGTCCACGAGCAGCACCTCGAAGAGGTCAGCCACGTCTGCGTCTCCTGTCCTTGAGGACCAGCTGGGCGACGGTCCGTCCACTAGCACCGAACACCCCACCACCCGGGTGTGTCGAGGCGCCGCACAGGTAGCGCCCATCACCGAGGCGATGACCAGCGAGCTCGGGGAGCGGGCGCCACGCGAACATCTGGTCCAGCCCCATCTCCAGGTGCATCACCTGGCCGTTCAGCAGACCGAGCTCGCGCTCCAGGTCCACGGGGGTCTGGACGTGCATCCGCTCGACCGTGTCGGCGAAGCCGGGAGCGACCCGGTCGACCGCCCGGACGAGCTTCTCGCCCTCGCGCTGGCGGATGTCCTCCCACCGCTCGTGCTTCAGCGCGTACGGGTGCCACTGGCCCCAGACGGTCACGTTGTGCTTGCCCGGCGGGGCGAGGGTGTCGTCGAACGCGCTGAAGGTCATCGCGAGCGCCGGTGGGTCGTCGGGGACGAGACCGGCACCGTACTGGCCGAAGGCGAGCCGCAGCTGCTCGCGGCTCTCGCAGAGCAGCTGCATCGTCCGGTACGTGTCCGGGCGCGGGTAGTCGGGCAGGGCGCTGGTCGCGAGGCGGACGACCATGCCGATCCCGTTGCCGACCCGCACGGTGCGCCGGGCTCGTTCCAGCCGCGGGTCGCCTGCCAGCTCGAGGAACGTGAGGACGTGGCAGGCGCCGACGACCACGTCGGCGGGGTGGAAGGCCGCAGGCGTCTCGACCCCGGTCGGGGTCACGCGCGTCGCCGCGTGCCCGAGCAGCACCCGCCCGCCGTACGACTCGAGCCGCTGCTGCAGGGCTTCGCTCAGGGCGCCGCTGCCGCCGACGGGGTGGCCCGGTGCCAGCTGGTGCATGACGGTGTTCCACCCCACCAGGTCAGCTGTCGCCGGCTCGTGGGTCGGCGGGCCGGACTGGCTGCCCATCCAGGCCAGGGCGGTCTTGAGCCGCTCGTCGTCGAAGAGGCTGTCCAGCAGCGAGTCGGCGCTGGTCAGGAACTGCCGCGCCAGCTCGACGCCGGGCAGTCCGGTGCCCTTGCCTGCGCCCCAGATCGCCTTTCCCAGCCGACCCGGCGTGGGGGCGCCCTGGAACGCCTCGAACACCTTGCTGTTGCGCTGGCCCCAGTCCAGGGCGAAGGCGCGGTAGGCCTCCGCATCCCTTGTGCCGCAGGCCTTCTCGATGCTCTCGCAGGTCTGGTCGAGGTCGACGTGGAAGGTGATGTCGCCGTACGGGGTCCAGCCCCACGGGTCGAGGTCCTGGTAGGTGACGTCGAGCGCCAGGTCCTCGATGATCCCGGTGTGCCGCACCATCACGTGGGCGCTCGAGCCGCGGTCGACGCGGTAGCCGGGCCACCGCTCGACGGTGCTGACGGCACCGCCGACGACGGTGTCCCGCTCGAGGACGGTGACGTCGACGCCGGCGCGCGCGAGATAGCAGGCCGCGACCAAGCCGTTGTGGCCCGCGCCGACCACGACCGCCCTCACAGAGCGAGGCCGAGGACCGCGAAGCTGCGGGGGTCTCCGGGGAAGCGCAGGTCGCGGACCAGGTCGACCCAGCCGCCGTCGCGGTAGAAGGTGCGCGCCCTGGTCTCCGCGTCGGGCGTGGTCAGCACGGCCGTCAGGGCGCGGGTCTGCGACAGCAGCTGGACGAGCAGGTCACGGCCGATGCCCTGCTGCTGGAAGGGCGGCCGGACGTGGAGCTCGCACACCTCGAACGCGTCGCGCAGCCACTCCTGCGCGAGCCGCGGCCCCATCGCGGCGCGCACGTGGTCGTGCCACCACTGCCCGGGCGCGCCCTGGTAGCCGTAGGCGATCCCGATGAGCCGTTCGCCGTCGAGCGCGGCGACCGCCTTCAGCCCCGGGCGGTCCAGGTGCGCGGCGAGGACGGACCGGCGGGAGCGGGCCGCGCCCCGGGACACCTCCATCGCGTCGGCGTAGACGTCGAGGACGTCGTCCGCGCGCGCCGCCAGCTCGTCCCTGCTCCAGCTCACGAGCGTCATGCGAGGGGGTCCCGGCCGTCCAGCGTCCCCTCGCTCGCCTCCACGGCGAAGCGCGCGAAGAGCTCTTCGGCGTACCACTTCTCCTCCGGAGTCCGAACCACCACGTCCCTGTGCGCGCCCGTGTGGGCGAAGGCCTGCAGCTGCTCGGCAGAGTCCCAGACGCTGAAGGTGCCCTGCAGCCCTATCGGCGCCTCGCCGACGGCGAGAGACACCCGAACGCCGGGCACGCCGTCGAGCGAACGGGTGACAGCCGGGACGGCGGACCAGAACCGGGCCGCCCTCGACGGCCGGAGCCGGGCTCGGGTCAGCACCGCCGTCGTACCAGCGTGCTCGTCCCGCGGGGACCCGAACGGCTCCTGCCGCGACCACTGCCCGCGGCTGCGCAGCGGCCGCAGGTCCACCCGCCACGACTCGGTGGCGTAGCGCAGCGGGCTGTCGTCCGGAGGCCGGGACCAGGTGCTCAGGCGGGCCCAGCGGGTGAGGTCCGCCTGGTGCGGGAGGAACCCGTGACCGGTGCCGAGCGCCTTGCTGAAGGCCATGCCGGGCTGCCGCCTGCGCGCGTCGCGCAACACCTGCGGCACCCGTGCGAGTGGCACGCGCCACACGTGCAGCGTGACGACGGCTGGCACCATGGGAATCAGCCTTTCACCTCGCTGGTTGGATGGTGGTGTGGACCTGAAGACGGTGGCCGAGCAGGCCGCGCGCGATCTCGAGGGCAAGAGCCCGCAGGAGATCCTGCGCTGGGCGGCTGACACGTTCGGTGACCGCTTCTGCCTGTCGTCCTCGATGGGTGACGGCGTGATGCCGTCGCTGGCCGCGAGCGTCAAGCCCGGGATCGACGTCATCTTCCTCGACACCGGCTACCACTTCCCCGAGACAATCGGCACCCGCGACGCCGTCGACTTCGTCTACGACGTCAACGTCCGCACGGTGCTGCCCCTGCTCACCGTGGCGCAGCAGGACGAGGCCGAGGGCAAGGACCTCTGGAAGACCGACCCCGACCGCTGCTGCGCGCTGCGCAAGGTCGAGCCGCTCGGGCGCGCCCTCGAGGGCTACGACGCCTACGCCTCAGGCGTCCGGCGCGACGAGTCCCCGTCCCGTGCCGACACCCCCGTCGTGCAGTGGGACGAGAAGCGCCAGATGGTCAAGGTCAACCCGATCGCCGCGTGGACCCAGGCCGACGTCGACGCCTACATCGAGGACAACGACATCCTCGTCAACCCGCTCGCCGAGGACGGCTACCCGTCGATCGGCTGCCGGCCCTGCACCTTCCGCGTCGCCCCTGGTGAGGACCCCCGCTCAGGTCGCTGGAAGGGCTCCCAGAAGTCCGAGTGCGGCCTGCACGTCTGACGCTTGCCACCGTGACTGGATACGGGCACACGGTTTTCGGTCCGATTTTCGAGTGCCCGTATCCCTTCGCGGCTCAGGGAGTCCGGTAGAGGACGTGGCGCCGGAGCGGGCTGTCCGCCGGCACCCGCGGGTGGTCGAACTCGCCGTCGCGCCGCATGCCGAGGCGCTCCATCACGCGCCAGGACGGCTCGTTCAGGACGGCCGTGAAGCTCACGATCTCGTCGGCGTGCAGGAACCCGACCGACAGGGCTGCCCGGGCCGCCTCCGTCGCGTAGCCGTGGCCCCAGAAGCGCTGGGCGAACCGCCAGCCGATCTCGAGCGCGGGCGAGAAGGGCAGGCCCTCGGCCCAGCTGACGCCCGTGAAGCCGGCGAGCTCGCCGCCGATCTCGACGGCCCAGAACCCGTAGCCGAGCTGGTCGATGTGCTCGGCGAACCGGTCGACCTGAGCGTCGGACTCCTCGCGGGTGAACGGACGCGGGAAGAACCGCATGGTGTGCGGGTCGGCGTTGAGCGCGGCGTAGGGCTCGCGGTCGCTGTCCTGCCACTGGCGCAGCACGAGCCGCCCGATGCTGATCACCGCTTGCGTCCGCTCACGTGGACAACCTCAGCGCAGCGGTCGGGCGGACGCAACAGGCCTCACTCGCGGCCGGTCATGCCCTTGTAGCGGACCTCGAAGACCCGCAGGCACGCCTCGCACTTCCACTGCGCGTGCTCGGTGAGCGCGCCCCAGGGGACCAGCTCCTCCTCGCCGCAGTAGGGGCAGTACGCGGGTGCTGCGCGCTCGCTCATCTACTTCAGCAGGGCTTCGTCGGCTCCCCGCACCCACGTGGCGAAGGAGTCGCCCTCGGCGCGCTCCGCCAGGTAGGTCTTGAGGATCCGCTCGACGTAGTCGGCGGCACCGTCGGCCGTGACCTTGAGGCCGCGGGCCTTGCGTCCGAAGCCGGCGTCCTTGCCCATCGAGCCGCCGAGGTGGACCTGGAAGCCCTCCGCGTCGGACACGATCGAGCCCTTGAGGCCGATGTCGGCGGTCTGGAACCGGGCGCAGGAGTTGGGGCAGCCGTTGACGTTGATCGAGATCGGCTCCGGGAAGTCCGGCAGCCGCTGCTCGAGCTCGGTGTAGAGGTCGACGGCCCGGGCCTTGGTCTCGACGATCGCGAGCTTGCAGAACTCCAAGCCCGTGCAGGCCATCGTGCCGCGGCGGAACACCGACGGCTTGACGCGCAGGTCCTCGGCCTCCAGGGCGGCGACGACCTCGTCGACGCTGTCGGTCGGGACGTCCAGCAGGACCAGGCCCTGCTGCGCCGTCGTCGACACGCGGCCGCCGCCGAGGCGCTCGGCCAGCTCGGCCACGCGCGTGAGCTGCGAGCCGCTGGTGCGGCCGGCGCGCGGGACCACGCCGACGTACTTGAGCCCGTTGCCCTGGTCGTGCACGCCCACGTGGTCGCGGTTGCCGACGGTCGGGTCCGGCTCCGGTCCGTCGGGGAGCGGAGCCTTGAGGTACTCCGACTCGAGCACGGAGCGGAACTTCTCCGGGCCCCAGTCGGCCATGAGGAACTTCAGGCGGGCGTGGTTGCGCGAGCGGCGGTAGCCGTAGTCGCGGAAGACCGAGATCACACCCTCCCAGGCCTCGGCGACGCGCGACGGCTCGACGAACGCCCCGAGCCGCACGGCGAACTTCGGGTTCGTCGACAGGCCGCCGCCGACCCACAGGTCGTAGCCCGGGCCGAGCTCGGGGTGGACGACGCCGACGAGCGCGATGTCGTTGATCTCGTGGTTGGTGCAGTGCTGCGCGCAGCCGCTGATCGAGGTCTTGAACTTGCGCGGGAGGTTCGAGTACGCCGGGTCGCCGAGGTACTTCGCGGCGACCTCCTTGACCGCCGGGTCCCCGTTGAGGACCTCGTCGGCCGAGACCCCGCTGAGGGGGCAGCCGAGGATGACGCGGGGGGAGTCGCCGCAGGCCTCGGTCGTGTAGAGGCCGACGGCGTCGAGGCGCTCCCAGATCTCGGGGACGTCCTCGATGCGGATCCAGTGCAGCTGCACGTTCTGCCGGTCGGTGACGTCGGCGACGTCGCGGCCGAACTCGGTGGCGATGCCGCCGATGACCTTCAGCTGCTCGGAGGTGAGCTGGCCGCCGTCGATGCGCACGCGCAGCATGAAGAACGGCGCCTCGAGCTCCTCCGGTTCGAGGATGGCCGTCTTGCCGCCGGGGATGCCGTCGGCGCGCTGCGTGTAGAGGCCGTACCAGCGCAGCCGGCCGCGGAGGTCCGCGCCGTCGATGCTGTTGAAGCCCTGCTTGCTGTAGATGTCCAGCACGCGCTGCTTGACGGTCAGCGGGTTGCTGTCCTTCTTGACCTGCTCGTTGGGGTTGAGGGGCTCGCGGTAGCCGAGCGCCCACTGACCCTGTCCGCGGACGGCGGGCAAAGGGTTCTCCTAGGTAGAGACGGGTGGGGGAGGAGTCAGGCGCGAGCGGAACAGACAGCGCTGGCTGTGCGCTTCAAGTCGACGTGGCGTCGACACACGAGAATGAGCCCCACGGCTCCAGTCTGCCATGCGCCCTGTGCCAGACTCTTCACGTGATCGCAACAGTCCTCGTCTCGCGCAGGCACGTCGACCTGCTGCGCGTGACGAGTGCCGCCTGTCACTCCTGAGAAGAGTTCCGCCAGCGGCCAGTGGCCGCTACCTTGGTAGAACCCGTTCTAGTTTTGTTCTCGGAGGATGGACTGTGACAGCGACCGTGTGGCTCACCGGGCTGCCCAGCGCGGGCAAGACCACGCTCGCCAAGGCCGTGAGCAAGCACCTTGACGGCCGGGTGGAGGTCCTCGACGGGGACGAGGTCCGTGAGTTCCTCACCAAGGGCCTCGGCTTCACCCGCGAGGACCGCGACACCAACGTGCTGCGGATCGGCTGGGTCGCCTCGACGCTCGCCAAGCACGGCGTGACGGTGTTCGCGAGCGTCATCTCGCCGTACGCCGAGACGCGCGCCGCCGTGCGCAAGCTCCACGAGGACAAGGGCGCCACCTTCATCGAGGTGCACGTGGCCACGCCGGTCGAGGTGTGCTCCGAGCGGGACGTGAAGGGCCTCTACGCCAAGCAGGCGTCGGGCGAGATCAGCGGGCTGACCGGCGTCGACGACCCGTACGAGGTCCCGACGAGCCCGGAGCTGGTCGTCAAGACCCACGAGCAGACGCTCGAGGAGTCGGTCGACCAGATCCTCACCTACCTGCGCGAGCGGGGCATCGCATGAGCGCCGCCACCGAGCTCTCCCAGCTCGACCTGCTCGAGGCCGAGGGCATCCACGTGATGCGCGAGGTCGCTGCCGAGTTCGAGCGCCCCGCGCTGCTGTTCAGCGGCGGCAAGGACTCGATCGTCATGCTCAAGCTGGCGGAGAAGGCGTTCTGGCCGGGCAAGATCCCGTTCCCCCTCGTGCACGTCGACACGGGTCACAACTTCGACGAGGTGCTGGCCTTCCGCGACTGGCGCGTCGAGGACCTCGGCGCCCGCCTGGTCGTCGGCCTGGTCCAGGACGACATCGACTCCGGTCGCGTGACCGAGATCCCCGGTGGTCTGCGCAACCCCCTGCAGACCGTCACGCTGCTGCGCACCATCGAGGAGAACCGCTTCGACGCGGTCTTCGGCGGCGCGCGCCGCGACGAGGAGAAGGCGCGCGCGAAGGAGCGCTTCTTCAGCTTCCGGGACGCCTTCGGCCAGTGGGACCCGAAGAACCAGCGCCCCGAGCTCTGGAACCTCTACAACGGCAAGCACAACCCGGGCGAGCACATCCGGGTCTTCCCGCTGTCGAACTGGACTGAGCTCGACATCTGGCGCTACATCGTCCGGGAGAAGATCGCGATCCCTTCGATCTACTACGCCCACGAGCGCGAGGTCTTCGAGCGCGACGGCATGCTCCTCGGGGTGACGCCGGTGTCGCAGCCGAGGCCGGGGGAGACGGTCACGACCCGGACCGTCCGCTACCGCACCGTCGGCGACGCGTCCTGCACGGGTGCCGTGGCGAGCCCGGCGGCGACCCCGGAGGAGGTCCTCGAGGAGGTCGCGGTCACGCGCCTGACGGAGCGTGGCGCGACGCGGGCCGACGACCGGCAGAGCGAGGCCGCCATGGAAGACCGCAAGAAGGAGGGGTACTTCTAGATGAGCGGCCTGCTGCGCTTCGCCACCGCTGGCTCCGTCGACGACGGCAAGTCGACCCTCATCGGCCGGCTGCTCTACGACAGCAAGAGCGTCTTCGCCGACCAGCTGGAGGCCGTCGAGAAGACGTCCGCCGACCGTGGCGACGACTACACCAACCTGGCGCTGCTCACGGACGGCCTGCGGGCCGAGCGCGAGCAGGGCATCACGATCGACGTGGCCTACCGCTACTTCGCGACGCCCAACCGCACGTTCATCGTCGCGGACACCCCCGGGCACGTGCAGTACACCCGCAACATGGTCACCGGCGCCTCGACGGCCGACGTGGCCCTGGTCCTCGTCGACGCGCGCAAGGGCGTCATCGAGCAGACCCGCCGGCACGCGTCGCTGTCCGCGCTGCTCCGCGTCCCGCACGTCGTGCTCGCGGTCAACAAGATGGACCTCGTCGACTTCGACCAGGCCGTGTTCGACGGGATCGTGAAGGACTTCCGCGACTTCGCCTCCAAGCTGCACCTGCCCCACGTCGTCGCCATCCCGATGGCCGCGCTGCAGGGCGACAACATCGTCAACAAGAGCGACAACACGCCCTGGTACGACGGCCCGGCGCTGCTGGACTTCCTGGAGACCGTAGAGGTCGACACCGACCACATCGGCACCCTCGGCGCGCGCTTCCCCGTGCAGTTCGTCATCCGTCCGATGAGCGTGGAGCTCCCGGACTACCGCGGCTACGCCGGCACGCTGTCCACCGGCACCCTCAAGGCGGGTGACGAGGTCGTCGTGCTGCCCAGCGGACGTCGTACGACCGTCTCGGCGGTCGAGACCGCGGACGGGCCGCTCGAGGTCGCCGTGGCGCGGCAGGCGATCACGGTGCGGCTCGCCGACGAGGTCGACGTCTCCCGGGGCGACATGATCGCGGCGGCGGACGACGCTCCCCGGTCGGTCCAGGAGCTCGAAGCCACCATCTGCTGGATGGCTGACGCTCCGCTCGTGCCCGGCCGCCGGCTGCTGATGAAGCACACCACCCGCACTGTCAAGGCGATCGTGTCCTCGCTGAACGGGACGCTGGACGTCACGAACCTCGAGTCGGGCGAGGCGGCACAGCTCGGCCTCAACGACATCGGACGTGTGACGATCCGCACATCGTCACCGGTCTTCGTCGATGACTACAATGTCGACCGGACCACTGGGGCTTTCGTGCTGATCGACGAGGCAACCGGTGCCACTGTCGCTGCCGGCATGGTCGGCAGCATCCTCGGGGGTAACTAGAAGATGCACGGCTGGACCCGCACGCCCTGGGTGGGCTGGTGCGTGGACTCATGCCGTCCCGGGGCGCGATGTCTCGCGGCGCAGTAGCCGCCTGACCGACCCCTCTTCTTCTTCACGCGTCGGACGTCGACGTGTCACCCGAAAGGCTAGTTTTCCAGTGGGATTCATCAAGAGATCTGCCGCAGTCCTCGCCGCTGGCGCGCTCGTGCTGGGCGCTGCGGCGTGCAGCGGCGGCAGCTCGACACCCAAGGCCAACAAGGACGGCTCGGCTTCGGAGCTGCGCCTCGGCTACTTCCCGAACATCACGCACGCCACCGCCATCTACGGCGTCTCCAGCGGCATCTTCCAGAAGGACCTCGGCAGCACCAAGCTGTCGACCAAGACCTTCAACGCCGGTCCAGCGGCCATCGAGGCACTGCAGGGCGGCGCGCTCGACGCTGCGTTCGTCGGCCCGAACCCGGCCATCAACGGCTTCACGAAGACGCAGGGGTCGCTGCTGCGCATCGTCGCCGGCACCACGAGCGGCGGCGCCTCGCTGATCGTCCAGCCGGACATCACCGACGTGAAGCAGCTGGACGGCAAGAAGGTAGCGACGCCTCAGGTCGGCAACACCCAGGACGTGGCGGCGAAGTACTTCTTCAAGGACAAGGGCGTGAAGGCCAACGTCATCCCCGTGGCCAACGCCGACGTCGAGGCTGCCTTCACCGGCAAGTCGATCGTGGCGGCGTGGGTTCCGGAGCCCTACGCGTCGCGCCTGGTGCTGAACGACGGCGGCCACAAGCTCGTCGACGAGGCCACCCTCTGGCCGGACGGCAAGTTCGTCACGACCCAGCTCGTCGTCACCCAGACGTTCCTGAAGAAGTACCCCGCGACGGTCGAGAACCTGCTCAAGGGCCTGCTCGAGGCCAACGACAAGGTCGCGTCCAAGAGCGCCGACGTCCAGGCCGCCGTCAACGACGCCATCAAGGCGCTCAGCGGCAAGGCGCTCAAGGACAACGTGCTCGCGTCCTCGTTCGAGGCCCTGACCCCGACGGTCGACCCGATCGCCAGCTCGCTCAAGACCGACCTGGCGCACGGCGTCGAGATCGGCGTGAGCAAGCAGGCCGACCTCAAGGGCATCTACGACCTGAGCATCCTGAACAAGCTGCTCACGGCCGCTGGCAAGCCCGAGGTCGCCGACGCGGGGCTCGGAGTGTCATGAGCACCCCACCACGCCGCTCGCTCCGCTCACGCCGCGGCGGGGACCCCGCATGACCGTCCTGGACTCCCTCCGGCGCCATCGCATCCCTGATACTCCTGAGATGACGGATGCGGCTGTCGTGGTCGACGGCATCACCAAGCGGTTCGGTCGCGGGCCGCTGATCCTCGACGACATCAGCCTCACCGTGGCGCCGGGGGAGTTCCTGTGCATCCTCGGCGCGAGCGGTTGCGGCAAGTCGACGCTGCTCAACCTGGTGGCTGGGCTGGAGCAGCCGACCGCGGGCACCGTCGAGGTGCCCGGCCACCGGCCCTCGCTGATGTTCCAGGAGCCGGCGCTCTACCCGTGGCTCACCGCCAGCGAGAACGTCGAGCTCGCGCTCAAGCTGCGCGGCGTCGGCAAGGCCGAGCGCAGGGAGGAGGGCAAGCGGCTGCTGGCTCTCGTCCGGCTCGAGGGTGCCGGCCAGAAGCGTCCCCACGAGCTCTCAGGTGGCATGCGCCAGCGCGTCGCGATGGCGAGGGCGCTCGCGCAGGACTCCAAGGTCCTGCTCATGGACGAGCCGTTCGCCGCGCTCGACGCCATCACCCGGGACGTCCTGCACGACGAGCTGACCCGCATCCGCACCGAGGTCGGCGCGACCGTGCTGTTCGTGACGCACAACGTCCGCGAGGCCGTCCGCCTCGGCGACCGCGTGATCCTGCTGTCGTCGCGCCCCGGTCGGGTGGCCAACGAGTTCACGGTCGACATCGCTCAGCCCCGCCGCATCGAGTCGCCCGAGGTCGCCGCGATGTCGGTCGAGATCACCGAGCACCTGCGCGCCGAGATCCGCCGGCACGCGCAGAAGGCCAGCTCGTGACCACCGCAGCAGACACCAACCGCGACCTCGAGGCGGGTCTCGATGCCCTCGAGCTCGGCCCCGAGGAGGCCCGCTCTCCCTGGTGGAAGCGCGCCCTCTCATCCGGCCTGCCGCCGGTCTTCGCCCTGCTGCTGATCCTCGCGATCTGGCAGCTGGTCGTGTCGACGCAGCACCCGAGCAACCTGCCCAGCCCGTCCGCGGTCGGCGACGAGCTGAAGGCGCAGTGGGGCGCCGGCAACGTGCAGGAGGCGATCAAGAACAGCCTCAAGCACGGTGTCCTCGGCTTCCTGATCTCCGCTGCCGTCGCGACTCCCGTGGGTGTCCTGCTCGCTCGCGTGTCGCTGCTGCGCCGCGCCTTCCGCCCGATCATCACGGGCCTGCAGTCGCTGCCGTCCGTGGTGTGGGTGCCCGCGGGCATCCTGTGGTTCGGGTTGTCGGCGAAGACGCTGTTCTTCGTCGTCCTCATGGGCGCGATCCCATCGATCGTCAACGGCACGATCAGCGGCATCGACCAGGTCCCGCCGCTGTACCTCCGGGTCGGTCACGTGCTCGGCGCGCGTGGCCTCACCCTGGCCCGCCACGTGCTGCTGCCGGCGGCCCTCCCGGGCTACCTCAGCGGGCTGAAGCAGGGCTGGGCCTTCTCGTGGCGCTCCCTGATGGCGGCCGAGCTGATCGCGAGCAGCGGCAGCGTCGGGCTCGGTCAGTTCATCGAGAACGCCCGGGACACGGTCAACTTCCCCGGCATCCTCGTGGGCATCTTCGTGATCCTCGTGGTCGGCATCGCGGTCGACCTGCTGTTCTTCAGCCCCCTCGAGCGCACCGTCCTGCGCCGGCGCGGCCTGCTCACGCACTGAGGCCTCCTAGGCTCGCGCGCATGACCGTCCTGCTCGGCGTCGCGCACGGCTCCCGGGACGAGGCTGCCCAGGCGGTCGTCCGGACGCTGCTCGACGCCGCCGGTGAGCGGCTCGGAGTGCTCGCGCTCCCTGCGTACGTCGACAACGCGAGCCCGTCGATCGCCCTGGCCCTCGAGGGCCTGGCGGCCGCCGGCCACGACGACGTGGTCGTCCTCCCGCTGCTGCTCAACGCAGCCGGCCACAGCAAGACCGACGTCGCCGCGTCCGTGCAGCAGGCCCGGCGCGACCACCCCCGCATGCGGCTGCACTACGGGCGCCCGTTCGGTGCCCACCCGAAGGTGGTCGAGGTCCTCGAGCGGAGGCTCGTCGAGGCCGGCGCCGGCGACCGTCCCGTGCTGCTCGTCGCCGGCGGCTCGCTCGACCCGGACGCCAACGCCACCGTCGCCGCGACCGCGCGGCTGCTCTGGGAGGGGAGGCAGCACCCGACCGTCGACTACGCCTTCGTCTCCGCGACCGGCCCGACCGTCGAGGAGGCGCTCGTCCGCGCCCCTGACGCCGCCGTCAGCCTGCTGTTCCTCGGCCCCGGCTACCTGCCGACCAAGGCGGCGAAGGCCGCCGGGGACCGGCTCGTCACGGCGCCGCTCGGCGACGCCCCGGAGCTGGTCGACCTCGTCGTCGAGCGCTATCGCGAGGCTCTCGGCGACGACGTGCGGATGAACTGCGACGCCTGCCTCTACCGGATCGCCCTCCCCGGCCGCGAGTCCGCCGTCGGTGCCCCCCAGGTCCCGCACACCCACCCCGACGACGCCTGACCGCCCTCCGGCTGACGCAACCGCAACAGCCTGAGGTCGGGCGGGGGGCTGGCCACGCACAGGAGCGTGGGGTGGGCCCCCAGGGCTGTTGCCGTTGCGTCAGAGCACGCGCCGCTGTGACGCCAGAGCAGCACGATGAGCCTCCGCCGGTCACCGTCACGCTCAGCTGGCCTCGAGCACCGCCCACTCCGCTGCTTCTGCGTCGCTGGCCGGTCGCCGCGCCGAGGACGATGTGATCTCGGTGGCGTTGGGACGCTGAGGAACCCGCATCGTCGCCGCGGAACCGCGCAGACGCGGGGTCAGAGGCCGTCGATCGTGTCGGGGACGTCGACGGCGTGCTGCTGGAGCAGGTCGAGGGGGACGACGTCGAGCGCGCGGGCGTGGGTGGACGCGAGCACGACCGGAGCCGCCGCTCCGTCGTCGTGGGCCTGGAGCCAGCGCACCGCCACGACGCACCAGCGGTCGCCGGGCACCAGACCGGGGAAGCGGTACTCGGGGCGCGGGGTGACCAGGTCGTTGCCGACGGAGACCTGGTGGCGCAGGAACTCCTCGGTGACGACGGCGCAGACGGTGTGGCTGCCGAGGTCCTCCGGTCCGGTGGAGCAGCAGCCGTCGCGGAAGAACCCGGTCATCGGGTCGGTGCCGCAGGGCTCGAGCTCGCCCCCGAGGACGTTGAGATCGGTCACCGGCACAGGAAAGCACGAAGGCCCCCTGCCGGAGCAGGAGGCCTTCGCGAGGTGACGCTTAGAGCGGGGTGACGTTCTCCGCCTGCGGGCCCTTCTGGCCCTGGGTGATGTCGAACGAGACGCGCTGGTTCTCCTCGAGGCTCTTGTAGCCGTTACCCGAGATCGCGCTGAAGTGGCAGAAGACGTCGGCGCCGCCGCCGTCCTGGGCGATGAACCCAAAGCCCTTCTCCGCGTTGAACCACTTCACTGTGCCTTCGGCCATGATCTTTCCTTCTCAAACGGTGTTCGCGGGACCACGGAATGCGGTCCTGCCAGCTGGAGCGACTGACTGCGCGAGTCCGAGAACGGGCGAGAGAGAGACCACAACTAGGACCACCCTACTGGCACGATGCCCGAATGACGACGAAAGAGGTCCGGCGGCTCACCGTGGCGGGCGTCATCGCTCTCACCGTCCTCGTGGCGTACTGGTCGCTCTGGTACCTGGCAAGGGAGGTCGTGCAGAGCGACGACACCTCCGCCTACTACGACTTCGAGAACGCCTTCCCGCTCGCCGACGCCTGGCTCGGCGTGTGCGTCCTGCTCGCCGTCCGGGACATCCGGAGGGGCAGCCCCTCCGCCCTGTTCTGGCTGCTGACGGGCGGGGGAGCGGGGGTCTACCTGTTCTGCATGGACGTGCTGTACGACCTCGAGCACGGCATCTACGCCACCGGCGCCGGCGGCGTCATCGAGCTCGGCATCAACCTGCTGACCCTCGGCTTCTCGGTGTGGTTCCTGCGCTGGGCCTGGGCCCGCCGTGAGGCGCTGCTCAGCTCGCCTGGCTGACCGAGCTCATGTTGAAGTCCGGCACCCGGAGCGCCGGCATCCGGGTCCACGTGAAGTAGTCGCTCCACTCGCGGGGCAGCGTGGGCACCGTCGCGCCGACCTCCGAGGTCCGCGCGAGCAGGTCCAGGGGCGACTCGTTCCAGCGGAAGTTCGTCACGGCGCCGGTGACCTCGCCGCCCTCGACGAGGTAGACGCCGTCGCGGGTCAGGCCGGTGAGGAGCAGGGTCTGCGGGTCGACGGGACGGATGTACCAGAGGCAGGTGAGCAGCAGGCCGCGCTCGGTCCGCGCGACCATCTCGTCCAGCGAGGCCTCGCCGTTGCCGGCGACGACCAGGTTGCCGATGGGGGGCGTGACGTCCGAGCCCGACGCGGCAGCGGACGAGCGGGTCTGGGTGAGGTGCTCGAGGTGGCCGTCGTTGATCCACTCGGTCGCGGTCGTCGGCAGCCCGTTGTCGAAGACCGACGAGGAGCTGGACGAGCCGTGCGCGACGACAAAGGGGGCGACCGGCATGACCGTCGGGTCGCTGCTCATCGAGAAGCCGGCGGGGGCGATCGCCTCCCCGACCCGGGTCCCGCCACCCGGCTTGGAGAACACGGTGCGGCCCTCAGCGGCGTCGCGTCCCGAGCCCGTCCAGTAGGTGTAGACCATCAGGTCCGCGACCGCGGAGGGCGGCAGGATGGTCTCGTAGCGGCCGGGCCCGAGATCCACCCAGCGGTGGGTCCAGGAGAGCCGTCGCTGCAGCTCCGCGTCGAGGGACGGCACGACGACGTCCGACCAGTCCGTGGTGTGCTGCCCGACCCAGGAGGAGCCGCCGGGCCGGTCGTTCTTGGCCGTGAGCTCGACGTAGCCGCGAGGCTGGACGTGCCGCTTGCGCAGCCCGGTCGACGAACCGAGCCAGACGGTCTCGACCTCGTGCGAGGCGTAGCCGTAGTGCCGCAGCGCCAGAGAGCCTGCTGCGTCGAAGGACGCACCGAGATCCCTTGCCAGGGAGGCGAAGACGGCTGTCGTCGTCGTCTCGGCAGGGTCTCCCCAGGCGGCATCGGCCGTGCCGTCGACGAGGGCCGTGTAGTCGGGTGCCGGGCCCGCCTCGACGGCTGCTGCCTCCGACGCGCGCACCAAGCCCTCGAGGTCGTCGAGCACCGACGCGCTCCGCACGCCCACCGACTCGCCCATCACGCTGATGACGGTGAGGTCGCGCTCGCGGCGCGACCCGTTGGTCGTCAGGGTGCTGTTGGCCCAGCGCAGGTCGACCGTGTGGCTCTCGGTGAGGATGACGACGCAGCCGTCAGCCTTCGAGAGCGCGAGGACCTGCTCGACGACCGCGCTCATCGCCCGGCCTCCCGCACCGTGTTGAGGACGTTGACCCCTCGGAACACCGCCGTCGGGCAGCCGTGCGAGACGGCCGCCGTCTGAGAGGGCTGGGCCTTGCCGCAGTTGAAGGCGCCGCCGAGCACGTAGGTCGACGGGCCGCCGACCGCCTCCATCGAGCCCCAGAACTCGGTCGTCACCCCCTGGTACGCGACGTCGCGGAGCTGCCCGACGATCCGGCCGCTCTTGATCTCGTAGAACCGCTGCGCGGAGAACTGGAAGTTGTAGCGCTGCATGTCGATCGACCAGCTCTTGTCGCCGACGACG
>CBIHPE010000001.1:0-57194 GCA_966212015.1 uncultured Frankiales bacterium | reverse complement strand
ACGAGTTCCAGGCGCTGCTGTTCCACGCGCTCGAGTTCCAGGCCGACGAGTTCCAGGCGCTGCTGTTCCACGCGCTCGAGTTCCAGGCCGACGAGTTCCACGCACTGCTGTTCCACGCCGACGACTGGAAGAGCGGCGAGCCGTTGTCCGTCGATGTGGTCGCGTCACCGGAGTACGGGAACGGGTAGAGCGCCGGGTAGAGCAGCTGCTCGGACGGGCTGACCGTCGCCCAGGTCGAGACGACCTGGCGCGACAGAAGCGAGATCGGGGTGTTGAGCGCGGCCGGCGGGACGATCGCGCTGACGTCTTGCGTCATGCCGATCAGGGGCTCGTCGACGGCCTTGCCGACGTCGAGGACGCCGTGGCCCTGGACGAACGGCGACTGCGGAGGGCTGGGCCCGGCGTTGGTCGTGGTGAGCAGCGCAGCCTTGACGTTGTCGGGTGTTGCGAGCGGGTTCTCGCGCAGCAGCATGGCGGCCGCGCCGCTGACGACAGCAGTCGCGAACGAGGTACCGGACCCGACGAAGTTTCTCGTGCCGACCCGCGCCGACTTGTTCGCGTTCCAGATCACCGACGTGGTCGAGGTGACGCTGACGACGGACTTGCCGGGGGCCAGCAGGTCGGGCTTCCACCAGCCGTCCCAGGCCGTCGGGCCCTGGCTGCTGAACGACGGCACCGCGTCGTCCGTCGTCGCGACAGTGTCCTTGTCGTCCAAGGCGCCGACCGTGACGACCAGCGGGTCGTCACCGGGTGAGGTGATGGTCCCCTTGTTCGGGCCGTTGTTGCCGGCCGACGTCACCACGACGAAGCCGCTGCGCCACATCGTCTCGACGGCCTGGTCGAGCGGGTTCAGCGCGGTCGACGTCGTCGGGATGGCGCCGATGGACATGTTGATGACGCGGATGCCATCGGTCGTGTTGGCCTGGATCCACTGCAGTCCGCGGATCACGGTCGACAGCGTCGTGCTGCCCGACTTGCCGGCGACCTTCACCGGTACGAGCGTCGCCCCGGGTGCCTCTCCCAGGTAGGTCCCGCCGCTCGACGCCCCGCTGCCGGCGACCAGGCCGGCGACGAAGGTGCCGTGGCCGTAGCTGTCGAGCTGGGCGTTGCCCTCACCCGACAGGTCGACGCCGGTGCGCAACCGCCCGGCGAAGTCGGCGAGCGGCGCGATGCCGGTGTCGAGCACCGCGACGCCGACGCCCTGCCCGCTGTTCCCGTTCGCGATGACCCCGGTCGCGCCGGTCACCTGCGGGAAGACGTTGTCGAGCTGCCGGGTGGGGGACGGCGCCGGGCTCGGCTTGCCGGCCGTGAGCACGGTCGCGTCGGGGGTCACGACGTACGACGTGAGCTGGCCGATCTCGACGGCGGTGAGGTTGGCGACGACACCGTTCACCAGCGGCAGGTCGAAGCCGATGCTGCCGACGCCACCCGCCAGCGTGATGACCGACTGGACAGCACTGCGGGCAAGGGCGGTGCTGGGCGCCTGCACGATCACCGGCGAGAGCGGCGGCGGTGGAGCAGGGCGCGCCGAGGCGGTGACCGCTCCCGCTGCGGCGACCGCAGCGGCGGTCAGTGCGGCGAGGCGCCAGGGGGGACGATGTGTGATGCGCATCGCGATCACCCCTCATCGGGCGTCTGGGACTCGAGTGCCCAAAGATCACCACACCGATGTCGGTCGAACCATGGACATCCCGACTCAGATCGAAAGATGACCCGATCTGACTAGGCGACGGCGCTGTAGACCAGCTGGCGCAGCTGCTGTCGCAGCGGATGCGTGCTGGACGGCATGAGCTGAGTCATGAAGACGCAGCTCAGCTCCTCGACCGGATCGACCCAGAAGCAGGTGCTGAAGATGCCGCCCCAGTTGAACTCGCCGGGTCGGGCGATGCTGTGCGTCCTCAGCGGGTCGAGGACGACGGCGAAGCCGAGGCCGAAGCCCATGCCGTCGAAGCTGGTCTCGGCGAAGCCGCCGGTGGACAGCTGCCCGAGGTCGCTCTTGAGGTGGTTGGAGCGCATCAGGTCGACGGTGCGGGGGGCGAGGACTCGCGTGCCCTCGAGCTCACCCCCGTTCGCGAGCATGCGCGTGAACCGGGTGTAGTCGGCGAGGGTGCTGTAGAGGCCCCCGCCCCCGGACAGGACCTTCGGCATGGTGGGGCTGTCGGGCCACTCGCCGCGGACGGCCAGGTCGCCGTCGCCGGGCTGGTAGAGCGCGGCCAGACGGTCGGCGCGGGACGGGTCGCACCAGAAGGTCGTGTCCGTCATGCCGAGCGGCCCGAGCACGCGGTTGCGGAAGGCGACGTCGAGGGTCTGGCCGGACCAGATCTCGACGAGCCGGCCAAGGACGTCGTGGCTGACGCCGTACCCCCAGGCCGTGCCGGGCTGGAACCGCAGCGGCAGACCGGCCCAGTCGGTGACGCACTCGGCGAGGCTGTCGTTCTGCGCCGGCGAGCCCAGGTCGTACCCGGCGTCGCGGTAGAGCTCGTCGACGTGGGAGACGCGCATGAACCCGGCGGAGAGCCCGGACGTGTGGGTCAGCAGGTGCCACACCCGGATCGGCTCGGTCGCAGGCACTGTCGTGAGGGTGCGCCCGATGCCGCCGGTGTAGACGCGCATGTCGGAGAACTCGGGCAGCCACCGGCTGATCGGGTCGTTGAGGTCGAACGCCCCCTCCTCCCACAGCGTCATGGCGGCGACGGAGGTGATCGGCTTGGTCATCGACGCGATGCGCCAGATCGTGTCGCTCTCGACGGCCAGCCCGGCCTCGCGATCGCGCCAGCCGTAGGCGGCGTCGTGGGCCACCTCGTCGTGCTGGGTGACCGCGACCTGCCAGCCGGCGAGGCGACCCTCGTCGACGTGCTTGGCCAGCTGCTTGTCGAGCCGGGCGAGACCCGCTGGCGTGAAGCCGCTCACGCGGGTCTCCTGTCGATGAGCGCGCTGTAGACGAGCTGCCGCAGCTGAGCGCGGATCGGGTGCATGTCGGACGGCAGCAGCTGCGTCATGAAGACGCACGACAGGTCGTCGACCGGGTCGCACCAGAAGGTCGTCCCGTAGATGCCGCCCCAGAAGTACTCGCCCTTGTTGGCGACGGAGTGCATCAGCAGCGGGTCCTCGAGGACAGCGAAGCCGAGACCGAAGCCGACGCCCGGGAACGTCGTCTCGGCGAAGCCGTCGGCGCGGTTGTCGTCGAGGTCGCCGACCAGGTGGTTGGAGCGCATCAGCCGCAGCGTGCGCGGCGACAGGATGCGGGTGCCCTCGAGCTCGCCGTCGCCGTTGAGCATCTGCGTGAAGCGGAGGTAGTCCGGCATCGTGCTGATGAGCCCGCCACCACCGGAGTGGATCGTCGGCTCGCTGCGCCCCACGTGGTCGCTGAGCTCGTAGCGCACGGCCTGGAAGTCGTCATCGGGGACGTAGAGCGCCGCGAGCCGATCTGCGCGCGCGTCCCCGACCCACCAGCAGGTGTCCTTCATCCCGAGCGGCTCGAGCACCCGGTTCGCGAAGGCCTGGTCGAGGCGCTGGCCGGTCCAGATCTCGATGAGCCGGCCGACGACGTCGGTCGAGACGCCGTAGCCCCAGGCACTCCCGGGGTTGAACAGCAGCGGCAGCCGGGCCCAGTCGTCGACGCATGCCGCGAGGTCGTGCCCTGCCGGCGCGCCGAACTCGTAGCCCGCGTCGCGGTAGAGCTGGTCGACGTGCGAGCTGCGCAGGAACCCGGCCGTCATGCCGGAGGTGTGCGAGAGCAGGTGCCAGACCCGCACCGGCTCGGTGGCCGGCTTCGTCTGCATCGTGCGGCCGACACCGCCGGTGTAGACCCGCGCGTCCGCGAACGACGGGATCCACGTGCTGACCGGCTCGTTGAGGTCGAAGACGCCCTCCTCCCAGAGGGTCATCGCCGTCACCGAGGTGATCGGCTTCGTCATCGACGCGATCCGCCACAGGGTGTCGCTCTCGACGGGCTTGCCGGCCTCGCGGTCGCGCCAGCCGTAGCCGGCGTCGTGCACCACCTGGCCCTTGCGGGTGATCGCGACCTGCCAGCCCGCCAGCTTGCCGTCATCGACGTAGCCGGCGAGCAGCTTGTCGATGCGGGCCAGCCGCTCGGGGTCGAAGCCGAGCTCTCTCACGTCCTGGCTCACGGCGACGACTTGCAGGTGCCGGTGAAGAACGGACCCTTGCCGGTGGGCCAGTTGCCGAGGGTGTAGCGCCGGAAGTCGTTGAGGTAGCAGACCGTTCCGGGGTGGCTGTCGCTGTCGGTGAACGGGCCGCGGGCGGTCGTGGACCAGTACCACTCGGCGCCGTCGTCGGTCATCGAGTAGGTGTTGGGCTTGAAGCCGACATGGCCGGCGTGCGTCTCGGTGTCGGGGTTCGGGAACGTGGTCTTCTCGAGCCCCTGCTGGAAGGTCTTCGGGGTCAGCTTCGGGCCGGCCATCTGGATGCCGGAGGCGATCACCAGCAGCGCGCGGTAGATCTCGAGCTTGGCCTCGACGAAGCTGGTCGTGTCGCCGCCCTGTGCCGGGTTCCCCTCGTGCACGGCGATGTTGTAGGGGTTGAGCAGGGGGCGGACCAGGGGCGGCTGGAAGGTGACGCCGAACAGGTGCTGCATCTGGTCCGTCGGCGCCGCCCCGAGGAAGAACGAGCTGTTGACGTCGTTGAGGCCGAAGGTCGAGCTGATCCACTCAGGGTGGTAGGCGTTGGTCGACGCCGCCCGGGCCAGCGTGCCGAAGCTGAAGAAGTTGCACATGCAGACGACGGAGGTGACGCCGTCGTTCTTCAGCTGCAGCATGGTGTTCTGGGCCGACGCTGCGTCGAACTCGCCGACGACGGGGTTGAGGATCTGGTCCTTCGCCGGGGCATCGGCTCCGCAGGCGCGCAACCGCGACGTCATCGGGTTGAACGCGCTGCGCCGCATGACCGGGTCGTCGTCGGTGAAGGGCTCGATGAGGATCCCGAACCTTCGGGTCAGCGAGCTGAGCGGCTTGCCCGGCGTCGAGCCGTCGTTGCCGGAGACGTACTCCGCCTTCCTGCCCGCGAGCCGCTTGCACATCCACTCGCCGATGTTGGCGAACTCGTCGTCGACGAGCATCGGGTACTGGTACTCGTAGCCCGGGCACTTGCCCAGCTGCTTGCTGTCGTAGGGCGAGTAGGAGCCGACCGCGATGACCTTGTAGCGGCAGCCCATCTCCGGCATGTAGTAGGGCCCGTTGGCCGTGCGGTACATCGTCGAGATGAAGGGCACGTGGTACTTGCCGTTGCACCCGGAGGCGTTGGTCGCTGCGTCCGAGACCTGCGTCGCCTGGTCGCTGCTGCCGGATGCCGTGGTGTCGCAGTAGTTAGGGACGAGCTTGCGCCCGTAGAGCTGGAACCGCGCGTTGAAGAACGCGAACAGCGCGTCGTACTGGTCCTTCGCGTTCTCGGGCGTGGGCACCGCGACGTAGACCGCGTCCTTCGTCACGCCTTTGGACGTGGCACCGCCGTTGTCGCCGTTCCAGTAGGCGATGCAGGGCGGCGACTGCGGGTCCTCGATCTGCCGCAGCGGGGGCGGGCCGACGCACCGCTTCAGCTGGTTCTGGGGCACCAGGCTCGGGGTGGGCGTCGGGGTCGGGCTCGGAGTGGGGGACGGCGAGGCGCCAGGTCCGGCGGACGGACCGGCGCCAGGGGCCGATCACTGCCCTGTCCCGGTCACGGCGGCGGCCTGGCCGGGCGGCGCCTTCTTGATGACCTGCTTGGCGTTCGGCGAGAACTCCGCCGCCGTCGGGGGCGAGGAGGTCGCCGCGTTGAGGAGGAGCGGGAGCAGCAGCACCAGCAGCCCCAGGCCGACGGCGAGGTTGACGCTGCCGGGGGTGCGCCCCGGCCGGCGGAGCGGGGCGCTCACGACGACGCCTTCGGGACGGTCGTCGAGGTGAGCGACCTGCTCCAGCGGAACGTCGTCAGCGGCGACACGAGGGAGAACGTGCTCGCGACGTCGAGACCGCCGTAGGCCGTGGCGAGCTGCTGCGTCCAGCTCACCTGGTACTGGTCGGTCGGCGACACGAGCGTGCCGCTCATCTCGACCGTGAAGGTGTCGATGAGCTTGCCGCAGGCGTCGACCCGCTTGTGCGCCCGCACGTTGCGCAGCAGCTCGAGCGTGGTCACCGTGTTCGGGTCGGTGGCGGTGCCGACGTACTGGGTGTCGTTCGTCGCC
This sequence comes from uncultured Frankiales bacterium, assembly GCA_966212015.1. Classification (GTDB taxonomy): domain Bacteria; phylum Actinomycetota; class Actinomycetes; order Mycobacteriales; family SCTD01; genus RYN-111. Next base: position 51,019 of record CBIHPE010000001.1, on the reverse strand, counting down.
TCGGCCACCGGGTCGGGCAGGATCCACAGCCCGTTGCCGGTCGGCTGGAACGTGAGCTTGCCGCGCGTCGGGTCGTCCCAGGCCAGCCCGACGAGGTAGATCCCCGGCGAGACCGGGGAGGCCGCGCTTGCGAGGCTCGACGGACCGACGAGCTGGTAGACCTCGACCGAGCTCGCCTTGCCGTTGTGCCGCTCCACCCGCCAGGACCGGACGGCCTGGTTCGCCGTCGTGGTGCTGTCGGGGAGCCGGACGACCTTCACGTCGACGATGCCGTCCAGCGGCTTCTGGGTGCCGTTCTCGGCATACGTCCCGAGCGCCTTCTGCACGTACTCCGCGTTCGCCGGGATCCCCTTCACCGCAGCGGGAGCAGCGAACTCGGGGGCGTCGAACTGGCCGGCCGTCGGACACGCGGGCGGCGGGGTCAGGACCGCGGGCGGCGCGCTCGCGCCCGGAGCCGGCGACGGGGGCAGGTACGTCGTGATGGGCGGCACCGGCGGGAGCGACGCGGGCGGAGGCGTGGTCGCCGGGGGCACGAGGGTGATCGCCGGCGTCAGCACACGCACCGACGTGATCTCGACGCCGCGCAGCCGCAGGTCGAGGTGGGTCGTCGGCCCGCAGGCGGTCGCGAGGGCGCAGGCTGCGAGGGCCAGGACGAGGGGTCGCTTCATGGCGTCGGCTCCGGGGAGGCGCTGGGGCTGGGACTGCTGGTCGGGGTGCCGCTGGGGGTCGGTCCGGTGGAGTCGGCGAAGGCTGCGGAGAGTGCTGCCTCGCTGATGTCGCCACCGTCGGAGTAGTCGATGAGGCCGCGCGCGAGAGCCTCCGCGGCTCCCTCGGTGATCTGCGTGCGCAGGACCAGCAGGGCCATCGACTTCGCCGTGGGGAACCAGAGGTAGATGCGCTGGCTGCCGTCGACGACGTTGTAGAGGTCGTGCGAGCCCTCGGGCCTGAGCTTCGCGACCTGGTTGCCGCTGCCGACACTCCGGGTGATCGCGTCCCGGACCTCCTTGTCCGTGCTCACGTAGCCAGGCTTGAGCTGCGCGACCTGAAGGGCGGCCTGGACGAGCCCGTTCTTGTTGAAGGAGAGCACCTTGCCCTCGTTGACGATCACCGCGTCGTCCTTGGCGGCCTTGACGTAGGCAGCCGTGGCGCGCTTCTCCTCGTGCACCTCGAGCCCTGCGACGGCAGTCGGGGCGAGCCGGGTCGGGAAGGCGACGCTCGGCTCGGCGTGGTGCCCGCCGGACGAGCAGCCGCCGAGGGTCAGCGTCGCGAGCACGGCGAGGAGCGACGTCGCGACGCTGGGGCGCAGCGCCCGCAGCCGGGGCACGCGCAGCCGCGGCAGCCGCAGCTCCCACCACGCGTTGGGCACCTCGAGGCTGTGCGGGTGCCGGAGGCTGGCCCGGGAGACGGCAGCGAGGAGCCGCGCCGTCTCGGGCTGGGCCTTCGACAGCCGCGCGCTCACCGAGGCGCTGAGGGCCCGCGCTGCCGCCGCGTCCTCCTCCGTGAGGCGGTGCCGCAGGTCGCCCCACAGCCCGCGCGTGACGAGCCAGGCCAGCTCGGCGTGCTCCTCGTCCTCCTCGATGATCTCGACCAGCTCCAGGGGGGTCAGGCCGCGCCCCGGCAGGGCGAGGTCGATCATCTGGTCACGCAGGGCGCAGTAGGCCACCGCGATCGCACCGGCGGGACCGAACTGGCTCGCCCAGGCCGCGCGCCGCCGCCGGCGGACCCGCTTCAGGACGACGGGGTAGAGGAGCACGAGCGCGCCCACGCCGAGGGCGATCGGGAGTGCGCGCACCAGGTAGTAGCGGGCGTACTCGTAGAGCGGCAACCGGTTGTCCTGCTTCACGGGCAGGTAGACGTTGATGCCGAGCTCGGGCGATGCGGCGATGCTCGAGTCGTTGTTGCGCTGGTTGTTGGACAGGCTCTGCTGCGCACGCGGCGGGACACCGATGATGGGCACCCAGCCGTAGGGCGCGAGGTAGACCTCGAGGTAGGTCGCGGCGTTGGCGGGGCGGAACTCGACGGAGCCGTCGTCGAGCGGGTTGCCGTTGTAGTAGCCGAACCCGATGCGGCTCGGGATGCCGGCCCAGCGGGCCAGCAGCGCCTCGGAGGCGGTGAGCTCGTAGGGGTTGCCGGTGCCGCCGCGGAGCAGCTGCACGACCCGGTCGGCGTCGACGTCCGTCGGCTTGCCCTGTCCCGCGGCGGTGAACTTCCGGTAGAGCGCCGCGCGGAGCGACTGCAGCTTCGCGTAAGGCGCCTGCGGGGCTTTCGCGAGCAGGTCGGTGACGGCCGGCGGCGCGTCGGGCGCGGTGAGGAACTCCCTCAGCGCGTACGGGACGTCGCCCTTGACCGCGCTGAGCTGCTTCCCGTCGGGGACGGGGTTCGTCGTGACCGTGTAGTGCAGCCCGGTGTAGACCGGCCTCGAGGGGAGGGACAGCGACTGCGTGCGGGGGTCGTAGTCGACCTTCACATCACCGTCGAGGTGCAGCGCCGACGAGACCGACGGCAGCAGGTGACCGGTCGCCTGCTTCACCGTGACGCTGAAGCTCGTCGAGGCGCCGAACGGCGCCGGCGCACCCGGGATGTCCGCGTCGGACTTGAGGCGCTTCAGCCGCAGGTTGTCGACGGGGGGCAGCAGCCAGGCGCCCTCCTTGACGGAGTAGACGTCGATGACGCCGGCCTCGAGCGGGCCGTTCAGCGCGCCGGTGACCGTGTAGAGCGGGACGTCCGGCTGCGGCGGGCTCACGGGTGGGCGACGCGGCGGGACGACGTGGTGCTTGTCCTTCTCCGGGAACAGGAACGACACCTTGCTCGCGGCGATGAGCGTCGCGATGAGCAGGCCGCCGGCGAGCACGCTGCGCGCGAGGCGGCGCAGCTCGAAGCTCGCGTCGAAGGTGTCGCCCACGCCGTCGGCGGCGTACGACGTGGCGAGCGCCATCATCACGAGGCCGACGCTCACGGAGCTCGTGACGACCGCCGACGAGCTCGGCTGGATGAAGGCGGGTGCGACGACGAGCGGGGCGGGCACGGCGACGGCGAGCCGGGGCCGGCTCAGCGACAGCGCGAGCGAGCAGGCAGCGGACGACAGCAGCGCGAGGATGACGACGAGGATCAGACGCCAGCCGGGCGCGAAGTCGATCGGCGGCTGGAGCACCTGCGACGTGGTCGCGGCGTCCTTGACGAGCGCCGGCAGCGAGGACGTACCCGCCCCGGACGCGCTGCTCATGAGAACGGCACCGGCGAGGAGCGCTGCCGGCAGGGTCAGGTACTGGAGGACGGAGCTGCGCAGCCGGGTGCCGAGGTAGACGAAGCCGCAGCCGATGAGGACGCCGAGCAGTCCGACGAGGCGGGCCTCGAGGCCCCGGAAGATGCCGCCGACCATCCACGCGGCCCCGGCGGACGACAGCAGGGCCGACACGGCTGCGAGCGCGAGAGCCGCGGGCGCGAGAGCGCGCTCCTGCTCGTCCTCCGGGCCGTGCTCGGCGGGGTCGTCGGCGAGGTGGTCGAGGTCGGGCTTCTCGAGGTGGTCGAGGTCAGCGGGCTGGTCGAGGATCGAGGTCATCGGACGGCCAGCCCGAGGCCGTGGGCGAAGGCGTGCTCGAGCTGGTCGCCCGGGGAGACCTGCACGACCTGCGCGCCGATCTCGCGGGCCCGCCGCGCGGCGTTCGGGTCGCTGTCCTCCCAGCGCACCAGGCAGACGACGAGCGACATCCCCTTGTCGGTGAGCATGCGGACGCGCGTGGCCGTGCGGTTGTCGAACCCGGTTGAGACCAGGCACATGTGGGTGCCGCCGCGGCGCTCGGTGATGACCCGCTCGATGGCCTTGCTGACGGGCACGTCGGTGAGCTCGAGCTTGGCCAGCTCGTCGAGCAGGCTGATGCGGGCCTTGCTGCCCCGCAGCTCCGGGCCCTGGCCCGAGTCGTTGGTGAGGAAGCGGACCGAGAAGCCCTGCTTGATGTTCCAGGCGCCGAGGGAGGCGCAGGCCCGGATGGCCAGCTCGAAGGTCTCCGACGGGTAGCCCGGCGAGTGCGCCCTGGCGTTGTTGTCGAGCACGACGGTGATGCGGTCGGTGATGCCCTGCTCCGACTCGCGGACGAGGTACTTCCCGGTGCGGGCCATGGCGGTCCAGACGATCCGGCGCGGGTCGTCACCGGGCACGTAGTCGCGCATGCCGTAGAACTCGAAGCCCTGCGGCCACGGCTTGGACACCGGCGGGCGGAACGGCGGGTCCTCCCACATCCGGGTCAGCGGCCGGTCGAACACCGCGTCGGTCGTCGGGTGCACGATCACGTCGACCGGGTCGCTGAGCTTCTGCTGGTGCCGCGCGAGCCCGAACGGGTCGGTCCACTCCGCCGCCAGCGGGCCCAGCTGGTAGACGCCACGGAGCGTCGGGCGGATCGAGTACGCGTGCACGAAGTCCTGCTCCGAACCGACGGTCGGCACCGGGACCCGCACCTGGTCGGCGAGCAGCGAGGACATGTGGTCCTGCACGACGAAGGCCCGGAGCCGCCCCGGCGACTTCACCGTCAGCTCGACCTCAGCGACCTGCCCGACCCGCATCCGCGTCGGGAGCGCGGACCGCTCAGCGGTGAGCCGCCGCTTGCGACGGCTGGTGACGGCGGCGGCGACCACGAGCAGGACACCCGCGGAGACGAGCAGGAACAGCGCGCGGCCACCGAGCTGGCGGGCCAGCACGTAGCCGAGCAGGCTCGCCACGAGGACGATCGCCCCAGCTGACGTGAGACCGGTGAACCGCTCGACGAGCGCGCCGAAGCCCGCAACCTCCGAGCTGGGACCGGTCGCGCGCCGACGGGAGAGGGCAGCCATCTTCAGCTAGCCGACGCCGAGGGGGACGGGGATGCGGGTGAGGATCCGCTCGAGGACGTTGGTGACGGTCTCGTCGCGCAGCTGCGCGTCCGGGGTCAGGATCAGCCGGTGCTCGATGACGGCCGAGAGCAGCGCGCGGACGTCGTCCGGCAGGACCACGTCACGGCCCTGCGACGCGGCGCGGACACGTGACGCCTTGACGAGCGAGATCGAGGCACGCGAGCTCGCGCCCATCAGCAGGGACGGGTCGGTGCGGGTCGCCTGGCACACGTCGACGATGTACATCTTCACCGGCTCAGGCAGGTCCACGTCCTGGCAGAACGCCTGCATCGCCAAGATCTCCTCCGTGCTCGACACCGACCCCAGGCGGGTGATCGCCTCCGTCGACTTGTTCGCATCCAGCAGCTCACCCTCCGCCTCCCGGTCCGGGTAGCCGACCGACAGCTTGATCAGGAACCGGTCCAGCTGCGCCTCAGGCAGCTGGAACGTGCCCGCCTGCTCCACCGGGTTCTGCGTCGCCAGGATCAGGAACGGCGTCGGGAGCTTGTGCGTCACGCCGTCCAGCGTGACGTTCCGCTCCTGCATCGCCTCCAGCAGCGCCGACTGCGTCTTCGGCGTCGCCCGGTTGATCTCATCGACCAGCAGCACGTTCGCGAACACCGGCCCCTCACGGAAGGTGAACGTCCCGTTCCGCGTGTCCAGCACCGGCGCGCCCGTCACATCCGACGGCAGCAGGTCCGGCGTGCACTGGATGCGGTTGCTCTTGGCGTTGATCGACGTCGACAGCGCCCGCGCCATCATCGTCTTGCCCGTCCCCGGCATGTCCTCCAACAAGCAGTGACCGTCAGCGATCATCGCCGTCAGCACCAGCCGCAGCGCCTCCTCCTTGCCCTTGATGACAAGCGACGCGTTCGCAACGATCCGCTCGAACGCCTCCTGGAACCCGGATGCGGACATCGACGCCGGCTTGTTGCGCTGGCGGGTGACCGTGGGAGTGGCCATGTTCTTCTGGGGTCCTCTCGTGGGGCTCATCAGGAGTTCTGCAGCTGTCGGGACCCGAAGTACGCACCGCGCACCTCGGGGTCGTTCAGGACGTCGTTCGGGGCACCCTCGACGATCACCGCGCCGTTGCTCATGGCGATCAGGCGGTCGGCGACGGACGCGAGCACCTGCACGTTGTGCTCGATGATCAGGACTGCGCAGTCCAGGTCGCTGCTGATCCGGCTCACCAGCGGACCCAGCAGCTCCGTCTCCCCCGCCGCCAGACCCGCAGCCGGCTCGTCAAGCAGCAGCACCTTCGGACGCGCCGCCAGCTGGCACGCCAGGTCGACCATCCGGCGCGACCCCAGCGACAGGGAGGAGATGCTGGCGTCCGCGACCTTCTCCAGGCGCAGCAGCTCGAGCAGGCCGTCGACGCGCTCGTCGGTGCGACGCTCCTCGGCGCGCGCCGGTGGCAGCCACAAGCCGGCGAAGGCCGAGCTCTTCACCTGCAGGCGCGTCTCGAGGGCGACGGCGATCGTGTCTCGGACGGTCAAGGAGGGGAACAGCCGCACGCTCTGGAAGGAGCGCATCAGGCCGAGCTGCGCGCGCCGGTGCGAGCTGGTCCCCGTGATGTCCGTACCCAGCAGGTTGACGGTGCCCTCGGCGACGGGCAGCAGTCCCGACAGCGCGTCGAACAGCGACGTCTTGCCGGCGCCGTTGGGACCGAGGACGCCGACGACCTCGCCGGCCGCCAGGTCGAAGGACACGTCGTCGACGACGCGCACGTCGCCGTAAGCCGCGCTGACGTGCTCGACGACGAGCACCGGCTCGCGCTCGGTGCGCTGCTGCTTGAGAGCGCGGGAGAGCTCCGAGCCGCCACCGGTGCTCGCCCCGCCGGCGCCGAAGGCGACGCTGGCGAACAGCTCGGGGTGGTCGCGCAGCGACTGCGCCGGCCCCTGGTAGCGGACCCGGCCGTTCTCGAGGAAGACCGCGGAGTCGGCGATCGACATCGCGGTGCTGATCGACTGCTCCACCAGCACGATCGCTGTGCCCTCGTCGGCCAGCTGCACGATCAGGTCGAGCGTCGCCGACAGCGCCTCCGGCGACAGGCCGAGTGACAGCTCGTCGACGAGCAGAGCAGACGGCCGGCGCAGGACGCCCTGCGCGAGCGCGAGCACCTGCTGCTCGCCGCCGGACAGGTTGCCGGCCATGGTCTCGAGCCGCTGACCCAGGGCCGGGTAGCGGGTGACCATCTCCTCGATCGAGTCGTCGTCGCCGCCTGCGACGACGAGGTTCTCCCGGACCGTCAGCGTCGGGAGCACCGCGGCCCCACCCGGCACGTAGCCCAGGCCCAGTCCGGCCCGGTCCTGCGGGAGCATCAGGGTGACGTCGGTGCCGTTGATCTCCACGGTGCCGTGGGCCGCCGGCTCGAGACCCGCGAGCGCCCGCAGCAGCGACGTCTTGCCGGCGCCGTTGAGGCCGACGATCGCGAGGATCTCGCCCGGAGCCACCGACAGCGAGACGCCCGTGACGGCGCTCGCGCCGCCGTAGCTGACGTCGAGCCGGTGGCAGGCCAGTCGGGAGAGCGCCTGCTCGACCTCGTCGACCAGCTCGGGCTCGACCACCTGCTCCACGGCGGCAACGCCCTCGACGGGCCGCAGCCGGGTGCCCTCGACCGGACCGAACCCGTCGCCGACCAGGCGGTAGGTCACGGGCACGACCGGCGCCTGTGCACCGCGGTCGGCGATGGCGACCCGGGCGCCGCCGAAGCGGATGAGGTCGTTGCCCTGCAGGTGCATGATCACGCGGATCGCCGCGTCGCGGAGGCTGGTCACGAGGCCCGCGAGGCCGTTCGGCCGGGCCGCCAAGATGAAGAGCGTGCCGAGGCCGATGTAGGTGCCGGCCCAGGTCGGACCGAGCAGCGACACGAGCCCGAAGGTGCCGGCCCCGAGCACCGGGCCAGAGACGGCGGACAGCCCGCCGATGACGACCAGCAGGAAGATCAGGATGCTGCTGGGTGCCGCGAAGGCGTCGCCCTGGACCCCGCTGTTGGCGTACGCCAGGAGTCCGCCGCCCAGGCCGGCGATGAAGCCTGACACGGCGAAGGCCTCGAGCCGCAGCCGCGTGACGTCGACGCCGAAGGCCTCCGTCGCGAGCTGGTTGTCGCGGGCCGCGATCAGCGCCCGGCGCAGTCGGGACCGGCGGAGGCCGGTCACGAGCGCGAGCACGCCGGCGAGCACCAGGAGCGAGAACCAGTAGAAGTAGCGGTCGCTGTCGAAGTCGAGGCCGAGGAGCACGGGCCGCGGCAGGTTGCCGGGGAGCGCGTCGCCCAGCAGGTCCGGGTTGAGCAGCACCGCCGGGATCGCGAGCGCGAAGGCCAGCGTCATGATGGCGACGAACGGGCCGGGCAGCCGCAGTGCCGGGAAGCCGACCACCGGTGAGACCAGCGCGGCCGCGAAGGCGCCGAGCAGGAGAGCCAGCGGCATGGGCAGGTGCCAGGTCGCGCCGGCGATCGCCACGGCGTACGCCGACACGGCCGCCACGGACAGCTGTCCGAGGCTGACCAGCCCGCCCCAGCCAGAGAGCACCAGGATCGACAGGCCGAGCACCATGTTGGCGACGATGACGAGGCCCTGGCTCAGCTGGCCGGGCGTCGTGAAGAGCGGGTAGCTGATCAGGATCGCGCCCGCGAGCAGCGCGTTGGCCCGCAGGAAGCCGTTCACGCCGGGCGCGTTGCGCAGCTGCAGGGGCACCCGGCGCGGCTCGGTCGCGGACGTGAAGACCGACTCGCTGTCGCGCTCGGCGCGGTTCTTGCGCCCGCGCTGGATGAGCAGGGCCGCGCCGATGATGACGAACAGCGCCCCCTGGTACTGGGTGTGGGACCGCAGGTTCCAGTACATGCCCTGGTCGAGGACCCCCAGCAGCACCGAGGCGAGCAGCGCCCAGCCCGGGCTGGTCAGCCGGGCCAGGACGACGGCCGCGAGCACGCTCGTCAGGACGCTCACGTCGAGCCCGGTCACGGGCTGGCCGCCACCGGTCGCGATCGCCAGCACGCCGGACAGGCCGGCCAGGGCACCGGCGACCCGCCACGGGCCCCGGCTCTCCTTCACGACGTCGACGCCGAGCGTCGCCGACCGCTCGAGGTTGGCGGCGGCAGCCCGGCTCAGCAGGCCACGGCGCCCCACCCGGAAGCGGAGCGTGACGAACCCGAGCGCGAGCAGCGCCGTGAGCACCGCCAGGACGTCGTACAGGTGGAACGTCGCGCCGCCGCTCAGGGAGAAGCCGAGGTCCTTCTGGTGGGGCATCTCGAAGATGCCCTCCGGGACCGCCGGCTTCCCGTGGATGCCCGTGCCGGGCACCGGTCCCCAGGGCCACCACTGCCAGATGTAGTGGCCGAAGGTCTGCTTCGTGCGCAGGGTCAGCGCCCCGGCAGCCCCGCTCAGGATCCCCGCGAACGCCAGCGTCGCGATCGTCGGGCCGATCGCGGGGGCGCGGTAGAAGAACGTCGTGTGTTTGTTGTAGACCGTCTTGCCCGCGTCCAGCGCGAACAGGACGGCGAGCACGACGGTGATGACGATGTTGAGCACCAGCGCCCACGGGTGCTCGTGCGCGAGGTACGCGCGGTAGGCAGTCGGGTGGTGCTGCAGCTGGTACAGGTTGGCGCCGTCCGGGGCCAGGCACTTGCAGACGCCGTCGCCGAGGACCGCCCACTGGTTGTAGAAGATGCAGGCGAAGAACAGCGTGGAGGCGAACGCGCCGAGCCCGAACTGCGCGAAGGACAGGATCCGGGTCCGCGAGTAGACGAGCACGATGCCCATGGCGTGCAGCCCGACGATGCAGCCGGTGACGACCCCCAGCCCGGCGATGCCGAGCGGGAGCCCCTCCGAGAGGAAGGAGCAGCCGACGACGAGCGCGACCAGGAGCAGCAGCTCCGGACGGCTCACGAGCCGGCGATACGGCATGCGCAGCCTCACCTACTGATCAATCGTTCTGCTGGGGAGCCGAAGATTGCTCCTTGTGTTGCGTCGCTGTCAACACCTGTGGGAGATTTCGCTCACACGAGCCTTGAAAAGGTCTCGCTTGCTGACCGAACGATCGTTAGGCTGTGGCCATGACTGCTGAGGTTCTCGCGACCGAGGGCCTGCTCCCGCCCGGCCTCGAGATGTCGCCCGCGAAGCGCAAGCTCTACGAGGTGGCCCTCGAGCTGTTCGGGCAGGAGGGCTTCCACGCCGTCTCCATCCGCGACATCGCGAACGCCCTGGGCCAGCAGCCCAGCGCCATCTACTTCCACGTCGCGAGCAAGCAGGACCTGCTGTTCGACCTCGCGCTGATCGGTCACCGGTCCCACTTCGAGTCGCTGCGCGACGCGCTGATGGACGCGGGGTCCGACCCCGTCGACCAGCTCCGCGCCACGGTGTCGGCCCACGTCCGCGTGCACCTCGACTTCCCGTCGATGGCTCGGCTCACCAACCGCGAGCTGCGTGCCCTCACCCCTGAGCAGTACGCCGACGTCGTCGCGATCCGGACGCAGTCCGAGCAGATCAGCATCGACGTCATCGAGCGAGGCGTCCGGATGGGTGTCTTCCACAGCACCGACCCCTACCTGGACGCCAAGGCGATCGGCGCCATGGGCGTGCGGCTGCCCGAGTGGTGGACCCCCGACTCGCCCCGCACCCGCGAGCAGATCCTCGAGAAGTACGTCGCGAACGCCCTCAAGCTGGTCTCCTGACCCGTTTCGGGCACTTACCCTGAAGCGGTGGTGACGGCAGCAGAGCGCGCAGTCGGGCTGCTCGCGATCGGGACGCTGCTGACCGCGACGGTCGCTGCCGGGACGCACAGCGACGCGAAGCCGGCGGCCGTTCGAGAGCCGGTGGTCGTCACCCGGCAGGAGACGCCCGCGCCCGTCGCGCCGAAGCCGGCGCCGACCCACGCGAAGCCGAAGGCCACGCCGAAGGCGAAGCCCGTCGACGTCCCCGTCCCTGCGTCTCCCCCGCTCACGGGCTGCCCGGTCAAGCCGTCCCACGGCGGCGGTGGCCCCCGCCCGCTGACTCCGCCGAAGGTCGCTGAGGCCGCGCTGCCAGCCGCACTTCCCGTGCTGCGCAAGGCATCCGGGCTGGACGCGGTGCGCGGAAAGGGGCTCTGGGCGACGCCGTTCGGGAAAGAGCCACTCGGCGTCGACGCGCTGATCGCGCAGGCGCGGCGGACCGGCGTGCGGAGCATCTGGGTGCGCACCGGCGGCACCCGGCAGGGCTACTACGGCGACCAGTTCCTCGGATCGCTGGTGCCGAAGGCGCACGCCGCAGGCCTCCGCGTCATCGCGTGGGACTTCCCGTTCCTGTCCGACCCGGTCGCCGACGCGACCCGCGCGCGGCAGGCGCTCGCCACCGGCATCGACGCCTTCTCCCCCGACGTGGAGACGTCGGCCGAAGGCACGCACGTGACGGCGCGGCGGCTGAGGCTCTACCTCTCGCTGGTCCGGCGGTACGCCGGGGAGCGGCCCGTGATCGCCACCGTGCCGCGTCCCTCCAGCGCCAGGAAGTCCTACCCCTACGCGCTCTTCCAGCCGTACGCCGACGTGTTCGCGCCGATGGTCTACTGGTCCTGCAAGGAGCCGGGCAGCCTCGTCCAGCAGTCGCTGCGGACCCTCGGCAGGCTCCTCCCCGTCGCTCCCGTGGGACAGGGGTACGACATGGGCAGCGAAGGCGGCCGGCGGGGCACCCCGTCGGCGCGCGAGACGCTGCGCTTCCTCGACGCTGCCCGTCGTGGTGGTGCCGTCGGCGCCTCGCTCTGGACCGTCGAGGAGGCCGGGCCGCAGCAGCTCACGGCCCTCGCGGCGTACCGCTGGCGCACGTGAGAGTCCCATCTGTGCCTCTTGTGCAACTCGTGAGACTTCGTCTAACTTGCGACTGTGTCGCAGATCACCGTTGCCCCGGAGCTCGGGCTGCGCGAGCGCAAGCGGCGGGCGACGCACCAGCGGATCGCTGACGAGGCAGCCCGGCTGACCCGGCTGAAGGGCCTCGACAACACGACGATCGACGAGATCGCCGCCGCTGCCGAGGTGGGCCGCGCGACCTTCTTCCGCTACTTCGACGCCAAGGAGACGGCGGTCGCCGAGGGGTTCAGCATCCCCTGGCTGTCGCTGATCCTCGACAACCTCGAGGTCCAGCCGGCCGAGCTCGGTGCGCTCGAAGCGGTCATCGAGACGTTCACCGGCTTCGCGGGCGGCTTCACCCCCGAGGTCCGCAACCTGGTGCTGCAGCAGGTGCAGCTGCTGCAGAGCTCTCCGACGCTCACGGCGTGGACGCTGGCCCTCTACGTCCGGTTCGAGATAGCCATTGCCGACGCGGTCGCTCACCGCTTCGCTGACCTGACCCCCGACGACGCCCGGCCCCGCATGGTCGGGGCGCTCACCATGTCCGCCGTGCGCATCAGCCTCGACACCTGGCTGGCCAGCGGCGCGACCAAGGACCTGGCCGAGCTCCTCGCCGGCGCGCTCCGCACGGTCTCCCTCGTCCCAGGCGTCACGCCATGATCACGAACCGCAGACAGCGACTGCGCCACGGTGCATCCTCAGCAGGAACGGGAAGGAAACACGACGTGCCCAGAAGGTCCCCAGCCCTCCTTGCTCTTGCAGGACTGGCGCTCACGCTCACTGCCTGCGGCGCCCGGGTCGACAGCTCGCTGAGGCAGCAGGCCGCCGACCAGGCGCTCGGCCGAGGCGGCGGCTCCTCCTCGGGCAGCGGCACCGGGTCCGGCACCGACGGCAGCGGCACCGGCAGCGGCACCACGGGCATCGCGACGACCGGCAGCGGTACGACGTCGGGCTCGGGCAGCGGCACGACCTCAGGCTCCGGGAGCGGCAGCACGTCGGGCTCGGGCAGCGGCACGACCGCGGGCTCCGGCGCAGGCACCACCAGCGGCAGCACCACCGGCGCACCCGCTCCTCCCGGCGGCAACGGCGGGGCCACGGACAAGGGCGTGACGGCGACGTCCATCACGGTCGGCAACGTCGCAGACGCCTCCGGGCCGGTCCCAGGCCTCTTCAAGGGAGCGTTCACCGGCACCCAGGCCTACTTCAACATGGTCAACAGCACCGGCGGGGTCTACGGGCGCAAGCTCAACATCGACTTCGGGGACAGCCAGCTCACCTGCCCGGCCAACAAGTCCGCGACGCAGGCACGCGTCGACAAGGTGTTCGCGTTCGTCGGCAGCTTCTCGCTCAACGACGACTGCGGCGCTCAGGTCCTCGCCCAGCACCTCGACGTCCCGAACGTCTCCAACGCGCTGGGACCGAACACCGCCAACCTCAAGAGCACCTACAGCACGGCACCCCTCGGCGACGGCTGGCGGACGGGCCCGCTCGACTACTACAACAAGACCTACGGCTCTGCGTGGCAGCACATCGGCGCGATCTACGCCGGCGTCGGCACGGGTCCGAACGTCTGGGCCAACACCAAGAAGGCCATCGCCCACTCGGGCGGCAAGGTCGTCCACGACGAGTCGTACGGCGCCACCGACACCGACTTCACCGCCGCGGTCATCCGCATGAACAGCGCGGGGGTGAAGCTGATCTACATCAACACCACGGACGGCGCGACCACCGCCCGCTTCGTCAACGCGGTCAAGCAGCAGCGCTACACCTGGCCGATCATCTTCGGCGCCACCGCCTACGCCCAGGCCTTTCTCAGCCAGGCCGGCAGCAACGCGGAGGGCGTCTACAACGACCAGCAGTTCGCGATGTTCTTCAACACCGACGAGGCCGCCAAGATCCCCACGGTCGCGGCGTTCCAGAAGTGGATGAAGCTCACCGACAGCAACCAGCCCGAGGACATCTTCGCTGCTTACGGCTGGACCTCGGCGATGCTGTTCGTCGACGCGCTCAAGAAGGCGGGCCCGAAGGCGACCCGGGCGTCCTTGTTCAACGCGCTGAAGACCTACACGAGCTACGACGCCGGCGGCATGTTCGCCACCGCCAACCCGGCTGCCAAGAAGCCCGCGGTCTGCTGGATCCTGACCAAGGTCCAGGGAGGCAAGTTCGTGCGCGTCCCGCCGTCGCCCGGCACCGGGTTCTACTGCACCGGGGCCTCCTACTTCCCGCCCAAGGGCTGATCGATGGACCAGCTCCTGCAGCTGACAGTGGTCGGACTGGTCGTCGGGTGCGTCTACGCCTTGACGGCGACCGGTCTCGTCGTGACCTACACGACCTCTGGCATCTTCAACTTCGCCCACGGAGCCGTCGGCATGCTCGGCGCGTTCACCTACTGGCAGCTCACGGTGAAGTGGGGCTGGCCGGTGCTCCTGGCGTTGCCAGTCGTGCTGCTCGTCCTGGCCCCCCTGTTCGGCGCCGCCATCGAGCGGATCGTCATGAGACCGCTGCACGGGGCCTCCGTCGACGTCACCCTGGTCATCACCCTCGGCCTGCTGCTGTTCTTCCTCGGCGTGGCCAACTACCTCTGGGACCAGGGTCAGTCCCGCGTGCTCCCGGAGCTGCTGGCCTCGTGGAAGCCCGTCGACATCGGCGGCGTGATCGTCACGTGGGGACAGATCATCATCGTGCTGGCCGCCATCGGCGTCGCGATCGGCCTGCGCTTCCTGTTCTCGACGACTCGGATCGGCATCGCCATGCGCGGTGTCGTCGACGACCCCGACCTGTGCGCCATGTCCGGAGCCTCCCCCGCGCGCATCCAGCAGCTGTCGTGGGCGATCGGATCAGGGCTGGCGGCCCTGGCCGGGATCCTGGTCGCGCCGAAGGTCGGCATGAGTGCGCTGCAGCTCACGCTGCTCGTCATCAACGGCTACGCCGCGGCACTGTTCGGGCGTCTGAAGAGCCTGCCGCGCACAGCCGTCGGGGGCCTCGCCCTCGGCCTGCTGGTCAGCTACTACCCGGTCTACTTCGCGCCGCACCTGCCGTTCAGCACCACGTTCGGCGAGCTCGAGAAGGCCGTGCCGATGATCTTCCTCGGCGTCCTGCTGCTGTTCCTGCCGAGCGCCCGCTTGCGCACCGCCACGACGGTCGGCCGGATCGCGCCGACCGTGCCCGGGCTCCGGCAGTCGCTCGGGGGTGGCGCTCTGATGCTGGTCGTCGGCATCGTCCTCGCGTCGTGGTTGTCCTCAGCCAACCTGCTCATCGCGGGTGGCATGTTCATCTCCGCGCTGGCGCTGCTCTCGCTCGTCCTCCTCACCGGATACAGCGGTCAGACCTCTCTCTGCGTCCTGACCTTCTTCGGGCTCGGCGCCTTCGCCATGGCGCACTCGGGCACGTCACCGCTCGGCCTGCTCTGGGGCGGCCTGCTCGCCGCCGGTGCGGGCATGCTGGTCGCTTTGGTGACGGCGCGCCTGCGGGGCCTCTACCTCGCCCTCGCGACGTTCGCCTTCGCCAAGGGCATGGACGTCGGGTTCTTCAACTTCCACCTCGGCACCGGGGGTTCGCTCCAGCTGAAGCGCTTCGAGCTGCCGCTGGTCGACACGCACTCGGAGAAGACCTTCTTCCTCCTCACCGTCATCGTCTTCACCGCGGCAGCCATCGGCGTCCTCGCCGTGCGCCGAGGCCGGTGGGGACGGCAGCTCACTGCTCTCAACGACTCCCCCGCGGCCTGCGCCACCTTGGGCGTCAACACGACCATCACCAAGGTCGTGGTGTTCACGGCGGCCGCCGGCATCGCCGGGGTCGCCGGCGCGTTGTTCGGCGCGCAGCAGGAGATCATCACGCCGTCTCAGTTCGACGTCCTCGGCTCCCTCGCGCTGCTGCTCGCGCTGCGCATCGGTGGCATCAACACCATCACCGGCGCGATCTTCGGTGCGTTCACGATCGGCCTGTTCCCGGAGATGCCGCAGATCCTGGGGCACTTCCACGTCACCCTGCCGGACAAGGTGCAGCTCACCTTCCTGCTCACCGGCATCTCGGCCGTCGTCATCGGCCGCGACCCGGACGGGCTCGGGGGTCAGATGTCGAAGCTGGGGTTGAAGATCCGGTCGCAGCTGGGCCGGCACTCCACTCCTCCCGCCACCCCTTCCTACGAGGAGGCGAGCCTTGTCCACGGTTGATCTCGAGACCTACGTCCCACACATCGACCACCAGTACGACCCGCTCGACCCGCAGGTCGCGCTCTACGTCGACGAGGTGTCCGTCCGCTTCGGCGGGGTGCAGGCCGTGAGCGCTGCGACCATCGCGTGCCTCGCTGGTCAGGTGACGGGCCTGATCGGCCCGAACGGCGCCGGGAAGACCACGACGTTCAACGTCATCACAGGCCTTGAGACACCCACGAACGGCAGGGTGTTCCTCGGCAACGAGGACGTCAGCTCCCTCTCGCCCTACAAGCGGGCACGCAAGGGCCTGGCGCGCACCTTCCAAAGGCTCGAGGTCTTCGGCACCCTGACCGCGCGCGACAACATCCTGGCGGCCGCTGAGTTCCGACGCGGCTGGTCGAAGGACAAGAGCGACCCCCGGGCCGTCGCGGACCAGATCGTCGAGCGGGTCGGTCTCACGCACGTGCAGCACGAGCGCGTCGACATGCTCCCCACCGGCCTCGCCCGGCTCGTCGAGCTCGGTCGCGGGCTCGCCACGCACCCGAAGGTCCTGCTGCTCGACGAGCCCGCCTCCGGCCTCGACATCGCGGAGTCCGAGGCGCTCGGCGACCTGCTCATCGAGCTCGCGCAGGAGGGCATCGCGGTGCTCGTCGTCGAGCACGACGTCGACCTCGTCATGCGCGTCTGCGACCGCATCCACGTCCTCGACTTCGGGCGCATCATCAGCGTCGGGTTCCCCAAGGACGTGCAAGCCGACCCGGCCGTGCAAGCCGCCTACCTGGGAGCTGAGGACTAGTGGCCGCCCCCGCACTCGAGCTGAAGGGCATCAACGCCGGCTACGGCCGGATCGAGGTCCTCCACGACGTCTCCCTGTCCGTGCCCGCGGGGACGGTCTACGCGCTGCTCGGGCCCAACGGCGCGGGCAAGACCACGACCATGCTCGTCGCGTCAGGTTACGTCCGCCCTACGTCCGGATGCATCCACGTCGCTGGTTCGCACGTGAACCGGGTCCAGCCGGAGAGCCTCGCGAAGGCAGGCGTGTGCCGCATCCCGGAGGGCCGCGGCGTCTTCCCCAACCTCACGGTCAACGAGAACCTCCGCATGTTCACCTACGCCTCGCCGTACTCCACGAACGAGGTGCAGGAGAAGGCCTACACCCGCTTCCCCCGGCTCGGGGAGCGGCGCAACCAGCTCGCCGGGACGATGTCCGGCGGTGAGCAGCAGATGCTCGCCATGTCGCGCGCACTCGTGGCCGACCCGGGGATCCTGCTGCTCGACGAGATCTCCATGGGGCTCGCTCCCAAGATCGTGTCCGAGCTCTACGAGCTGGTCGGGCAGCTGGCCCAGGAGGGCATCAGCATCCTGCTCGTGGAGCAGTTCGCCCGCACGGCTCTCGCCGTCTCCGACTACGCCGCAGTCATGACCGGCGGCCGGATCGCGATGGTGGGCCAGCCCGCGGATGTCGCGGACTTCGTCAACGAGGCCTACCTCGGAGGTGCAGCATGAGGCGCTCCGGTGCTGCCCTCGTCGTGGCCGGGATCGCTTGCGTGGCAGGCGCTGCGCTGCCGATGGCAACCGCTGGCGCGGCCGACGGCACGCTGGGTTCGGGCCTGGGGTCCTACGCCCTCAACGGGTTCGCGCAGGGCGTCCAGCTCAGGGTCGGTGAGCCCAACTTCTGCTACACGACGACCGCTGCAGCCAACGGCTGCGAGGGTGCCCTGCCCGAGGCGACGACCACTCTTCAGAACGGCCCGACCGGCCAGGCTCTTGCCTCTGTCGCCTGGCCCGGTGCGCTCGCTGCCGACCTCGGCGACCTGCTCATCACGGCCAGCAACGGCCAGATCCCGTCGCAAGCCACGGCGCTGAACACGCCTGTCCGCGCGCAGGTGCGGATGGGACAGACGCCCGACACCGTGACCAACACCCAGGTCCAGGGCACCACGATGACAGCGACGGCGAAGCCCGAGGTCACGTCGGCTGACGCCCACGTCGACAGCGTGACCGCCCCGGTGGGCACCTTCGGCCCGTCGACGGCCGCGGCCAAGACCAACCTGACCGGCCCGGCGAGCGCCATGTCGGCGGCGAAGAGCAGCGTCTCCGACATCACGCTCGCGACCGTCGTGCACATCGGCTCGGTGACGTCCGAGGCCACCGCGACGACCGACGGCAAGGCGGCGAAGGTGAGCGGTCACACCACGGTCACCGGAGCCACCGTGGCGGGTGTCCCGGTCAACATCGACGAGAACGGTGTGACGGTCCAGGGACAGGGGGCCGCGCTCGGCGCGCTGCAGAACCAGGTGAACGGCGCGCTCTCGAACGCCGGCCTCACGCTGCGCGTGAGCCAGCCTCAGGGCAAGCCGGACGGCGCGAGCGTCTCCTACACCTCAGGCAGCCTGGTGGCCGTGTTCGCTCCGCAGGCCGGCTACACGTTCACGATCTCTCTCGGCGGTGCCAACGTCACGGCGACCAGCATCCCCGGCTTCGACTTCCCCAGTGGGTCGACGGGCGGGACGACCGGAGGCACGACGACCGGCAGCACGACGACGAGCGGAGGCACGGGCGGCAGCTCCGCAGGCACTACGTCCGGCTCGGGCGGGTTCTCCGGCAACCCGACCACGACCGGTGGGGTGCCGACGACGACCGGCGGCACCACCGGGGCGCCGCCGACGATCGCCAACCCTGGCACGTCGAACGCCGCCGTGTCCCGACCGCTCTACGGCGGCCTCTCACCGTTCCTGCCGGTCCTCGGCCTGGTCGGTGTCGGACTGATGGCCTTTGGCTTCAAGCGACTTCCTGACAAGGTGCTCGAAGCAGTCCCACCCGTGTGCCCCCTCGAGGAGAACCGATGACCACAGCCGACGCCGACCTCCGCCAGGAGCGGCTCGCCTCCAACGTCCAGGGCCTGCGGGTGCCCCGCGCGACGTTCTCCTTCAGCGACCGGTGGATGCTCGTCGTCGGCGGCACCCTGCTGCCGCTCGGTGTCGTCTTCGTCCTGCTCGGCTGGTACGGCGCCTCGCACACGGTGCTGCTGTTCGAGCAGGTCCCGTACCTCATCTCGGGCGGTCTGCTCGGCCTCGCCTTCGTGATCGGCGGCGGCTTCGTCTACTTCGCCTACTGGATGACCCTGCTCGTCCGGGAGAACCGGGTCGGGCGCGAGGAGATGCAGGCCGTGCTGCTCCGCATGGAGGAGCTCATGCAGGCGCAGGCCCAGCCGCAGACCCGCACTGCGCGCGGCACCGCCGGCACGGCGGTCGCCGCCGTCGACCTGGTCGCCACCAAGACCGGAACGATGATCCACCGCACCGACTGCGTCGCCGTCGACGGCCGCGACAACCTCCGGTCAGTCACCGCGACGACTCCCGGCCTCACCCCCTGCAAGCTCTGCGACCCCCTCGGCGAATAGGGCATCCAGGGCTTCTCCGGACTCTGAATGGTCACTTCGGGCCAGGTGGGTGACGCCTCGTTCGTCAGGTAGTCCCGCGGCCGCCGTGCCGAACTCCATGGCATGACTCCGCTCGCGCTCGTGGTCGACGACGAGGACTCCATCCGCCTGCTCATCGAGGTGACCCTGCAGATGGAGGGCTACCGGGTCATCACCGCTGCCGACGGCCCGACCGCGCTCGCGCTCGCGGCCGAGCACCGGCCCGACGTCGTGACGCTGGACATCATGATGCCGGGCATGACGGGCTGGGAGGTCGCGCAGCACCTCGGCCGCGACCCGCTCACGCGCTCCGTCCCGATCGTCGTCGTGTCCGGCAAGCCGATGACCGAGCTCGAGTCGGCACCGGACCGGTCGCTCGCCTCCGCCGTGCTGTCGAAGCCGTTTGACTTCGCGACGTTCGTCGAGGTCGTGGCGAGCGTCCTGACGCCGCGCGTGCCCGCGCCGCGGGCGGCGTCGCACGACGAGCCGGCCCGCCAGCGCGCCTAGAGGCTCGCCGCGAGCCGGTGCAGGCGGAGCGCGACGTGGAGGTCGAGGGCCGCGTCCGGCTCGCGCCAGTCCTCACCGAGGACAGCGCCGATGCGGGTGAGCCGCTGGTAGAGCGTGTTGGGGTGGATGTGCAGCCGCTCCGCCGTCGCCGAGTGCTGGCGGCCTGAGGCGAGGTACTCCTCGAGGGTGCGGGCCAGCTCGGTCCCGCGCGCCTCGTCGTGCAGCAGCAGCGGCCCGATGGTGCGTGCGACGAACTCGGCCGCCTCGTCGGGCCCGCCGGAGGCCAGCAGGAAGCGGTAGACGCCGAGCTCGGCGGCACCCCCGACGACGCCACGCCGGCCCAGCGCCAGCAGCGCCGCCAGGCAGCGCCGCGCCGACGCGAGCGCGCCCGGCATCGCCGCGGCTCCGGTCACCGCACCGGAGACGCCGACCGTGGCCGTACCCGCAAGGCCGGAGAGGTCCACGCCGTCCTTCACCAGCAGCAGCGTGCGGCCCGCGCGGTCGACGACGAGACCGCCGTTGCGGCGAGCGAGGTCGACGCAGGCGCTGCGGGCGGCGGGGTCGTCGGTCTCGACGAGCGCCACGACGTGCGGGATGCGCAGGTCGACGCGCACCGACGCCGCGCGACGCTCGAGGACCTCGGACTCGCCGCCCTCGACCAGGGCGGCGAGGAGCTCGCCGGCAGACCTGGTCGCTGCGTCGGTGAGGGCGCGTTCCTGCACCAGCGAGAGCGCGATGCCCAGAGCGCCGCGCTCGAGGAGCCGGACCTCGGCATCGTCAGCGGTGCGGGTGGCCCGGACGACGAGGCAGCCGAGGTAGTCCTCCGCCGCGACGACGGGGCAGAGGACGAACGACTCCTCGACGACGGTCCCGCGCTCGCCTCCCGCGAAGCGCTGCGAGGGCGGCTCGACCCCGAGGTCCGGCCCGGCGAGGGAGCGGTCGGAGGCGTCGAGCAGCTGGACCGGGACGGCGAGCACATCGCTCAGGGCGGACACGACCGCAGCCGGCCCACCGCCGCGGACCGCGGCGTCGGTCAGTCGCTCGTGCAAGGCGATCGCGCGGTCGACGGCGGCGGCGGAAGCCCGCAGGTCCTGCGCAGCCTCCCGCTCGGCGTCGAACAGCCGCGCGTTCTCGATGGCGACCGAGGCGTGCCCGGCAAGACCGGCGAGCAGCTGCACCTCCCCGTCGGTGAAGGGTCGGCTCTGGCGGTCGGAGGTGAACAGCGCCCCGATGGTCTCGCCGCGGGCATGGAGCGGTACGCCGAGGATGGCCCGCAGCTGCTCGTCGCCGGCGAGCTCGTCGGCAGCCGCCGAGTGCGGGAAGGACGGGTCGTTGAGGTAGTCGCTGGTCCAGGACGACTTGCCGCTGGTGAAGATGCGGCCTGCGAGGCCCTCGGTCAGGGACAGCCGGATGTCGCGGAAGGTCGGTGAGAGCGTGCCGTCGAAGTAGCGGATGCGCAGCGAGTCGCCCTCGAGCAGGGCGAGGTAGCTGACATCGGTGCGCAGCAGCTGCCGGGCCTGCCGCGCGCTGTCGGCGAGCAGCTCGGACAGGTCCCGCACCGAGGTGAGCCGGCTCGCCATCTCCGAGAGGGCCGCGAGCTCGGACGCACGGCTCGCGCGTTCGCGCAGCAGCGCGTGCAGCTGCAGCGCCTCCCGCGCCTCGACCTCGACGCCTTCGTGCCCTGCTGCGAGGAGCGCGACGCGGTGCGCCTCGAGCTCAGCGGCCGAGGCGTCGCGCAGCAGCAGCTGCAGCCAGGACTCCGTCACGTCGGAAGTGTCACACCTCGAGCAGGAGCTGCAGGGCCAGGAGCTGTCGTGGGCGGGTCACGTCGAGGCCGCTGACCTCTGCAGCCCGCTTCAGGCGGTAGCGCAGGGTGTTGGCGTGGACGTGCAGGACGGTCGCGGCGGTGGGCACGTCGAAGCCGGCCCGGCACCAGGCGGTGAGGCTCGAGACGAGCTCGCCGCCGGACCTCGCATCGTGCTCCTGCAGGCGTCGCAGTGGCGCGTCGGGAAGGCTGCGCACCAGCTCGGCCACGGCCTGCTGGGCCTCGTTGACGACCAGCTCACCGGCAACAGCAGGGTCGTCGGGCCGCCCGATGGTCAGCCCGAGATCCCTTGCGGCGCAGGCACTTCCGGCAGCCAGCGCCGCCGCCGAGACCCAGTCGCTGGCGTCCGCGACGACGTCCGCCACGCCCGCGACGACGTCGCCACCGAGCCGGGCGACCAGCTGCTCGACGTCCCCACCGGCCGGCAGGGCGACGAGCACCAGTCCCTCCTCCTCGTGGACCCGCCCATCGGTGCCCGCGACGAGGGCGGACGCACGTCGGGCGAGCCCCGGGGCCTCCGACTGCAGGACGACCAGGCGGGCGAGCGGCGCACGTCCTCGGCGGGCAGGGCCGCGTGGGTGCAGCAGCTCCTCGACGAAGGCGTCGGTGACGGGGCCGCAGCCGTGCACGGCCTCGGAGAGCAGGGTGACGGCGCCGTCCTCGAGAGGCCCCCCGAGGAACCAGGCGGTGACGCCGTCGCCGAGCTCGGCGGCACTGACCGCGACGCCGTCGAGCGTGCCGGTCAGGCCCTTGGCGGAGCGCTTCCAGCAGACGGCGGCCCGGAGTTCCGACGTGGACTTCCCGATGAGGCTGGTCGCCAGCGCAGCGGGGCAGGCCCCGGCGCCCGCGCCGTGGGTGACGACGGCGCCGAAGCGCTCGACGACCACCCACGCTCCCGAACGGGCAGCCAGGCCGTCGACGAGCTCGACGAGCGCAGGGCCGGAGGACCTCGTAAGGGTTGCGAGGCTCATCAGACCACCTTCCCTGGGTTGAAGATCCCGCGCGGGTCGAGCGCTTCCTTGACCGACCGCATGAGCCCGAGCGCGGCGGGGTCGAGCTCGCGCTCCATCCCGCCCTTCTTGAGGAGGCCGACCCCGTGCTCTCCTGTGACCGTCCCGCCCAGGGCGATGGCAGCGTCGAGCAGCTCCTCGAAGGCGACCTGGGCTCGCGCCTTGGCGGCGTCGTCCCCGACGGGGGTGAGGATCAGCGGGTGGAGGTTGCCGTCACCGGCGTGGGCGATGGTGGTGATCCGGCTGCTGTTGCGAGCCGCGATCTCCTCGACCTGCGCGAGCATCACGGGCACCTTCGAGCGCGGGACGCAGATGTCCTCGGTGAGGACCGGGCCGAGCCGCTCGAGGGCCGGGTAGGCGAGCCGGCGGGCCTCGAAGAGCGCCTCCGCCTCGGCGTCGTCGGTCGACTGGGCAGCCCAGGTGGCGCCGCCGCGCTCGAAGCACTCGACGACGGCTGCGGCCTCGCGGTCACCGACCTCGCCGGGGGTGTCGATGCGGGCGAGCAGCAGGGTCTGGGCGTCGGGGTCGAGCCCGAAGTGCTTCCACTCCTCGACGGCCTCGAGCGCGGCGCGGTCGAGCAGCTCGAGCGCGCTCGGGATGAGCCCTGCCTTCGTGACGCAGGCGACGGCCTCACCCGCCGCGACCAGGCTGTTGAAGTAGCCGACGACGGTGCGGGGCGTGCCGAGCACAGCCGGACGCAGCTTCAGGGTGATCTCGGTGACGACGCCGAGGATGCCCTCGGACCCGACCATCAGGCCGGCGAGGTCGAGACCCGCGACGCCCTTGTTCGTCTTGCGCCCCAGGGCCACGGGCGTGCCGTAGCCGGCGGCGCCGCCCATCACGGCCCGCATGCCGAGGACGTAGTCGCGCGTCACGCCGTACTTCAGGCAGCACAGGCCGCCGGCGTTCGTCGCGACGTTGCCGCCGAGCGTCGACCAGGGGGCGCTCGCCGGGTCGGGCGGGTACCAGAGCCCGTGCTCGGCGACGACGGCCTTGAGGTCGTTGTTGACGATGCCCGGCTGCACCGTGCAGATCATGTTGTCGGCGTCGACCTCGACGCCGGTCATCCGGCTGACGTCGATGACGATGCAGCCGTCGACGGCGTTGGCGCCCCCGGACAGGCCGGTGCCCGCGCCGCGGGCGACGACGGGGACGAGCAGGTCGGCAGCGACGCGCACGGCGGCGGCGACCTCCGCCTCGCTGCGAGCGCGCAGGCCGACGGCCGCGTGGCCGACCGGCGCCCACTCGGCCTCGTCGTGGCTCATGCTCGCGAGCACGTCGTTGTCGACGACCAGCCGCTCACCCGGGACGACGCGACCGAGCGCCTCCAGCAGGATCTCCGTCTGACTCACCTCGAGCGCCGTCACGCGAGCGCCTCCCCCAGCAGGTCGGCGGCGACCAGCGCGCCCGACTTGGTCATGATGCTCCCGGCGTGGTCCACACCGGGCACGAACCGCACGTCGGTGCAGACCCTCGCGTAGCGCTCGACGTTCTCCGCCGGGTACGCCGGGGCACTGCCCTCGCCCGTCGCGAACTCCGCGTGGGCGAAGCGCACCGGCAGCGTCAGCGACTCCCACGGGGAGTCGGCGAAGAAGACCGAGACGAAGTCGGTGACGAGCGCGTCGCCGGACAACCTCACGGTGCCGTCGGCCGCCAGGTCGTGGCGGAGGTAGTCCTGGAGCAGCGGGTCGGAGGCGTCGAGCATCGGTGCGGTGCTGGTGGTGAAGAGCTCGGTGAAGTCCTCGAGCGTCCAGCTGCGGCCGAGCCGCGCGACCCGGTCGGCGAAGACCGTCTCGACCTTGTCCTCGGTCAGGCCTGCGGGCTTGACCATCGGGAAGCCGCCGTCGATGAGGACCAGGCTCTTCACGCGCTCCGGGAAGCGGGTCGCCAGCTCGACACCGATGAAGCCGCCCATCGACATGCCGATCACGTGCACCCGGTCCAGGCCCAGGCCGTCGAGGACGGCGACCATGTCGTCCCCGTGCTGGGGCACGGTGCTGACGCCCTCGACCCCGAACGAGTCCGCGCGGCCGCGCAGGTCGGGCGCGACCAGCGTCAGGTCCGGAGACTCGGCCTTGAGCCAGTTCCACAGCTTGCGGTGGCTGCTGATGCCGTGGATCGCCAGCACCGGCTCGGTCGTCCCCTGCAGCACCTCGACGGCCAGGTCGCCCCCCGTCACAGGGATCCGGTGCAGTCCTGGGGTGAGCGCCATGACTCGAAGGTACGGCGGAAACCCGCGCGAAAGTACGTACAGACCTCCCACGGATCGATCCAGACCGTGGAGGTCTCCCCCACCCTCCCTTGCGTCCTTTTTCCTGAGCCTGACTGCCGCGCCACCTACGAGGACGCTGCGGGGGTCAGCGGGTTGCTACCTCGAGCAGGAGTGCGTTGAAGGCCACAGGCTCCTCGAGGAACGGGACGTGGCCGCTCTCCTCGAAGACGTGCACCTCACCCAGCGGCGCGGCCTCCGCCAGCCACTCGGCGTGCTCGCAGGGCCAGGTCGGGCTGTGCCGACCTGCGACGGCGACGAGCGGGACGCCGACCCGGGCGACGACGTCGCGCCAGTCGGCCTCGGCGTGGTCGCGCAGCAGCGCTCGCGTGCCGTCGACCGAGAACTCCGGGCCGTCGGCGACGGCCGCGAGCACCTCAGCCGGCGGCATCGTGTGGAACGGGTTGAGACCTGCCGGGAAGGCTGCGACCCAGGCGTCGAGGTTGTCGCGGGTGAGGCCGTGAAACCCCAGTTGCCAGTCGCCCTCGTTGACCATCTTCGGCGTCTGGTCGATGAGCACGAGCCCGCGCAGGCGGGAGGTGCCGAACAAGTCGACGTAGGCGAGCGCGACGTTCGCTCCCATCGAGCTGCCGACGAGGAGCACGTCGTCGAGCCCGAGGGCGTCGAGCACGTCGGCGACGTCCTTGCCGTGCCGGGACATCCGCTGCCCGAACTCGGGCCGGTCGGAGCGGCCGTGGCTGCGCCGGTCGACACCGATGACCCGGTGGGCGTCACGGAGGGCGGCGGTCTGCGGGTGGAAGCCGGTGGCGGCCGCGCCGTAGCCGGGGAGCAGGACCACGGGACGACCCGCTCCCTCGTCGCGGACGTGCAGCTGCACGCCGTCGCTGGTCAGGATCACAGCTCGTGCTGCAGTGCAGACGACAGCTCGTCCTGCAGCGCAGATGACAGCTCCTGCCGCCAAGGCGGGTCGGCACCGACGCGGGACACGACCACGCGCGAAGCAGTTGCTGCGAGCTCGAACGAGCGACCCTCGGACGCGATGAGGCCGGCCATGAACGTGTCGCCGGCACCGACGGTGTCCACGACCGGACCGCCCGCAGGCACAGGGATCTCGACGAGGTCGTCACCGAGCGCCAGCGCGCCGGACGCACCCCGCGTGACGGCCACGAGCCGCGGGCCGAGGCCGCGCCAGCGCCGGAGGACGTCTCCGAGCGGCATGCCCGGCAGCAGGAACTCGGCATCCTCGTCGCTCAGCTTGACGACGTCGCAACGGGCCACGATCGCCTCGACCGCGCCCAGGTCGGGCTCGGGGGTCAGCAGCGGGCGGCAGTTCGGGTCGAAGCTGACCGTGCCCTCGAAGCCCTCGACCAGCTCGCGGACCAGCGCGGCACCCGGTTGCAGCACCGTCGCGATCGAGCCGACGTGCAGCCAGTCGGCAGGTCGCGGAGACGGCGCACCGGCGAGGTCCCAGGCGATGTCGAACCCGTAGCTCGCGGCGCCCGCCGCATCGAGCCTCGCGTCCGCCACCGCGGTGCGCGGCACCGGCGCGGCCAGCACGTCGACCTTGGAAGCGGTGGCGTGCTCACGCACCGCTGCCCCGTGGGCGTCGTCGCCGAGGGCCGTGAGGAGCTGCACCTCGAGGCCCAGCCGACCGAGGGCAACGGCCACGTTGAGCGGACTGCCGCCCACGCGCTCGACGACCGTCCCGTCGGTCCGGGTCACCCGGTCGACGAGTGCCTCACCGATCACCAGGACGTTCACGCGGCCAGCCTTTCACGGCTCAGCCGGCTCACATCCGGGACGTGGTCTTCGAGGCGTAGCGGAAGCAGGCGCAGCTGCTGTTGAAAGCCAGCGGGCGCACCCCACCGGGGATGAAGAGGCGGTTGTCCGACAGGCCCGGCGCGAAGCTGAAGGCGCTCGAGAAGGACGGCGCGAACTTCAGCATCCCGTTGTAGATCTGGACGCCGGTCAGGCCGCCGCCGGCTGTCGCGCCCTTCGCGATGAGCGTCAGCCCGTCGCAGAAGGCGTAGGCGACGGCCCGGCCGAGCCGCTTGCCGGTGAGGTTCTGGTGCGCCTTCGCCATGATGCCGTTGCAGGTGCGCTGACCCTCGGTCACGACACCCGGGTCGTTCGCGTCGTCGACGTCCAGGGTCGGCGCCCATCCGACGCCGACGTCGCCGGCGTTCTGCGCCGCGCCGCCGTTGGTCTGCAGGAACGTGATCGGCGCGTTGATCGACGAGACGCCGTAGCGCGGCATGTAGCTCTGGCTGGCGGCCTGCAGCTGGAAGGCGACGAGGGCGGAGTCCGTGGACAGCACGTGGTCGATGCCGTTGCCGCGGAACTGGAGGACCGCCGAGCTGAGCGTGCTGTTGTTCTTGGAGTCGTACTCGAAGACGGACTTCACCGGGTGCCCGGCTGACTCGAGCGTGCGCTTGAGGATGGCGCCGGTCTGCTTACCACCCGGAGTGTTGTCGGTGATGATGCCGATGGTGGCCTTGCCGGGCACGGACTTGCCTGCGCTGGTGTTCCACGCAGACGCGAAGTAGCCCTGATCGCTCAGGCCCTTGACCAACGCCGGGGCCAGCGCGTCCCACGTGGGGGCGACCGACTGGAAGAAGTACGGCGCGTACTTGTGCGAGATCTGCTGGCTGACCGCAGCGACGCTGGCGCTGAAGAGGGGCACGTGGTGCTGGGCCATGCAGCTGCGGAAGCTGTCGACGTCCATGAGGGTCACCGGGCTGAAGAGCGCGATGACCTTCCGGTCGCTCGTGAAGTAGCTGCAGGTCTGGGCCCCGGCCTGGTCCGGGTTCTGCTGGGTGGCGACCGTCGCCTCGTCCTTGAACACGGGCACGATCTGCCGGCCGAACAGCCCGCCCTGCGCGTTGAGGTAGGCCGCGACGGCCTTGACCTCTGCCTCCTGGTCACCCGCGTCGAGCCCGTTCGCACCCGCGGCCTGGGCTGCGGTGTTCACGTCCTTCTGGGTCGTGACGCCGATGTAGACGTGCTTCGCGTCCCAGCCCGGCCCCGAGGCCGGGATCTTCCCGTTGCCCGCGACGGGGATGAGCCCGCTCGTCGAGGACGTGCCGGTCGAACCGCCGGTGGATGAGGTGCCGGCGGCACCGGTCGCGTCCGAGCCCCTGAGGGAACCACCGGTGCTGCTGCCCGACCCGCCAAGCCCGGTCGTCCCGCCACCGAGACCGGCCGTCGTCGTACCCGTCCCGCTGCCCCCCGATGTGCCGCCGAGGCCGCTCTGGCCGAAGCCGTTGCCGCCGAGCGTCGCCTGGTCCTTGACCTGAACCGTGGAGCCGCAGGCGGCCGTCAGCCCGACGATCGCAACAGCTGCGATGGCGCGCCTCACGCCTGGACCGCCGCAGCGACCTCGGGAGCGAACAGCACGGTGACGTGGTTGCCGGGCAGGCGCTTCACGTTGAGCAGCGGCTGCTTCGCGACGGCCTCGGTGACGGCCTTGTCCGACACGAACGGCTTGTCGGTGGTCCCCTTGGCGTGCTCGGCGAGGAACACGTCGGTCGGGAGGTCGAGGGCGGCCAGGGCCGGGGCGTTGTCCGGGCCGAAGAAGCAGTCGACGGCGTCGGCGACGCAGCGGTCGACGTCGAGCTTCGGGCGGAAGCCGTCCGCCTGCTGCGACTCGGCGGCCAGGATCTCGAGCAGCGCCGGCTTCAGGTCGGGGCGGTCCGCGAGCATCTTCCCGACGCGCGCCTTCTCGGCAAGGGCCTCGACGGACGGGAACGTCTTGTCCGCGTCCTTCAGCTGCTTGCGGAACGTGATCCGGACCAGGCCCGGCTTCATGAAGAACGGGAGCGCCGGGCGGATGCCCCCGTCGACGAGCACGAGCTTCTTCAGCCGGGGCGTCTCCTGGGCGACGACGGGGGCCAGGTAGGCACCCATCGAGTGGCCGACGAGGACGACGTCGGTCAGGTCGAGCGCCTCCAGGACGGCTGCGACGTCCTTCGCGTGCTGCCGCAGGCCGGTCGGACCCGTCAGGCCCTGGCCGGTGCCGCGACCGCGCAGGTCGATGCCGAAGACGCGCGCGGCGGGGACGGACGCCGCGAACGGCGCCCACGTCGGCGCGTGGCTGCCGAGCCCCGACAGGCAGAAGACCGTCGGGCCCTCGCCGGGCCACTCGGTCACGGTGAGGCCGTTGACCTCGTGCGTGACGACCTGACGGGCGGGGGCAGCTGCAGTCATGCGTTTCACGTTACGGGCGCGCAACACCGCTCACGACGTGAACACCGCACACACCTGGGTGATCCGAGTGGGTGCTCCCACCACCCCGTCAGGCGTAGGCGAAGAAGCCCTGCCCGGTCTTGCGGCCGAGCAGGCCGGCCTCGCACATGCGCAGCAGGAGCGGCGGCGGCGTGAAGAGCTGCTCCTTGAACTCGGTGTACATCGACTCGGCGATCGCAGCGCAGGTGTCGAGGCCGATGAGGTCCGCGAGGTGCAGCGGGCCCATCGGGTGCGCGCAGCCCTTGACCATGCCCAGGTCGATGTCCTCGGCGGACGCGAAGCCCGACTCGAGCATGCGGATGGCG
Organism: uncultured Frankiales bacterium; assembly: GCA_966212015.1. Lineage (GTDB taxonomy): Bacteria > Actinomycetota > Actinomycetes > Mycobacteriales > SCTD01 > RYN-111. The sequence continues at coordinate 21,645 of CBIHPE010000001.1, read as the reverse complement.
CTCAGGATGTACGGCACGAGCAGCGCGTTCACGACGAAGCCGGCGCGGTCCTTGGAGCGGATCGTCTGCTTGTGCAGGTCCTTCTCCGCGAAGTCCGTGACCGCGAGCAGGGTGTCCGGTCCGGTGAGGAGCGACTCGACGATCTCGATCAGCGGCAGCACCGGCACGGGGTTGAAGAAGTGCACGCCGACGACCTTGTCGGGGCGCTTCGTGACCGCCGCCATCTTCACCAGCGGGATGGAGCTCGTGTTGGAGGCGAGGACAGCTCCGGGCTGCACGACCTGGTCGAGGGTGCGGAAGGTGTCGAGCTTGAGCTGCTCGTTCTCGGGCGCCGCCTCGATGACCAGGTCGCGGTCGCCGAGCTCCTCGAAGGAGGTGGTCCAGCGGATCCGGCCGAGGATGGCGTCGTAGGCCTCCTGCTCCAGCCGCCCTCCGCGCAGGGCGCGGTCCAGGCTCGAGGCGACCCGGGCCCGACCCGCGTCGATCGCCGCGTCGTTGATCTCGCGGACGATGACATCCTTCTCGGCCTTGGCGCACACCTCGGCGATGCCGGCACCCATGGTGCCGCCGCCGATCACTCCGACGTTCTTCACCTGTCGCCGTCCCTATCTCACTGTCTTCAGCAGCTCGCGGGCCAGCACGATGCGCTGGACCTGGTTGGTCCCCTCGTAGATCTGGGTGATCTTGGCGTCGCGCATGAGGCGCTCCGCCGGGAAGTCGCGGGTGTAGCCGTAGCCGCCGAGGAGCTGGACGGCGTCGGTCGTGATCGCCATGGCCGCGTCGCTCGCCGCGGTCTTGGCTGCGGCCGAGAAGTAGGTCAGGTCAGGAGCGTGCGCCTCGCTCTTCTCCGCAGCGAGGTAGGTCAGCGCGCGGGCGGCCTCGAGCTTGATGGCCATGTCGGCGAGCATGAACTGCACGCCCTGGTTCGCTGCGATGGGCTTGCCGAACTGCTGCCGCTCCTTGACGTAGGACGCGGCGAGGTCGATCGCGGCCTGGGCCACGCCGAGCGCCTGCGCGGCGATCGTCACGCGCGTGTGATCCAGCGTCTGCATGGCGATGCGCATGCCCTGCCCGCGCTCACCGAGCAGGCGATCGGCCGGGAGCCGCACGTTGTCGAAGTGCACCTCGCGGGTCGGCGACCCCTTGATGCCCATCTTGTGCTCGGGAGTGCTGAAGGAGACGCCCTCATCGGTCTTCGACACCAGGAACGCGCTGATGTGCTGACCGCGCTTGGCGTCCGGGTCCGTGACGGCGAAGACCGTGTAGCTGTCACCCTCGCCGGCGTTGGTGATCCAGCACTTCACGCCGTTCAGCAGCCACTCGTCGCCGGTCCACTCCGCCCGCGTGCGCATCGACGCGACGTCGGAGCCGGCCTCCCGCTCGGACAGCGCATAGCAGAACAGCGCGTCCCCCTTGGCAAGCGGCGCGAGCCACTGCGCCTTCTGGGCCTCGGTGCCGTTGAGCATGATCGGGAGCGAGCCGAGCTTGTTGACCGCGGGGATGAGCGAGGAGCTCGTGCACCCGCGGGCGACCTCCTCGATGACGAGGCAGGCGGACAGGGCGTCAGCGCCGTTGCCGCCGTGCTCGACGGGGACGTGGATGGCGTGCAGGTCAGCCGCCCGGAGCGCGTCGTAGGCCTCCTGAGGGAAGCGCGCCTCCTCGTCGACGGCCGCCGCGTAGGGGGCGATCTTGTCGGTGACGAGATCGCGGACGGCGGCGCGGAGGTCGAGGTTCTCCTGGGTGAGCATGATGCCAAAGTACATGGACGTCCACGTACTTGGAAGTAACTTAGGGACTAGCCAACTGCGAGGACGTCCACGTATCCTCGGCGCATGCACACGCCGGTGAACCCTGTCCGCTTCGTGACCTCGGCCTCGCTCTTCGACGGCCATGACGCTGCGATCAACATCATGCGTCGCGTCCTGCAGAGCCAGGGAGCCGAGGTCGTGCACCTCGGGCACGACCGCTCGGTCGAGTCGGTCGTCCAGGCCGCCGTGCAGGAGGACGTGCAGGGGGTCGCGGTCAGCTCCTACCAGGGCGGCCACGTCGAGTACTTCACCTACCTCAAGGAGCGTCTCGCCGAGGTGGGCGCCGGCCACGTGCAGGTCTTCGGCGGTGGTGGAGGCGTCATCGTCCCCGAGGAGATCGCGCTGCTGAGGAGCCGTGGCGTCACGATCTTCTCCCCCGAGGAGGGCCAGCGGCTCGGTCTCGCGGGGATGATCAACACGCTGGTCGAGGCGTGCGACGTCGACCTCGCCGCCCAGCCGCCGGCCGTGGAGGACGTGCTCTCCGGAGACGTCGCCGCGCTCGCGCGCGCCATCACCGTGCTCGAGGACGGCCGCTCCCCCGAGCTGGCTGCGGCCATGCGCGACAGCGCCAAGGACGTGAAGGTCCTCGGCATCACGGGCACCGGCGGGTCGGGCAAGTCCAGCCTCACGGACGAGCTCGTACGCCGGATGCGCGTCGATCAGGAGGACAAGCTCCGGATCGCCTGCATCGCCGTGGACCCGACCCGGCGCAAGCACGGAGGCGCCCTGCTCGGCGACCGGATCCGGATGAACAGCCTCTCGGGCAGCAACGTCTACTTCCGGTCGCTCGCCACCCGCGGAAACGCTGCCGTCCCGGAGCACCTGGACGACATCATCAACGCCTGCAAGGCCGCGGGCTTCGACCTGGTCATCGTCGAGACACCGGGCGTCGGCCAGGGTGACGCGTCCATCACCGACCACTGCGACGTGTCGCTGTACGTCATGACCCCGGAGTACGGCGCGTCCAGCCAGCTCGAGAAGATCGACATGCTCGACCACGCCGACGTCGTCGCCATCAACAAGTTCGAGCGCCGCGGCGCCGAGGACGCCCGCCGGGACGTGGCCCGCACGGTCGCCCGCAACCGCACGGGCAGCAGCGCCCACCCGGACGAGATGCCGGTGTTCGGCACGTCCGCCGCCCGCTTCAACGACGACGGCGTCACCGCGCTCTACCAGGAGCTCCGCACCCTGCTGGGGCTCCCGGCCGGTCTGCTCCCGCACGTCGACACGACGGTCAGCACCGACCTCACGTCGGTGCTGCCCGCCGCCCGCGAGCGCTACCTCTCGGAGATCAGCGCGGCCGTCCGCGACTACCACGCCGAGACCAGGCGGCAGGCCGCGCTGGCCCGCACCCGCCAGCACGTCACGACCGCCCTGGCACTGGTCAAGGACACCGGCGAGCTGCAGGCCGCGCTCGACCGCACGACGGTCTCCCCGGAGGTGCAGGCCCTGCTCGACGAGTGGCCCTCGCGCGTGGAGGAGTACTCCGGTGACGAGCTGGTCTACACCGTCCGCGGCAAGGAGATCCACACGCCGCTGACCCGCGAGACGCTGTCAGGCAACAAGGTCCGTCGCGTGGCGATCCCCCGCACGGAGGACCACGGTGAGCTGGTCGGCTTCCTCCGTCGCGAGAACCTTCCGGGCTACTTCCCCTACACAGCAGGGGTCTTCCCCTTCAAGCGAGTCGGCGAGGCCCCCGCTCGCATGTTCGCCGGCGAGGGCGACGCGTTCCGCACCAACCGGCGCTTCAAGGTGCTGTCGGAGGGCCAGCCGGCCACCCGGCTGAGCACGGCGTTCGACTCGGTCACCCTCTACGGCCGCGATCCCGACCTGCGCCCCGACATCTACGGCAAGGTCGGCACGTCCGGCGTCAGCATCGCGACGCTCGACGACATGAAGGTCCTCTACAGCGGCTTCGACCTCTGCTCGCCGACGACGTCGGTGTCGATGACGATCAACGGCCCGGCTCCGACGATCCTCGCCATGTTCCTCAACACGGCGATCGACCAGGAGCTCGAGAAGCGCCCCGACGCCGACCCGGCCGAGGTCCGCGAGTGGGTGCTGCAGAACGTGCGCGGCACCGTGCAGGCCGACATCCTCAAGGAGGACCAGGGCCAGAACACCTGCCTGTTCTCCACCGAGTTCTCGCTGCGGATGATGGCCGACATCCAGCAGTGGTTCATCGAGCACCAGGTGCGCAACTTCTACTCGGTCTCGATCTCCGGCTACCACATCGCCGAGGCCGGGGCGAACCCCATCAGCCAGCTCGCCTTCACGCTGTCCAACGGCTTCACCTACGTCGAGGCCTACCTCGCGCGCGGCATGCACATCGACGACTTCGCGCCGAACCTGTCGTTCTTCTTCAGCAACGGCATGGACGCCGAGTACACGGTGCTGGGCCGCGTCGCCCGCCGCATCTGGGCCGTCGCGATGAAGGAGAAGTACGGCGCCAACGACCGCTCCCAGAAGCTGAAGTACCACGTCCAGACCAGCGGTCGCTCCCTGCACGCGCAGGAGATGCACTTCAACGACATCCGCACCACCCTGCAGGCGCTCTGCGCTCTCTACGACAACGCCAACTCCCTGCACACGAACGCCTACGACGAGGCCGTCACGACACCGACCGAGGAGTCGGTGCGCCGGGCGCTCGCCATCCAGATGATCATCGACAAGGAGTGGGGCCTGTCGATGAACGAGAACCCGCTCCAGGGCTCGTTCGTCGTCGACGAGCTCACCGACCTGGTCGAGGAGATGGTGCTGCAGGAGTTCGACCGCATCGCGCAGCGCGGCGGCGTCCTCGGCGCGATGGAGACCGGCTACCAGCGCGGTCGGATCCAGGACGAGTCGATGCTCTACGAGCACAAGAAGCACGACGGCTCGCTGCCGCTGATCGGCGTCAACACGTTCCTGCCCCCCGCGACCGACGACGAGCCACAGACCGTCGAGCTCGCCCGCGCCACCGAGGAGGAGAAGAAGTCGCAGCTCGACCGGCTGCACGACTTCCACGCCCGCCACCGCGCCGAGGCGCCGGCCGCCCTCGCTGCCCTGCAGAAGGCGGCCACCGAGGGCGGCAACGTCTTCGAGGCGCTGATGGAGGCCGTCCGGCACTGCTCGCTCGGCCAGATCTCGGACGCCTTCTTCGAGGTCGGAGGGCAGTACCGCCGCAATGTCTGACCCACGAGACCCGATCGCCCTTGCGCGCGAGAACTGGGAGCGCGAGGGCTGGTTCGACGCGGCCGAGGGCATGGTCGCGGTGACCTCGGTGATGCGTGCCCAGCAGATCCTCCAGGCCCGCGTCGACGAGGCGCTCAAGCCCTTCGACCTCACCTTCGCGAGGTACGAGCTGCTGATGCTGCTGCACTTCAGCAGCCGGGGCTCGATGCCCCTGAAGAAGGCCTCCGAGAGGCTGCAGGTCCACCCGACCTCGATCACCAACGCGGTCGACCGGCTCGAGGCGGCCGGCTTGGTCTCGCGCTCACCGCACCCGACCGACGGACGCGCGACGCTCGTCGCCGTGACCCCGGCCGGTCGCCGTACCGCGCTGAAGGCCACGGAGACGCTGAACACCGAGGTGTTCAGCAAGCCGGGCCTGTCTGCCCGGCGGGTGACGACGCTGGTCAACGTCCTCGAGGACCTCCGTCGCGGAGCAGGCGACTTCTGAGACAGGGTGCAGCGACGCAGGCCGCTCACCGCGTTCAAGGGGACATGCGCCGCGCACTCGCTGTCCTCCTGCTGGTCGCGGGCTGCACCCACGGCGGCGCCAAGGCCGTCACCACAGCGAGCCCGACGTTCCCGCCGGACACCTGCGAGGAGGAGGCGAAGACGGCCCACGCCAACACCATCACCGTGGACGTGGCGACAGGCGCCCAGATCTCTGAGGCGCCGCGCCCCTTGAAGCCACGCACGGACGGTCTGTTCTCCGGCCCCCGCCCCTACCACCTTCCTCCGCTGACGACACCGGTCACCTACACCAAGCGCTACGCCTTCCAGGCCCCGGTCTTCAACAGCCCCAAGATCTTCCATCCCAAGGGCAGACCGGCTTGGACCCTGCCCTCAGGCATCCCCGAGACCGAGACCAACGGGGTCATCATCGTGCAGGGCTCGGCCCCGATGGGCCTCTACGCGGTCGATGCCGGAGACGGTCACCTGAAGTGGGTGCAGGGCTCCTTCCACCTCTACGGGCTCTCGACCGTCGGGGTCACGGGGAACGACCTCGTCCTGGTCGAGGCAGAGAGCTACCAGTCCCCTCCGACGCTCGAGAAGGTCGATGCGAAGACGGCGTGGGTGCGGTGGCGAACCCAGCTGCCGCGGGGCGACGCCTTCGCCGTCTCTGGTGACTACGTGGTCGTCACCGCGAGCGCGCAGTCCTTCGCCGGGCACGGCGAGGTCCAGGTCATCAACCAGAGGACCGGCAAACCGCTGTGGCGCAAGCGGTTCCCGCTGCCGAGGATCACCAACGCGAAGCTCGAGGGCACCCACCTCCTCCTCGACAACCAGACCCGCTCCTACGGTGGAGGCTGTGGCTGATGAAGCGACTCTGCCTGGTCGCGTTGCTCCTCTCCAGCGCCTGCACGCATGGGCCGTCGAGGGCCACGCCCACCCCGACCCGCGCTGACGACGAGTGCGAGCGGGAGCTGAAGAACGCCCGGATCCTGACGACCTTGCTCGACCCCAGGACCGGGGCCAAGCGCTCGGAGAGGCGGGCTCCGGACACACCGCGCACCGACGGGCTGATGCACGCGCCGCAGCCGCGCGTCCCCAAGGTCCGGGTGAGGGTCACCTCGGTGAAGCACGCCGACTACCAGACCGACATCACGGTGCACCCGCCGGGTCGACCGGCCTGGTCGGTCAAGGACGCGAACGTCATCACGCAGGTCGACGACCTGCTGCTCATCCGGACGGGCAACCCGCTCCGGGTCTACATGGCCAGGGTGGCCGACGGCAGCATCGTCTGGGCGCAGGGCAGCTTCACCAAGGACTACCTCTGGCCCGTCAGCCTCGTCGACGGTGACCTGATCTTCGAGGACGAGCTCGGGGACCTGCGCACGTCGCCCACGTTCGTCACCCGGGTCTCGGCGCGCACGGCTGTGCCGGTCTGGCGGACGCAGCTGGTGCGGCGGGGCAACCTCGCCGTTGCCGGTGACCTCGTGGTGTCCCTCGCCAGTGCCGAGTCCGTGCACGGCCACGGGGAGATCCAGACTCTCGACCTGCAGACCGGCAAGCTGGGTTGGCGCTACCGGCTTCCCCTGCCCCAGGCGACGGACGTCAAGGTCGAGGGCGACACCTTGCTCGTCGACAGCCAGACCATCTACTTCGGCGGGTGCGAGTAGCCCTCGCGGACGATTGACGGGTCACCTCAGCCCGTTACCGTCCAGCGTGAGGTGATCTTCCATGGGTCTCGACACCGCACTGCTGCTCCAGGCCGTCAACGACGCGCAGGACGCCCACGACCTGGAGGAGCTGGTGACCACCGTCGCCGGAGAGCTCCGGCCCCGGTTCGACCTGTGGCTGCTCGGGCTCGTGACCCTGCGCGGCGACACCGCCGTCGTGGAGGCCAGCTGGTCGATCAGCGACAACGTCTTCGAACCGGGCACGTCGGTGGCGATCGACATCACGCCCGGCATCCGCGAGCTCGTCGACCGGACCGCGTCGGGGCGCCCCGTGCACGAGACCGTGGGTGGCCGGCACGACTCGATGGTCGACCAGCTGATGGAGCAGCAGGGCGTCCGCGCCGTCACGCTCCAGCTCGTCGACCGGGAGGGCCCGCTGCAGGTGCTGCTGGTCCTCGGCTCAGGCAGTCACACCCTGCTGGAGTCCAGCCCCGACGGCTTCTGGGCCGGCCTCGCAGCCGGGATCCGTCCCCGGATCCTCGAGATCACGCGGCTGCGTTCGGACTGACAGCTCACGAGGCCGCGTGCGACGCGAACGCGTCCAGCGTCGCGACCCAGGCATCCGGCTTGTCGAACGTCTCGCGCATCGTGTCGGCGTCGGCGCCGTAGCCCTCGAAGCCGACGTGGGCGAGCTCGACCCGCGTGACCTCGGGACCCTCCGCGACGAAGTCGACCTGCACCTCGGTGCGCAGCTTCTCGTCGTACTTCCACTGCGACGAGATCTGCCACGTCACGACGAACCTGCGCGGCGGGTCCCACTCGGCCACCACGCCGGTCGAGGTCTCGCTGCCGTCCTCGTGCCGCGTGAACCAGCGACCGCCGGTGAACGGCTCGATGACGATCTCCTGGATCGGCGTCGTGCCGATGTGATGGGCCGGCGGCCACCAGGCGGTCATCTCCGCCGTGAAGGCCTCGAACGCGCGGTCTGCGCTGGCCTTGACCGTCACCGAGCGGACCACGTTGCCGTTGCTGTCGATCATCGGTTCTTCTCCACATGGGTCGCGAAGCTGGCGAGGGCGTCGGACCAGAACTGGTCGACGTAGCCGCGCAGGGCCTGCAGCCCCCGCGGGTCGTGCCGGTAGAGCCGACGCGTCCCGTCGGCCTCGTGCTGCACCAGGCCCGCGTCCTGCAGGACCCGCAGGTGCTGCGAGACCGCAGGCCGGCTGACCGGCAGCAGGTCCGCGAGGTCGGTCACCGAACGAGGTCCCTCGGCGAGCAGCTCGAAGACCTGCCGCCTCGTGCCGTCGCCCAGCGCCGTCAGGACGGAGGCTGCGTCGGTGAGCACTTACGTAAGTTACGACTTACGAAGGGCTCTGGTCGAGAAGCCCTTGCTCGCGATGAGCGGCAGGTCGTTGTAGGTCACGATCCCCGGCTTCGCCTGGCACACCGCGGGGATCGCGTTGATGGCCGGCAGGCCGGTGATGATCATCCCGAGGACCATGTAGTCCTGCACCGACGTCGCGACGAAGTCGTCGGGCGGCGCGATGGTCAGCTTGGTGCGAACGTTGGGCCGGCCCTCGACGTTGACGACGTAGCCGTGCTCGACCTTCCAGTCGGGCTCGAGCGTCCGGCCCTTGCGCCACATCACGCGGAGATCGATCACGAGCCGACCGCCGTACCAGCCCTGCCACGACGCCGCGACGCCGGCGACCTGCCCGGGCTCGATGGTCCAGCTGACCAGGTCCACCGGGGCCGTCGTCGTCGCGAACTCCGCGACGCACCTCACCTCGTCCAGGTCGACCCCGAGGGCCTCACCGGTGAGCCACACGGCATCGCCGAAGACGGCCGTCGCGCGAGCGACCCGCTCCTGCAGACCTGGGTCGTCGAGGGGCTGACCGAAGCCGACCGACTGCTCGGTGTCGGGTGAGTCGTAGCCGGTGGAGTCGACAGACTCGAGCATCGTGATCTTGTCGACGCGGTCGCAGATGCCGGCGGACACGAGGCCGAGCAGGTTGAGGAAGCCCGGGTTCATCCCGGAGCCGAAGACGCTCGAGCCACCCTCAGCGCAGGCTGCCTCGATCCTCGCCTTGCCCTCACCGAGGGCGTGGCCGGTGATGAAGCCTGCGGTCGCGACGATGTTGACGCCTGCCGACAGGATCCGGCACATCACGTCGACGTCGGGCCACTTCGGGTTGTAGACGACGCAGTCCGGCTTCAGGGCGAGCAGCGCGTCCACGTCGTCGGTGGCGGTGATGCCCAAGGGCTCGATGCCGCACAGCGTGCCGACGTCCTGCCCGACCTTCTCGGGCGCCCAGGCGTAGCAGCCGACCAGCTCGAGCAACGGGTTGTCGCGGACAGCGATGACGGAGCGCATCCCGACGTTGCCCGTTGTCCACTGCACGACGCGGTAGGTCATCCGGGCACCTTCCCACTGGGACGGGCCATCCCGATCGACCTGGGCGCCGTCGGGAGGAAGCCGGAGCGCTCGTAGAGTGGGCGGCCTGGTTCGTCCGCGAGCAGCGAGACGTAGGCCCCCTGCGGCGCGCGGTCCTCGATCGCCTGGAGCAGCGCTTCGAGGACGGCAGCGCCGATGCCGCGCCGCTGGTGGCTCGGACGCACAGCCATGTCGATCACGTGGAAGTACCACCCCCCGTCGCCGATGACCCGCCCCATACCGACCACCAGGTCGCTGTCGAGGTCGACGACGTGCAACGCCGCCCAGGCACCGTGCAGGGCAGCCTCCGCCTGCTGGAGGCTCTTGGGAGACAGTCCGGCCACCTCTCTCAGGCGCAGGTAGTCGGACACGTCCGGCGGAGGGCCCTCACGAAGGGCGAGCGAGTCGTCCACGCGGCCGACCCTATGCTGCGCCCGTGATCGAGGACCGCTCCCGCCCGTCGGACCGCGCCTGGGTCAACGAGGCCATCCGGCTGCTCGAGGCGGATGCCGACCGCAGCGCCGACACCCACCTGCTGCGCCTCCCGCTGTCCTTCGACGACGTGCACGTCTACCTCAAGGACGAGAGCAGCCACCCGACCGGCTCGCTGAAGCACCGGCTCGCGCGCTCGCTCGTGCTGTACGGCCTGGTCAACGGCTGGGTGCGCGAGGGCACCACTCTCGTCGAGGCGTCGAGCGGCTCGACCGCCGTCAGCGAGGTGCACTTCGCCCGGCTCCTGGGGCTGCCCTTCGTCGCCGTCCTTCCACGATCCACCAGCCCGGAGAAGGTGACGCTCATCGAGCACGGCGGCGGCTCGGTGCACTTCGTCGACGACCCGCGATCGATGTACGAGGTCGCCGCGCGTCTCGCGAAGGACTGCGGCGGTCACTACCTGGACCAGTTCCGCTTCGCCGAGCGCGCCACCGACTGGCGCGGCAACAACAACATCGCGGAGTCCGTGTTCGCGCAGCTCCGCTCTGAGCGGCACCCGGTCCCGACCTGGGTCGTCGTCGGGGCCGGCACGGGCGGCACGTCGGCGACCTTCGGGCGCTACGTCCGCTACAAGCGCCTCGACTCCCTGGTCTGCGTCGTCGATCCCGAGGGCAGCGCGTTCTTCGACGGCGTCGACGATCCCTCCGCCACCGCGAAAGGCTCCCGCATCGAGGGCATCGGCCGACCGCAGGTCGAGGAGTCCTTCGTCCCGGGCGTCGTCGACCGGGTGCTGCGCATCCCTGACGCCGCGTCCATCGCCGCCGCTCGCTGGCTGCGAGAGCGCACCGGCTGGTCAGCCGGAGGGTCGACCGGCACGAACCTCATCGGCACGCTCCACCTCGTCGAGGAGATGCGCACCGCGGGCAGGACAGGTTCCGTCGTCACCCTGCTCTGCGACCGCGGCGACCGCTACGACTACTCCGACAGCTGGGTCGCGAACCAAGGGATGGACCTCGCCCCATGGACCACCTGGCTCACCGCCCGGACGTGAGCGCCGCTCGCAGTGCCGTGCGAACGTCAACGGCAACATCGGGCTCTTCGGCGACTTCTTCGTGCTAGCGGCCGTCGGTCAGACTCAAACCCCCTGACTTCCCTGTTTCTGCGCACGCCTCGCCGAGCCACCAAGGCGCGTTCCACGCTCAGGAAGGCTCCCGAAGCCCCCTGACAGGGGATCGAGGTGCGCGCAGGTTCAGGGAAGTGGGCTGGAAGGGTCAGCCGGTGTTGCGCATCCCGGCGGCGACGCCGTTGACGGTCAGCAGCAGGGCGCGCGACAGCAGCGGGTCGTCGTCCCCGGCGCGGCGGCGGGCGAGCAGGTCGACCTGCAGCCGGTGCAGCGGCTCGAGGTAGGCCTCCCGAGTGCGCAGCGTCTGCAGCAGCACCGGATCGGAGCCGAGCAGCTCCGACTCCCCCGTGACGTCGAGCACCTGCGCGACAGTGAGGTCGAACTCGGTGCGGATGACGTCGAACAACCGGCGCAGCGGCTCGTCGACGAGGCGCGAGACGTAGACCGAGGCAAGCGCGAGGTCGGCCTTCACCAGGGTCATCGACACGTTGCCGAGGAAGGCGCGGAAGAAGTGCCAGTCGCGGTGCATCTCGCGGAGCAGGTCACGGTCCGAGACGGCGGCCAGTCCCGTACCGACGCCGAACCAGCCGGGCACGATCTGCCGCGACTGCGTCCAGCCGAACACCCACGGGATCGCGCGCAGCCCTTCGATGCCACCGTCGGACGAGGGGCGGCGGGACGGCCGCGAACCGATGTGCAGCTCGCCGAGCAGGTCGACCGGGGTCGACGCGAGGAAGTACGCCGGCAGGTCGGGGTCCTCCACGAGCGAGCGGTAGGCCGTGTGAGCCGCGGACGACACAGCGTCCATGGCCGTGTCCCAGCGCACGCCCTGGTCATCGGACCGGCGGGCCTGCTTGTGCAGCACCGTCGCCTCGAGCGCCGCGGCCAGGAGCAGCTCGAGGTTCTCGCGGGCGAGCACCGGGAGGGCGTACTTGTCGCTGATGACCTCGCCCTGCTCGGTCAGCTTGATCGCACCGTCGACGGCGCCGTTGGGCAGAGCCATGATCGCGTCATACGTCGGCCCACCGCCGCGACCCACAGAACCTCCCCGGCCGTGGAAGAACCGGACCCTGATGCCGAAGGCCGCAGCCAGGTCGCGGATGACGCGCTGCGCGCGGTGGATCTGCCACTGCGACGTGGCGATGCCGCCGGCCTTGTTGGAGTCGGAGTAGCCGAGCATGACCTCCTGGACGTCGCCGCGCAGCGCGAGCAGCTGCCGGTACGACGGGTCGCTGAAGAGCGCTGCGAGGATCTCCGAAGCGCCCTCGAGCTCGACGACCGTCTCGAGCAGCGGCACGAAGCCGATCCGCGCGACACCTTCGGTGAGGTCGACGAGCCCCGCCTCACGGGCGAGGACGACGGCTGCCAGCACGTCGTCGGCGCCCTGGGTCATCGAGATGATGTAGCTCTCCACGGCCTGGTCGCCGTAGGTGTCGAGGGCATACGCGATGGCGTCGAAGACGGACGCGGTGCGGGCTCCGTCCTCGTCGAGAGGCAGCGGCTTCGAGGCCAGCGGACGACGCGAGCGCAGCTCCTTCGACAGGGCCGCGAGCCGGTGCTGCCGCGCGAGATCGGCGTAGGGGAACGACAGCTCCCAGGTGCGGTCGAGCAGCTGACCGACGGCGTGGTGGTGCTTCTCGGCGTGCTCGCGGACGTCCATCGTCGCGAGCACCAGACCCATCGCGGACACGGTGCGCACGAGGCGATCGACGCCACCGCCGGCGACCAGCGGCCCCTGGTGCTCGCGCACGGATGACTGCAGCAGCCGGAGGTCGTCGAGCAGGCCGCGGAAGGTCCCCGCCCGGAGTCGTTCGCGCAGGCAGGTGAGGAACAGCCGGTACGGCTCCTCGGCGTTGAGCCGCTGGTACCTCTCCTCGACGTCGACGTCCTCGAGCAGCTCGTCCAACCGGGCCAGAAGAGCGGGTGACGCGCCGCTGATCCGCTGCGAGACCGACAGCTCGCGCCGGAGGTCGTCGAGCAGCGACAGCAGCAGGCGTGTGCCGTGCTCGGCCTGCAGCTTCAGGACCTCGAGGGTGACGAGCGGCGTGACGTTGGGGTTGCCGTCGCGGTCACCGCCGATCCAGGTGCCGAAGGTCAGCGGGCTCCCCTCGAACGAGACGCCTCGGCGGGCAAGCTGGTCGCGCAGCTCCTCGAGCACGTCGCCGACGGCCGTGGCGCCGAGGCCCTCGAGGTAGTAGATCCCGTTGCGCGCCTCGTCGAGCGGGTCGGGTCGGTCGACGCGCAGCTCGTCGGTCTGCCAGACCAGGTCGACCGCTTCGGCCAGCCGGCGGTCACGGCCGGCCGACGCCGGCTGGTCGAGCAGGGCCGCGACCCTCCGCAGCTTGTCGAGGATGGAGCGGCGGGCAGCCTCCGTCGGGTGCGCGGTGAGCACCGGACGGACGGCGAGCCGCGCCACGTCCTCGGCCGGGACGTCCTCCATGCGCGACAGCGCGCGCTCGACCCAGCCGCCGTGCTGGGCGCGGTCCGCCAGCAGCGCCCGGCCACGGTGCACCTGCTCGGTGACGTTGGCGAGGTGGAAGTACGACGTGAACGCCCGGGCCACCTGGATGGTGGTCGCCAGGTCGGGCAGGTCGACGTCGTCGACCGAGGACGCCCGCACCTGCTCGACGAGGTCGAACAGCTCCTGACCCTCGTTGCGGACCAGGGTCTCGCCGAGCATCGTCGTGACGAGCCGGATGTCGGCGCGCAGTTCGTCCTGAGTCACCGACCCAACTATGCCGAACGCGCTCGCTGCTTCGACGCGCGGCGGTCGATCTCCTCGAGGACCAGAGCGAGCTGGTCGCGGACCGCCTCCGCCTCCGGCGGCAGCTCCCGCTCGAAGACCTGCCAGTAGCCGAGCAGCGGGGTGAGCACCTGCTCGCGGTGGACCGTGAGGTCGTAGATCCCCGCACGAGCCACGACCGCAGCGCGCCGGACGAAGTTCGGGATGCCGGTCCCTGGCATCTGGAAGCCGACGACCTCGGTCAGCAGCGCCTGCATCGCCTGCACCGGGTCGACCTCGAGGGCCGCCGTGAACAGGTCGCGGTAGAGGACCATGTGCAGGTTCTCATCGGTCGAGATCCGGGCGAGCAGCCGGTCGAGGCCGGGCTCGCTCGAGAAGCGGCCGGTGTTGCGGTGCGCGACCCGGGTCGCGAGCTCCTGCATCGACACGTAGGCGATCACCCGGAGGCCGTCGCGGTCACCCGCGTCGAAGCCGCCGCTCATCGTGGCCATCCGCTCGTCCTCGAGCACGGCCGGGTCGACGGCCCGGGTCACGGTGAGGTAGTCGCGCAGCGCGATGCCGTGCCTGCCCTCCTCGGCCGTCCAGCGGTCGAGCCAGGTCCGCCACACGTCCGTGTAGCCCATGACCCGGCTGATCGCGCCGTGGTAGCCGGGCAGGTTGTCCTCGGTCAGCAGGTTGAGCTGGACCGACGCCCGGACCTCCTTCGAGAGCCGGCTCTGCGCCTCCTCGAACGGCAGCTCCCAGTAGTCCTTCGCCTCGCCCCACGGGACGTACTCGTGCGGGTACCAGACCTGCGCCCGCTCGAGGTGGGTCGCCAGCGCCGTCTCGAGCCGCGCCGTGAGGTGCTCAGCGAGGAGCTCGGGGCGCACCAGTGCCGTCGTCATCCGACAAGCCTGCCGGTCCGACGTCCGCAGCGCCCACGACGACAGCCACCGAAGATGCGTACCTCCGTTGTGGCATTCCTACAAGACCTCAGCCACGCGGGGTCGCGGTACGGCGGGGGAAGTCCGTCGCTGACGCCGTCCTGCGGCCCCTGGCAGATCAGGCCGTCGGGTCGACGACGTGGCTCAGGAAGAGCGGCGTCCCGGTCTCGACGTCCTGCAGCAGCAGGAAGTACGGCCGGTCGGCCGTGATGCTGACGGGGTCGAACGCGGCCCCCGTTGCGATGCCGGTGATGGCTGTCGCCGCAGCCGCCTCGGTGCCCTTCTCGTCGACCTTCAGCACGTCCTTCTGCACCACGCCCGTGATCGTGTCGGCCCCGATCGGGCTGTAGTCGCCCGTCAGCGGCAGGCCAAGGGCCGCCAGGACCTTCAGCAGGTCGTGGGTCTGCGCGAGGTCCAGCTTGGGCATCGAGACCGAGCCGCTGCCGGCAGACGACCCGCGGGACAGCCGGGTCAGCAGAGCGGAGGTGAGCGCCGCGCAGCCCGCCGCCGGAGGCGGGAGGATCACCACCATCTCCAGATGCCCGCCGGCGTACGGCAGGGTGACGGACTGCCAGCCTTCCGCCTTGCGCCCGGCGCCCCGGCCGCCGTTCATCATCTGCACGTCCACCTGCCGCCCCGCGTCGGTCGTGAACGCCGCCGACTGCGTCGCCTGCTTGAGGAACGGCGCCTGCCAGTCCGCCTTCAGGTGCACGGCGTTGACCAGGACGAACGCGGAGCCGGGATCGAGCGGCCGGTCGAGGAGCTTCGGGATGAGGCCGGCCGTGTCGTGAGCGACGTCCGCGTTGATGCGGTCCGTCGCCTCCTGGGCATGACCGGCGATGTCCAGCTGCGTGAGCACGGCGTCGAAGCCGGTGGCCCAGTCGTCGAGCGTCGTGGCGGCCGGCGCGTTGCCGACGGCGGTGTACGCGCGGTTCGCGAGCTGCAGCTGGTCCTGGAACCCGGCGAGCAGCGCGTGCTGCGCCGCGTAGGCCGCCACCACGTCGTCGCCCCATCGCGGCAGGTGCAGCATCGCGCTGATCTTCTGCTCGGTGGCGCCGCGAGCCCCCGCTGTCAGCAGGCCGAGCGCGAGGGCCGCGGAGGCAGGGCTGATGGTCGTGTTCTCGCCGCCCTTGCAGACCTTGCCGAGCAGGTCGACGCCGAAAGACCGCTGGGCGTCAGCGAGCTCGGACGCGGTCAGGGAACCGAGAGCGACGCGTCTCGCCGTACCCGATCGCACCTGCGCCAGCCGGCTCGGGCGAGAGAGCGACGTCGTGTTGTGCGACTGCCCGCCGCACGCAGCGAGCAGGCCGAGGGATCCGAGCGCGAAGGCCCGCCGGGTGAGGTCCACGGCCATGAGACGCAGCGAACCCCGCCGCGGTTCACCTCAGCCCTCTCGACAGCGTCACGACCACCGCGAAGACGTCAGATGACGACGGTCTGGCCGCCGACGGTCGTCTCGATGAGCGTGCCGAGGTCGAACGACACCAGCCGCCCGCCTTGGAACGCCGTGGCCTCCGACGCGGGCAGGCCGAGGACGGACGACGGGCCGCCGAGCTCCTCGTAGCGGTCGCGGATCGCACCGGGGACCAGGTGGATGCCGGACGAGGTGGCGTAGAGCCCACCGCCGCGGAACTGCTGCGCGACGCCGACCCGCGGGCCGAGCGGCAACCCCTCTTGCGACCGCAGACCGCCGTCCTTGCGCCAGCGCTGGAGCATCGCGCCCATGAGGGGCTGCGCTCCGGTCAGCCGCGACCAGAGGATGAGGCCGCCGGTGAACTGCTGCGAGACCACGCCGCGGACCGGCTCGGTCGCGGCGGCGACGGGCACCCCCATGGGACCGGTAGGGCCGTTGATCGAGGAGTACCGCTCCCAGATGGGCGACTGCACCGCCCACGTCCCGTGGGCAGCGGTCGACGCGATGTAGCCGCGCTCGAACGTCTGCCCCCAGCCGCCAGGGATGGTCGATTCGGGACCGGTCGGGAGGCCGAGGGCGCCGGACGCGCCACCGAGCTTGTGCCACAGCTTGGTGATCGCCGAGGTGCGCCCGTCGGCGAGGGCAGCGAGGGTGCCGGCGCTGCAGCACATGACGTCGTGGTCGACGGCACCGACGATGCCGGCCACCCGTGCCGAGGAGGTCTGCTGCCAGAAGGTCCAGCGGTTCCAGCCGGCGAGGGGCTTCGGCTCGGCCCCGTAGCGGGCGAGCCAGAGCGGGTACGCCCCGAAGCTGCGGTTGTTCGCCATCGGGCCGGACCAGAAGCTGACGTAGGTGTAGAGGATGGGCAGCCGGCCCGTGCGGCTCTCGACGCGGTCGAGGAAGGCGTGCGCCCACGCGGCGAGAGCGGAGGGGGACTTGCCGCCGGTGCTCTCGAGGTCGAGGACGATGCCGAGGTCACCCGCCTCTCGCGTCGTGCCCACGACGCGGACGATCGCGTCCGCCTGCGCGACGGCGCTGCTCGAGGGGTCGGCGTAGTGGTAGGCGCCGCGGATCATCCCGGCCCGGCCGGCCGCGGCCCAGTCGCGGGCGAACCACGGATCGGTCCTGTCGGCGTGGCCCGTCGCCTTGATGAACGCGAACCGCTGGCCCGACCGTCGCACGGCGTTCCAGTCGATCGCCCGCCCGCCGTCGTGCTGGTACTTCGCGGTGTCGATCCCTTGCGGGCGTCCCGACGAGGCCTGGGCGCTGTGGGGCGCCAGGACCGGGATGAGGGCAGCAAGGAGCAACAGGGGGATGAGCCGGGTCCGCACGGTCCTCCAACGTCTGGGTGGTGACCTAGGTCACGGGCTCAAACGTAAACGATGGGTGACATCTGACTAACCTGACAGCCTTCTGACCATCTGGGCCTGAGAGTCCAGTTCCGTACAGGTCCTGTGGCACGCTGACGGCATGCCCACCGTGCTTGTCGTCGAGGACGACCACCAGCTCCGTGATGTCGTTGCCCGGGTCCTGCGGGAGGAGGGACTGCAGGTCGTCACTGCCTCCGACGGGAACAGCGCGCTGTCGACCGCCACCGCCGAGACCAACGCGATCGTGCTCGACATCGGCCTGCCCGACGCCGACGGCCGCGACGTCTGCCTCGCGCTCCGCACCCGGGGCGTGCACGCACCCGTCCTGTTCCTCACCGCGCGCGACGCGGTCCACGAGCGGATGGCCGGCTTCGCCGCCGGCGGTGACGACTACCTCACCAAGCCCTTCCACATCCCCGAGCTGCTCGCGCGGCTCCGCGTGCTGCTGCGGCGCAACGAGACGTCACCGCCGTCCACCGACACGGGGCTCGTCCTCGACCCGGCCCAGCACGCCCTCACGCACGACGGCCAGAGCGCCCCGCTCTCCCCGACCGAGTTCCGGCTGCTCGCCGCGCTGCTCGGTCACCCGGGTGACGTCGTACGACGGCGGGAGCTGCTCCGGTCCGGCTGGCCGGACGGCGCGATCGTGCACGAGAACACGCTCGACCAGTACGTCGCGCGGGTCCGCCGCAAGCTGACGCAGGTGGGTGCGCCCGACCGCATCGAGACGGTCCGCGGTGTCGGGTACCGGGTCGTAAGTTCTTGAGCGTGAGAGGACCCTCGACCCTGCGCGGTCGGCTGGCCCTCTCCGCGACGCTGACCGCGGGCACCGCCGTCGTGGTGCTGACCGCCCTGTTCGGCTGGCTGCTCGACCGGCGCCTCGCCGCCGAGGCCGAGAACGTGCTGAGGAGCCGCGCCGACACCGCCCTCGCGTCCGTGCAGGTGCACGCCGGCAAGATCACCACGACCGAGAGCGACGCCGCTCTCGACACCGGCATCTGGGTCTACGACGGGAAGACGGCGGTCGAGCGGCCGCGCGGAGCCGCCTCGTTGCAAGCCGAGGCCGACCAGCTCGCCGGCACCCACGACCGGCTGGTCACGACCCAGGGCAGCGAGTTCCTCTCGCTGCCCGTGAAGGACGGCGGACGGCAGGTCGGCACCCTCGTCGCCGCGGTCAGCCTCGAGCCCTACCACCGCAGCGCCCGCACGACCATCGAGGGGGCGCTGGCGCTCGGCACCCTGCTGCTCGGCGTCGTCTACCTGGTGGCGCGCAACGTCGCGTCGCGCGCCCTGCGGCCCGTCGCGGAGATGACGGCGCAGGCCGGGGAGTGGTCGGCGACCGACACCTCAGGCAGGTTCGGTGGCGAGTCACGGCCCGGCGAGCTCGCCGAGCTGGCCAACACCCTCGACGGCGTGCTCGGCCGGCTGTCAGCCGTGCTCCGTCGCGAGCAGCAGCTGTCCGCCGAGATCAGCCACGAGCTGCGCACCCCGCTCGCCGGCATCATCGCCGAGGCGGACCTCTTCAGCTCCCGCCCCCGTACCCCCGCCGAGGCCGAGGCGGCCATCGCGGTGATCGGCGAGGGCGCGCTGCGGATGGAGCGCATCCTCGACACGCTGCTCACCGCGGCGCGGGCCGAGGCCGGCGCGGTCCGGGGCCGCTGCGACGCAGTGGCTGTGGCGCAGCGGCTCGTCGACGAGGTCGAAGCCGTGCCGGAGGTGCAGTTCGCCGGCGCCGAGGAGGACGTCGTCGAGCGGCTGCTGTCGCCTCTCGTCGACAACGCCTACCGCTACGCCTCGACCGTGCGGATGACGGTCTCCTCGACCGCTTCCGACGTGCTGGTCGAGGTGCTCGACGACGGACCCGGCGTGCCCGCCGGCGCCGAGGAGGCGGTCTTCGACGCGGGCTACCGGCACGACCCGGCGGACGGCCACCCGGGTGCGGGCCTGGGGCTCGCGCTCGCCCGCCGGCTGGCCCGCGCGACGGGCGGTGACGTCACCGCGACGGCCGGCCCCGGCGGCCGCTTCACCGTCCGCCTCCCCCGCGCCTGACGCTCGTCCCCGGTTTCCCCAGCACCCTGGTGCTGGAAATCGGAAGCTGGCGACTCGGCGCGAGAGATCGCCGTCATGGACTCCTTGTCCACGACCTTGACGCGGACCCGGGGCGCGAGCGTCCCGTCCTTGCCGGCGACCTCGCCGTGCTCGGACGACCACGCGGCACCGAGCGACTTCTCGTGCTCGTCCAGGCGATACCAGCCGTCCCACGTCGTGTAGCGGATGCCGCGCTCGTCGAGGAACGCGTCGACCGCCTCGAGCGACGGCTCGGCGGCGACCGGCCCGGTGGGGAGGTCCTCGAGGATCGACTTGACGGTCTCGATGGCGTCGCCCTTGGTGTGGCCGATGAGGCCGACGGGGCCGCGCTTGACCCAGCCGTTGACGTAGATGCCGGGCAGGTGGTTGCCGTCGATGTCGAGTACGCGACCGAGGGCGTGCGGCACGACGTGGTTGCGGTTGTCCCACGGCAGACCCGGCAGCTCGGTGGAGCGGTAGCCGACGCAGCGGTAGACGGCCTGCACCGGCCAGTCGTTGATGACGCCGGTGCCGCGGACGTTGCCGTCGCCGGTGAGCTCGGTGCGCTCGGTGCGGAAGCCCTCGACGCGACCGTCTCCGTAGACCTCGACGGGCGACTCGAAGAAGTGCAGGAAGAGCTTGCGCGGGCGCGAGCCCAGGCCGTTCTCGGCGGTGCGCATCGCGTAGCGCTCGAGCTCGCGCACGACCAGCTTGGTCTGGTTGTCGGAGTTGATCGCCTCGACCGAGCCGTCGTCGTACTCGATGTCCTCGGGGGCGACGATGACCTCGACGTTGGGCGAGTGGTCGAGCTCGCGCAGCTCGAGGGGGGTGAACTTCGCCTGCGCGGGACCGCGACGGGCGAAGACGTGCACCTCCTCGACGGGCGAGGCCTTGAGGCCCTCGTAGACGTTGGCCGGGATCTCGGTGACGAGCAGCTCGTCTGCGGTCTTGGAAAGCATCCGGGCGACGTCGAGGCCGACGTTGCCGGCGCCGATGACGGCGATCTGCCGGGCTTGCAGCGGCCACTCGCGCGGGACGTCGGGGTGGCCGTCGAACCAGGAGACGTAGTCGGCGCCACCGAAGGAGCCGGGCAGGTCGATGCCGGGGATGTCGAGGTCGCGGTCCTTCTCGGCGCCGGTCGTGAAGACGACGGCGTCGTAGAAGCGCTGGAGGTCCTCGAGCTTGATGTCGACGCCGTACTCGACGTTGCCGATCAGGCGCACCTGCGGCTTGTCGAGCACCTGGTGCAGGGCGGTGATGATCCCCTTGATCCGCGGGTGGTCCGGGGCCACGCCGTAGCGGATCAGTCCGAACGGGGCGGGCTGCCGCTCGTAGAGGTCGATCGAGACAGGCGTCTCGGACTTCATGAGCACGTCGGCGACGTAGATGCCAGCCGGGCCGGCGCCCACGATCGCGATGCGGGCAGGACGCTCTGTCATCCGACCATTCTCGACCGTTCCACAGGCGTTCCACCAGCCGTGTGAGCGACCTCATAGCCTGCGGGGGTGCGGGACGTCCAGCGGTCGAAGGTCTACGCGGCCGAGGGCGCCTGGGAGCTGCAGCTCGACGCCGCCCGCAGGGGCGCCCGGCGCGCCACGGTCGGTGGCTCGAGCGTCCTGCTGCCGGCAGAGCTGCTGTTCGGCACGCTCGAGAGCGCTCAGGAGTACGCCGACAGCACCGTCTCCGCGTACCCGCCCGTGGTCCTGCGCCGGCGCAAGGGCCACAGCCAGGCGCACTGGGAGCCGCCGGGCGTCATCGCTCTGCCCGTTCCCGAGCACGGGCAGCCGTGGGCGCTGCGCGAGTCGGTCCTGCTGCACGAGCTCGCGCACCACGTGGCTTTCCACAGGCACGGGGTCGTGGACCACGGGCCGTCGTACCGGGCGTGCATGCTGGAGCTCGTCGGGCAGGCGCTCGGCCCCGAGGCCGTGCTGGCGCTGCGGGTGGCGTACGGGGAGCACGGGCTTGGCTGAGGAACGGCTGCTGGACAAGATCGGCAAGCTG